>CALVHG010000008.1 GCA_944327285.1 uncultured Desulfovibrio sp. | reverse complement strand
CTGGCGCGAGAGGACTACGAGAACGCCTTTTCTCGCTTCGCTGCGAAAAGGCTGGGCCCTTCCCCCCAAGCCCCCCATCCCTTCCCCAGCGCGCTTTTATCGGGAAAAAGTCAAGAATACGAGGCGACCCCGCCACCAAAGACAAGTGGCGCGTGCACAGCCTATTTATCTTATCTATTGAAATCATTTGTAAAATTTATATTAACAGGCCCTAGAGCATTTTTAGTTTGAAACGCTGCGCGCTTCAAACCATACGGCCTGTCGTTTCGCGGAAAAAACGCGGTTTTTCCGCTCACTTTTGGCCGGGCGGCGCTGTGCTGTCGCCTCGCGTTTCACCTTTTTCAAAGGTGAAACGCTCTAGGGTCAGGACTTATTATCAAGAGCTGTTTTTCTGCGGGATAATATGCAAAAAATAAAATATAACTTTATGCTATAGATACATCTATCTTTACCTGCCAGTATATTATGTGCGGGTTTTGGGGAAGATGGGGGAGTTTGAGGGGGAAGAACCCCCTTTTTGCCGCGAGCAAAAGGGGTTTCTTCCCCCTCAAAAAAGCGTAATAAGTCCTGAGCCCAGACATTTGCTGCGCGCTTCAAACCGGCCTGTCGTTTCACGGAAAAAACGCGGTTTTCCGCTCGCTTCGGGCCGGGCGGCGCAGGGCCGCCGCCTCGCGTTTCACCCGAAAAACGACGCCGCCCGCGCAGGACGGAAAACCATACTTCCATTCTGCGCGGGCGGGGCGGTTATCTCAAACCGCTTCTTATTTGTTTCGGCTCAGCCTCAGGGCTGCAACTTACTGATTCTGATGATTGCTGTCTTCGCCTTTGTCGCTCTTGCCGGCGCGCAGCGCAAGATACAGCGGCGTCGCCGTGGCGCGCCCGGAGAAGATTTCCTCCGGCGTGGCGTCCAGCGCCAGCGGCAGCACTTCGTCCACGTGATCCACAAAGATGATTTCCAGATCGCGCAGCACCTCGTCCGGCACTTCCTTGAGATCCTTCTCGTTGTCATGCGGCATGATGATGCGCTTCATGCCGCTGCGCCGCGCGGCCAGCAGTTTTTCACGCAGGCCGCCGATGGGCAGCACGCGCCCGCGCAGGGAGATTTCCCCGGTCATGGCCACATCGTTGCGCACAGGAATACCGAGCAGGGCCGACGTGATGGACGTCGCCAGCGTGATACCCGCCGAGGGGCCGTCCTTGGGCGTCGCGCCGGACGGCACATGCACATGGATATCGACCTTGCGGTAGAAACGGGGATCAAGCCCCAGCACGTCCGCGCGCGAACGCACATAGGACAGGGCGGCCTTGGCCGACTCGGTCATGACTTCGCCCAGCTGCCCCGTGGTGACCACATGGCCGGAACCCGACATGAGGCTCGTTTCCACCAGCAGAATTTCCCCGCCGCGCTGATTGTAGGCCATGCCCGCGCACACGCCCACCTGCGGCTCGCTCTCACGCTCCTCATGACGGTACTTCTTGATGCCAAGCATGGAAGGCAGGCTCTGGCAGGTCACATTGATGCACTTGTCCAGATCTTCGTCTTCCACCAGCTTGATAGCCGTCTTGCGGCACAGAGCGCCGATTTCCCGCTCCAGATTGCGCACGCCGGCCTCCCGCGTGTAGGAACGGATGATGTCCAGCAGCGCGTTTTCAGAAAGACGGATATTTTCCGGCTTGAGGCCGTGGGCTTCAATCTGCCGCGGCAGCAGGAAATTACGCGCGATATGGCGCTTCTCCGTTTCCAGATAGCTGTTCAGCTCGATAATTTCCATGCGGTCCAGCAGCGGCATGGGAATGCTGTGCAGCGAGTTGGCCGTGGTGATGAAAAAGATTTTCGAAAGATCATACTCGATATCGAGATAATGATCCATGAAGGTATCGTTCTGCTCCGGATCGAGGACTTCCAGCAGGGCGGCGGCCGGATCGCCACGGTAATCGGCCGTCATCTTGTCGATTTCGTCAAGGCAGAAAAGCGGATTGTTGTATTTGACGCGCTTGAGCGACTGGATAATCTTTCCGGGCAGGGCCCCCACATAGGTACGGCGATGGCCGCGGATTTCGGCCTCGTCACGTACGCCGCCAAGGGAAAGACGCACAAAATCGCGCCCCGTTGCCTTGGCCACGGACTTGGCCAGCGACGTTTTGCCCACGCCGGGAGGGCCGACAAAGCAGAGAATGGGGCCCTTGAGCCCCTTGGAGAGCTTCTGCACGGCCAGATATTCGAGAATGCGCTCCTTGGGCTTCTCAAGGCCGTAATGGTCGCCGTCCAGCACCTGCCGGGCCGTCTCGATGTTGATGTCGATTTCCTTGAGCTCGTTCCAGGGCAAATCAAGGAACCAGTCCACATAGTTGCGGACCACCGTATATTCGGCTGCGGAAGGCGGCATGGTGCGCAGCTTCTTTACCTCGGCAAGCGCCTTTTCGCGCGCCTCTTCAGGCATGTTCAACGCCCGCAGCTTCTGTTCGAGCTCGTCCACCTCGGCCTGGGGATCGTCGTCCCGGCCCATTTCCTTGTTGATGGCCTTGATCTGCTCGGTCAGATAATATTCCCGCTGATTGCGCTCCATTTGCTGGCGCACGCGCGTTTTGATGCGCTTTTCCACCGAGGCCAGCGAAACCTCGCTCTGAAGCAGCTCGAAGACCAGCTCCAGACGCTCGGAAACATCGCTCATTTCCAGCGCCTGCTGCTTTTTGACGTAGTCAACCTTCAGATGCGGCAGCACGGCGTCGGCCAGCGCGCCGGGATCTTCCAGCGCCTGCATGGACAGCATGGCGTCCTGGGAAATCTTCTTGTTGATTTTACCGTATTCTTCCAGCGCCTCGTGCACGGCGCGCACCAGCGCGGAACGTTCATCGGGGCGGCCTTCGTGCTGCGACATGTCCTCGACAGCCGCCATCAGACAAGTCGGGCCGTCTTCCAGCGCCGTCCAGCGGGCGCGCCGCACGCCCTCGAACAGCACCTTGATGGTGCCGTCGGGCAGGCGCAGCACCTGCAGGACACGACAGATGACCCCCACGGGGAAAAGCTGTTCGGGAGAGGGCTTTTCCAGTTCCGGTTCCTTCTGTGTCACCAGATAGATCTGTTTGCCGGCGCAGGCCTGCGCGGCCTCGATGGCCTTCATGGAGGCCTCGCGCCCGACAAAGAGCGGCATGATGGAACGCGGGAACATGACCACTTCCCGCAGGGGCATGACCGGGACAAGGGAAGTGCTGGCGATATCCGGCATAAGAATCCTCGAAGGCGGACGGAGGCCGCCGTATCGTTTTTGAAAAAGGGGAGGGAACCTCTTTCCCTGACGGAAAGGCCCCCCTCCCCTCGTGAAGGTCATACGATCCAGAAAACCGTGCGACACATATCCGCAGAATCCGGGCGACAGGAAAGCTCGGCATACCCGCCGCGCACGGCGGCAACGTCTGACGAGTCTGGCACCCAGAGCGTGTTAGCACTCAATTGTTCTTCCGGGGCATGCGCGCTGGCATGCTCTATTTATCTGAGATACATTGTAATTTTGTGTTAACACGCCCTAGAGCGTTTTACCGTTGAAAAAGGCGCAACACGGAGCGTTTCAACTGAAAATGCTCTAGGAGGCCTGTTCTTCCGGCTTGACCTCCGTGCCGTCGTCGTACAGCAGGACAGGGTCCTTGCCCTTCTCGATGACGGCCTGATTGATCAGGCATTCACGGACATTGGGCATGGAAGGCAGTTTATACATGATATCCAGCATGGTGCGTTCCATAACGTTGCGCAGCCCGCGAGCGCCGGTCTTGCGCTCGATGGCGCGCGCGGCAATGGCCTTGAGCGCATCGGCAGTGAAGCGCAGCTGCACCTGCTCCAGCTCGAACAGCTTCTGATACTGACGCACAAGAGCGTTCTTGGGCTCGGTCAGGATACGCACCAGATCGGGCTCATCCAGATCGTCCACATGCGTGATGATCGGAATACGGCCGACGAATTCGGGAATCAGACCGAACTTGACGAGGTCCTGCGGATGAATCTTTTCCAGCAGCTCGGCCAGCGACATTTCCTTGGCGGAACGCACCTTGGCGCCAAAGCCCATGCTGCCGCCGCTCATGCGGGCTTCCACAATCTTGTCGAGCCCCACGAAGGCCCCACCCACAATGAACAGAATATTGGACGTGTTCATGCGGATGAATTCCTGCTGCGGATGCTTGCGCCCGCCCTTGGGAGGAATGTTGGCCTCGGTGCCTTCGATGATCTTGAGCAGGGCCTGCTGCACGCCTTCGCCGGAAACATCGCGCGTAATGGAGGGGCCGTCGCTCTTGCGGGAAATCTTGTCGATTTCGTCGATGTAGATAATCCCCTTGCTGGCCGCCTCAATGTCGTAGTCGGCATTTTGCAGCAGCTGCACGAGAATATTTTCCACATCCTCGCCCACATAGCCCGCCTCGGTCAGCGTCGTGGCGTCGGCGATGGCAAAGGGCACCTTGAGGATCTTGGCAAGCGTCTTGGCAAGCAGGGTCTTGCCGCTGCCCGACGGCCCCACCAGCAGGATATTGCTCTTTTCGAGCTCCACATCATCGCCAAGCGCATCGGCATAAAACACGCGCTTGTAATGATTGTGAACGGCCACGGAGAGAATCTTCTTCGCCTCGTTCTGGCCGATAACGTACTCGTCAAGCTTCTCCTTGATTTCCTGCGGGGCCAGAAGACGTTCCGGGCTCTCGGAACTTTCCAGCTGATCGCGGGCGATGATTTCGTTGCAGGTCTTGATGCAGGCATCGCAGATGCAGGCATTGTCCTGCACGATCAGATTGCGGGCCTCGCGCTCGCTGCGCCCGCAAAAGGAACAGCGCAGAGGGGCTTGCGTAGCGTTCTCTTTCGGCATGATTTAGCTCTTTTCCGCAAGATCGCGGCGTGAAACAAGCACGCGGTCAATAATGCCGCAGGCTTTGGCTTCTTCGGGAGTAAGGAAGTTATCGCGCTCCGTGGCTTTCACCACATCTTCGTAACTCATTCCCGTATTTTCGGAAAGAATGGTGTTGAGGCGTTCTTTCAGGCGCAGCACCTCGCGCGCATGGATGTCGATATCCGTCGCCTGCCCGTGGAAGCCGCCCGAAGGCTGATGAATCATAATCTGGCTGTTGGGCAGGGCAAAGCGCATGCCGGGTTCTCCGGCCGCGAGCAGGAAGGCGCCCATGCTGGCCGCGCGCCCCATGCACACCGTCGTGACGGGAGCGGTGATGTAGCGCATGGTGTCGTAAATGGCCAGACCGGCCGTAACGGAACCGCCGGGAGAATTGATATACAGGCTGATTTCCTTTTCCGGGTCCTGAGATTCCAGGAACAGAAGCTGCGCGCAAATGAGCGAGGCAACAGTATCGTTGACCTCGGTGCCGAGCAGGACGATACGATCCTTGAGCAGCCGGGAATAGATGTCATAGGAGCGTTCGGCGCGGCCTGTGGTTTCGACGACGATAGGGACAAGGGACATAGAAGCGTCACTCCTTGCGTAAGAAACGCCGACGACGGAATGCCCACGGCGCGCATGCGGCGACCGCTCCGTGCGGAACCGCGCGATCCGTAGAACATATTCAGTTTGAAACGCTGCGCGTTTCAAAGCATACGGCCTGTCGTTTCGCGGAAAAACGCGGTTTTTCCGCTCGCTTCTGGCCGGGCGGCGCTGCGCCGCCTCGCGCGCGCCTTTTTCAAAGGCACAACGCTTTAGCCCGTCGAGCTGCGGGAAATATACGCATTGCTTGAAAAAGGCGCAAGCCGTTTACCGACAACGACGCGCCTTAAAAAGATAACCGGCAGAGGACGCGCCCCACCGCACGGGGCGTGCGTCCTCTGCCGGAGTCACGAAAACAGGGGGGTGTTAGTCCTTCTTTTCTTCGGCGGCGGGCTTGGGTTCCACTTCCGTCACCTTAGCGCGGGCATAGATGGCGTCCATGGCCTTGTCGGCCAGCATGCGATCACGCAGCGTGAACATCATGCCGGAACGCTCGTAGGCTTCGCGGGTCTGCTTGAAGTCTTCGCCGCTGCGCAGGCAGAGCTGATACAGCTGCATATTGACTTCCTGCTCGCTGACCTGCAGATTTTCCTTCTTGGCGATGGCGAGCAGCAGCACCTGGCTGCGGGTAATTTCCTCGGCCTGGGGCATGACTTCCTTGCGCAGTTCCTCTTCGCTCTTGCCGAGGGATTCGAGGCTCTTGCCCTGACGCTCCAGACGCACGCGCAGATCGGCCAGCAGGCTGCGCACCTGCACGTCCAGCAGGCTTTCCGGCAGGGGGAAGTCCACCAGCTTGAGCAGCTGGTCGAGCATCTTCTTTTCGGCGGCGCCCTTGTTCAGGCTTTCGCGGCTCTTGCGGTAGCTTTCGATGATGCCTTCACGCAGCTTTTCCAGGCTTTCCGCGCCCACCTTCTTGGCAAGATCGTCGTTCAGTTCCGGCTCCTGACGGGCTTTGATGGCGTGCACCTTGACCTTCATGGTCAGGGTCTTGCCGGCAAGGTCCTTAGCCAGGAAGTCGGCGGGGAAGGTGATGTCGCCTTCGCCTTCGCAGTTGAGCTTCACGGTCTTGACGAGCTTTTCAAAGTCTTCCAGAGCCTGATGTTCGCCCAGCGCCAGATCAAAGCCGTTGGCGCCGAGGCCTTCCACGGGCTTGCCGTCTTCATAGGCGGAAAAGTCGATATTGGCGATCTGGCCGTCCACCGCCGGGCCGTCCCCGTCAACAGGAATCAGCTTGGCATGATCGCGACGAATGCGAGCGAGCACTTCGTCCACTTCCTCGTCCTTGATTACGACCTTTTCCTGCTCCACTTCCAGCCCTTCGTAAGGAGGCAGATCGAAGGTCGGCAGGACTTCAAATTCCATGCTGTAGGTGAAGGGCTGGCCCTTTTCAAAGGCGCTCTCGTCGGAGAGATTCAGACCGGACACGGGCGTCACGTCCAGCTTCTGCATCACGTCGTTGATATGGACGTTGATGAGGTCCTGACGGGCTTCGCCATAAATCTGATCGCGGAAACGCTTCTCCACCACCGAAGCGGGCACCTTGCCCTTACGGAAACCGTCCATCTGCACGGACGTCTTATACAAGGCCACGGCGCCCATGATGGCGGCCTCGACTTCCTTGGGATCGGTAGAGATATTGACCTTTTTCTTCACAGGGGAAATATCTTCGACAGTGTATTCCACAGAAGCGCTCCTTCAGCGTATTTCTCGGCGGCCGGTGCCGCTTGGATGCAAAAGCGGCGACATCCGGGGAACGGATATCGCAAATTCTCGATACGAACCCTTTCCCCTACCCCGAATGCGATTTTCTTTCAAGTCCGCAGACAGGGCCCGCGTAGAAAGGGCGCAGAAAAAGAGCAGGCAGTCCGAAAGAGCTTCAGAACCCCATCATGAACTGCATGCCGAAACCCACGGCCGAATCGGGGCTGTGCGGGTCCTTCGCCACGGCATTTCCTCTGTCATCCTTGAGAATGAATTCCGGGCCCACGCTGACGGACGCATTTTTGTCCCCGGCCCTGGCCTGCGCCCGCACAATATGCCGCTGATGCAGCGAAAAGACTTCGCCGGCCTGCCGTATTTTTGTCGGCGCCTCCGGCTGCCAGGTGGTGATGTCGCGCTCCCAACTCAAAGCCACGCCGGACGTAGGCTGATCCGGCCCGGCTCCGGCGGAACGAACGCGCCCGCTGTCGCCAGCCGGCTTTTCCCCGCCCGCCTTCGCCGCGGGAGCCGCCGTCTTCCCCTTGACGACAACGGCCTTGTGGCGCAGTTCAGCGCCGCTGATGCCCCGCTGCCAGCGGGCGGCCTGAGCATCGCTCCCGAACGCCCAACCGGGGGCATCCGGTTTCACAGTCTTTCCGGCAGCAGGAAGCGGTCGCCGCAAGGCGGGTTTGTCCGTCGAGCGGGCAGCACAAAAGACTGGCGCAGTCCAGATGGCGGCCGCCAGCAACGCCGACAGAAATCCCGGCACTGCCCATAAGGTCGCATGCCGGAATTGTCGCACAAAAACTATCCCGTTCATGCATTTATGATAGCCTCTCCCAAAGGCTCTGTAAAGGCCGACAGCCTGCCCGCAGCGATGCAAAAAGGACAAGAGCGCCCGCATTGGACAAAAGAACGACAGGCGCAGAGGGAAATCCGCAAGAATTTGATTTCACTACAACAGACAAAAAACAGTCTTAAATTCCTTTTGCCTATTTCATAAAAAAGTCTACACTGCGTAAAATATCTTTATAAAAATTATATACTATTACTTGAACTCGTTTAGAGCGTTTTAGCTTTGAAAAAGGTAAAACGCGAGGCGGCGGCCCTGCGCCCCCGGCCTGTCGTTTCGCGGAAAAACCGCGCTTTTTCCGCGAAACGACAGGCCGTATGGTTTGCAATGCGGAGCATTTCAAACTGAAAATGCTCTAAATCTGTATCGTAAGGAGACTCTTGACGCACCCGCAACAACAAAAAACCGGAGGAAAGGGAGTCCCCTTTCCTCCGGCAAAACAGCGTCCGCGCACGGACGCGCTGTAGTCAGACTACTTCGACGGCGTCTTGCTGCCGCTGTCGCGCTGGGCCTGCATGACCTCCTCGACACTGCCGAAAACACCCGGCTTTGCGTCCGGATCCTGCCAGCCGCCGCCAAGCGCCATGCACACGCTCACCACGGCATTGAGACGATCCCGCAGGGCCGACGCGTATTCCAGCTCGGCGCTGAACAGCTGCCGCTCGGCATCGAGAACGGTCAGATAGTCGGTATAACCGTTATCGTACTGCAGGCGGGCAATTTCCACGGCCCGGCGCAGGCTCTGCACCTGGCGCAGCTGGCTCTGCACAATGGTGTTGGCTTCGCGCTGGCTGGTAAGGCTGGTGCGCAAATCCTCGAACGCCGTCTGGACAGACTTGCGATAGGTGGCGACGGCCGCCTGCTTCTGCGCCTCGGCATCCTTCACATTGTACCAGACGCGCCCGAAATCCAGCAGCGGAATGCTGCCGGAGACGCCGTAACTCCAGGCTCCGGCAGGGCCGGAAAAGAGCTTGTAGGCCTCGGCGCTCAACGTCCCCAGAGCTCCGGTCAGGGAGATGGAGGGGAAGAACTCCGCTCGCGCCACGCCAATATTGGCATTATAGGCCATGAGCAGGAATTCGGCCGCGCGCACGTCCGGCCGCCGCATAAGCAGCTCGGACGGCAGGCCCGACGGCAGCACCGGCGGAGCGGGCAACGATTCGATGCGCGCGCCGCGCGGCATGGCCGCGGAGATGATCTCCCGCGGGCTGCGCCCGATAAGGACGGCCAGCGCCGCCTCCGCCTGATCCACGGCGACGGTGCTGGTGTGCAGCTGGGCGCGGGCCGTTTCCACTTCTGCCCGGGCGCGCTGCCAATCCAGCTCGGTAATGTCGCCCTGCTGATAGCGGCTCGTGTAGATGTCAAAGGAGGATTCGCGGCTTTTCAGAGTACGGCGGGCCGTATCGAGCTGAGAATCCAGCGCCAGCAGGGAGAAATAGCCCTTGGCGGTTTCCCCGGCCACGGTCAGACGCAGGGCCTCGTGGCTGAGAACGGTATTCATGAGCACATCGGCCTGCATGCTGCGGATATTGCGCAGCTTACCCCAGAGATCCAGCTCCCAGCTGGCGCTGGCCTGCAACTGATAGTTCAGGTAAGAGCGCGACATGCCCCTGGCCGCAAAGGAGCCGGTATTGGCCGTTGCCTCGGAAGCGCCCTCCGCCCCGGCAGCGCCGCTGCCGCTGATCATGGGCGCCAAATTGGCGGTCGCCACGCCCATCTGCGCGGCGGCGGAATCAATATCCGCCAGCGACTTGGCCAGATCCTGGTTCTTTTCCAGGGCCTGTTCGATGAGCGCCGTCAACACGGGATCATTAAAACGTTTCCACCAGTCCGTATGCAGAGGGACGGTGCCTAAATCCACCTTGCGCCACTGCGCGGGCATATCCATCTCAGGCCGTTCGTACTTCGGCGCGAGGGAACAGGCCCCCAGCAAGAGACACAGGGAGGCGATCAGCGCCGTACCGCGCCATTTGGCGGACAGGGTCGCACGTGTCAGCCTCATATGTAATCCTCCTCATCGTCAAAACGGCGCTTCCCCTCGTTGGGATCGCGCTTGCCTTGCAGCTTCAGGGAAATCGCCATGATGGTACGAAAGAAGTAGGGGACAAACAAGGTCGCAATGCACGTTGCGGCCAGCATGCCGCCCACAACGGCGGTACCGATGGCATGACGGCTGTTGGCGCCGGCCCCGGCGCTGATGGCCAGCGGCACGCAGCCCAGAATGAAGGCAAGCGACGTCATGACAATGGGACGGAAACGCAAACGGGCCGCATGCATGGCCGCCACGTCGAGGCTGCGGCCGCCGCGCCAGGCTTCGACCGCGAATTCCACAATCAGAATGGCGTTCTTGGCGGCCAGACCCACAAGCGTCACAAGGGCAACCTGAAAGTACACGTCGTTAGAGAGTCCGCGCCCCCAGGTGGCAAGCAGCGCGCCGAACACGCCGAAGGGCACGGCCGTCAGCACGGCCAGCGGCAGCGACCAGCTTTCATACTGCGCGGCCAGAATCAGGAAGACCATAACCAGCGCCAGAACAAAGATGATGGTCGTATCGGCGCTGGCCAGCTTTTCCTGCAGGGCCGAGCCGACCCAGCCGAGGCTGTAACCGGTATCAAGCACCGCGGCCGCGGCCTTTTCCATTGCTTCCAGCGCCTGCCCCGAAGAATAGCCTGCCGCGGGCGAGCCCATGATGTGCGCCGCCGGGAAGACGTTATAGCGTTCCACGGTCTGCGGCGCGGTGCGACGCTCCAGAGTCATGAGCGCCGCCAGAGGCACCATTTCTCCCTTGGAGCTGCGCACAAACACGTCGTTGAGGGACTCCACATTCTGGCGGTAGTCCATCTGCGACTGGAGACGTACCTGGAAGGTTCGTCCCAGATAGTTGAAGTCGTTCACATAATAGGAACCGAACGTGCCGCTCATTGCCGTGAACACATCGCTCACGGCAATGCCCATATCCTTGCAACGCTCGCGATCCAGATTCGCGTAGAGCTGGGGAGAGCCCGTAGAGAAGAGGCTGCGGGCGGAACCGATGGCCGGATATTTGGGATTGCCTTGGGCATCCCGGCTGGTGGCCTCGGCAACGACCTTGTTGCCCATCTCTTCCAGTTCCTGGATGGAGCCGCCGCTGCGCTGCTGAATGTAGCCTTCAAAACCGCCGGTGGTACTCATGCCGCTGATGGGCGGCGGCGTAAAGCCCAGGGTGACGGCTTCCGGCTGCATCATGGTCAGGGCCATAGCTTTGCCCAGCAAAGCATCCGGCGACTGCGACGGCAGAGGACGCTGACTCCACGGCTTGAGCGACGCGAAGAAGGTCGCGTAGTTACTCTTGACCGACATGGAGGTGATGTCGATGCCGTTAATGGTCATAACGGCATCGATGGAAGGATCATCCTTCAGATGATCCACCAGCATACCGGAAACGCTCTCCGTACGGTTACGGGACGCGCCGTCGTCAAGGATGGCCATACCAAGGAAATAGCCCTGGTCTTCGTTCGGCACGAGCGCGCCGGGGACCACCTTAAACAGATAGGCGGTGCCGCCCAGCATCAGCGCGAACAGAGCCAGAGACATCAGCCCGTGATCCTTGATGAAGCGCACGGTGCGCACATAGCGGTGCGTCGTCTTCCCGAACAAATAGTTGAAGATAACAAAGGGTTTGGCCGGCTGGTGGTTATGGCTGTGCGGCTTAAGCAGCAAAGCGCACAGGGCCGGAGTCAGGGTCAGGGCCACAATGCCGGACAGCACCACGGACACCGAAATGGTGATGGCGAACTGTTTGTACATCTGGCCGGCCAGACCGCCCATGAAGGAGACGGGGATGAACACGGCGCAGAGCACCAGCACGATGGCGATAACCGGCCCGGTCACTTCGTTCATGGCCTTGGCCGTGGCTTCCTTGGGCGGCAGATGCTCCGTGGACATGATACGCTCGACGTTTTCGAGCACGACGATAGCGTCGTCCACCACGATGCCGATGGCCAGCACCATGCCGAACAGGGTCAGAGTATTGATGGTGTAGCCCAGCGCGTACATGCCCGCAAAGGTACCAATGATGGATACGGGCACGGCGATGCAGGGGATGAGGGTGGCGCGCCAGCTTTGCAGGAAGACATAGACCACGATGAACACGAGGATCATGGCTTCCACAAGCGTATGGATAACTTCGTTGATGGATTCCATAACGAAGTCGTTGTTATCCACTACGATCTTGTAGGCCACGCCTTCGGGGAAGTCTTTGGCCAGTTCTTCCAGACGCGCCTTGACGCGGTCGCCCGTGGCGATGGCGTTAGCGCCCGGCAGGAGGTACACGGCCCCCATGCGGGAGCGCATGCCGTTCATTTCAGAGCTGACGCTGTAGTCCTTGCCGCCCAGCTCAATGCGCGCCACGTCCTTGAGACGCAGCATGGCGCTGTCCGGGCCGTTGCGAATGATGATTTCTCCAAACTCTTCAGGGGAGGAGAAGCGGCCCTGCGTATCGATCTGCCAGGTCAGCTTGGTGCTGTCCGGGGCCGGAGCGTCGCCCAGACGACCGGGCGCAAACTGGCTGTTCTGCTCGGCCACGGCCGCGGCCACTTCGCTTACGGTCACGCCGTACTTGGCCAGCTTGTCCGGCAGCAGCCAGACGCGCATGGCATAGTCCATGCTGCCGAAGATGGAGCAGTCGCCCACGCCCTCGACGCGCTTGAGCTCGTCCACAACGTTAACCTGCATGTAGTTGTGCAGGAAAACTTCGTCATAGCGGCCGTCGGGCGAATACAGACCGAACACCTGCAACATGGACGGCGAACGTTTGACCACGCTCACGCCCATCTGGCGGACGGTATCCGGCAACTGCGTCTGGGCCAGGTTAACCTTGTTATTGACGTTGACCAGCGCCATGTTGGGGTCCGTGCCCAGAGAAAAGGTCACGGTAATGGAACCGGAGCCGTCGCCGGAAGAGGCCGTGGACGTCATGTAGAGCATGTTTTCCACGCCGTTGATATTCACTTCCAGCGGCGCAAGCACCGTCGAGGCGATGGTTTCCGCCGACGCCCCAGGGTAGCTGGCCCGCACGTTGACCGTAGGCGGAACCAGTTCGGGATACTGGGCAACGGGCAGGGCCTTCATGGCCAGCGCCCCGACCAGCGTAATCAGGATGGATATGACCGCCGACAGGACGGGACGGCGGAGGAAGAAATTCGGTTTTGTGGATGCGGCCATAGGCTAACCTTCTTTCTGTGCGGGCTGCTTCTCCCCAGACTTGGCAGGCAGCTCGCTTACCTTGGAACCGGGGCGGGCCTTAAGCAGGCCGGTGCTGACGATGCGCTCGCCGTCCTTCAGCCCTTCGTCCACAAGGTAACTGTCACCAATGCTGTCGCTCACCTTCACGGCGCGGGGCGACACCACGTTATTGGAATCCACCACCATGACGAACGTGCCCTTCTGGGTAACCATGACGGCGGTCTGGGGAATGAGAATGGCGTCCGTCAGCACGTCGCCATCCATATAAATGCGGACATACTGACCGGGCATAATCTCATTCTTGCTGTTGGCAAAGCTGGCGCGAGCCTTGATGACGCCGGTGTCGGCCTGCACCTGACTGTCGATGAAGTTCACTTCGCCCGTACCTTCATACATGCTGCCGTCCAGCAGGCGCAGACGCGCCGTATAGACGTTGTTTTCCGGGCGGCGCAACCGGCCGGCCAGTTCCAGCTGCCGGCGGCGCATGTGATTGGGCGCGGCAATGGAAAAGTCGATGTTCATGGGGTCAGTCTGGTTCACATAGGTCAACAGCGAATTCATCGAAACCAGGTTGCCCACCGTGTAATTTTCCTTACTGCTGTAGCCCGAAACCGGCGCCACGACCTGGCAGTAGTCCAGATTGATCCGGGCCTGCCGCAGTTCCGCGCGGGCGCTGTCGTAGGCCGCGCGCGCATTATCCCTGTCCTTCTGGGAAACGGCGTTCTTTTCGTACAGGGGGCGCACGCGCTTCCATTCGCGGGTGGCGCTGTCGAGCTGCGCCTCGGCCTGCTGCACCTGAGCTTCGTACTGATCGCGCTCGATCTGGAACAGCAGCTGACCGGCCTTGACGAAGCTGCCTTCCTCGTACAGACGCTTTTCAATGATGCCCTGCACGCGGGCGCGCACTTCAACCGAACGCGAGCCCGAAGCCTGCGCCTGAAATTCCGCGGGCCAGGGAGTATCCTGCGCCTTTACCGTGAAAATCCCCACGGGCAGGGGCGGCGTGCCCTGCTGTTTCTTGGTATCGTCGCCAAAGCCGAAACAGGCCGTCAGCGACAGGCAGCTCACAAAAATGAAAGCAGTAAACAACGGATGTCTTTTTCCAATCATATATTCTCTCCACAAACGGGACGCCATGCGTCCATGAAAGGGTGGCTGCAGAGTATAAACATTAAGCCTCGTCGCCCGTCAAGAAAGCCGACAATCCGGGCCCGCAAAAGGAGCTTTTCAAAAAAATGAATAATTCCAAGTAGTTGCTATACCGTATGTTTTTGCTGCAACTACTTGGAATTATTAATAAAAAAATTTTTTTCATTTTGCGGTCTTGCGGATCTCCGAAAAGGCCCCCCTTTCCGGCACAAATTCCCCCTTCTGACGGCCCCGAACCTCCCCTATCGGCGCAGGGAATCTTCCGGCCTACAAATTCTCGTCGGTTGCGCCGTCGATCATGGCCTGCGTGCGCCGCGCCTGACGCGCCGCCATCCGCAAATACTGCCACCACCAGATGGTATTCTTCAGAACCTGGATACGGGCGTTCTTATGGCGCTGATCCTTGTCATCCATCACCAGCATATCCAGATTGCGCTGCTCGCCGCTGTCGCTGTTGTACGTGACGCGCAGGCCGATGGTCGTGATGCCGCGCACGATTTCGGGAGGATAATGGCTCAGGAGCAGAGCGGTCACTTCGCTGGCCCGGTTGCTGAGCGAGGTCTGCCCCGATTCCGCCTCCACGGTCTGAATCGTGCCGTTAATCAGCAGATCCGCATTCAGGACGTTAGCCAGATTCAGCTTGACGCGGACCGTTTCCTTGCCGCGTTGCAGCAGGCGATAATAGAAAGCCCCCATTTCTTCCGAGGCCGCGACGACATAGGTGCCGTCATTAGGCGCGCTGAAAACGGCCATCTGGGCCGTCATGCGGGTTTCCTCGGCTATTTCGCTCTTTTCCTCGGCAATATCCTGCTGATGTTTGGCGACACGCCGCCGCGCTTCAAAATAAATGGCGAAAACCGTCAGCAGCAGGATACCAAAAACAATGAACTGCATAGAAAACTCCTTGCGCGGGCAGCGGCCCGCTGTTGGAAGAATCGCCCGGAGGCTGACGTTCGCCCCGCTGTCCGGGGAGAGCTTCAGATTCTCTTCCGACAGGGAGCATCTTCCGCAGGGAACGGGCCCCGGCGCAGACGCTCCCGAAAACGATTCCAGTCCGGGTCAGGACGGCATGCGCATGTCGTCAGCCAGAAGCCGTTTTATGCCGCGAGGTCGATCCCCGATGAAGCCTCACGCGAGCAAAGACAGCCCTGGACAGACAGACGCCCTGTCCCTAAGGACGCTCCTCCTCGACGCGCAACCGTTGCAGGACGCCGGCTTTGGCAGCCAGCAGCTCCGCGACAATGGACACGGCAAGTTCTCTGGGGCTTTCCGCGCCGATGGGGAGGCCTACCGGGCAGCGGATGCAGGCCAGCTCCGCATCCGGAACGCCCTGTTCGCGCAGCGCGGCAAAAAGAGCGTTGCGTTTGGCTTTGCCGCCCAGCATGCCGATATAGAAAGCATGGCTGTGCAGCGCCTGCGCCAGCGCGGCAAGATCATGCGCATGGCTGTGCGTGAGGATAACGACGTAATGCCGGCGCCCCACGCCGCAACGCTCTACGAGATGCTCGAAGTCCGGCACAAAAAAGCGGTTGCGCGCCTGAGGAAAGCGCGCCTCCGACACATAGTCCTCGCGGCAGTCCGCCACATCCACTACAAAGCCCAAATCGTGTGCCAGCGCGGCCGTCTCCAGCGCCACATGCCCGCCGCCGCACAGCAGCAGCACGGGGCGAGGCCGCAAGGGCTCCACGTACAGAGGCGATTCTCCCCCAAACAGACAGGGGCGTCGCGCCTGCTCAAGATAGGCCGTGCAGGCGGCTTCATCCACATAGACATTTTCGGGCAGGGGCACGCCGACAGTCCGAATTTCCTCCAGCGACAGCGGAGAGCCGCTTTCACCCGCGGCCTCCTGCGCCGACGCATAGCCTTCCGGCATGGAGGCAAGGCACAGCATGCGGCGGGGCGCGTTTTCGTCGCTCATATCAATGAGCCATGCTCCCGGAATATCTCCTTCCAGCACCTGCGCCGCCACGGAGAACATGCCCGACTGCATGGGATGCAGCGCTTCGCACAGCACATCCATATGCCCGGCGTCTTCCTCGCCGCTCGCGCCGTCGGAAGTCGGGCAGCGCACAAAACGAGTCAGGCCGTCCAGCAAAGATTCCCGCGCCGCTTCCAGCGCGGCCGCCTCCGCGACGCCGCCTCCCACAGAACCTTCCAAACCCGCTTCCGTCAGCAGAGCGCGAGTACCCGCGTTCCGGGGCGCGGAGCCCTCCTTCTGCAGCACTGTCAGCAGCACGGGCATCACGCCCTGCTGCAACAGCGCGGCTATGCGCCCTTCCAGCTGGGGCTCTTCTATCGAATCCCGGATCTTCATATCGTTACGCATCATCATCTCCCTTCACAAAACCACAGCCCTTGACGGGACAGAGTATGCGCGTCCCCCCGTCGCGGCTTTTCTTTTCCACCAGATAAGGCGAACCGCAGCGCGGGCAGGTTTCCGGTATCGGTCTGTCCCACAGGGCAAAATCGCATTTGGGATACTGATCGCAGGAAAAGAAGAGCTTGCCGCGCTTGCTGCTCTTTTCCACCAGCATGCCCTCGGCGCAGCGCGGGCAGTGCACGCCCGTAGACAACGGCGCGGCATAGTTGCACTCAGGGTACCCCGTGCAGGCAATGAAACGGCTTCCGGTACGCGACTTCTTAATGACAAGATCCTTGCCGCAGCGCGGGCACGTGCCCACGACTTCCAGCTCGCGTTTTTCCGGCGCGGCAGGCACAATATGCCCTTCCGCATCGCGTGTAAAATTGCTGGTGTGACGGCATTCGGGGTAGCCGCTGCATGCCAGAAACTGTCCGGCCTTACCGAACTTAATCATCAGCGGCTTGCCGCAGTCGGGACAGGTCAATCCTGTTTCCAGCCCGCCCTTGACGCTGCGCATATTTTTGGCCGCGGCATCCAGCGTAGGGTTGAAATCGTCGGCAAAGCGCTGCATCAGCTCGCCCCAGCGCTCCTCCCCTTCGGCCACCTTGTCCAGCGAGGCTTCCATCTGCGCCGTAAAGCCCACGTCCATCAGACGGCCGAAATGCTCCACCAGCTGCCCGCAGACCACGCGCCCCAGGTCCGTGGGAACAAAGCGCCGTTCCACAAGGCTCACGTATTCGCGATCCTGAAGCGTGGAAATAATGCTGGCATACGTGGACGGACGCCCGATGCCGCGCTCTTCCAGCTCCCGGACCAGACTTGCTTCGCTGTAGCGGGCCGGAGGCTGGGTAAACTTCTGTTCCTTTTCCAGCGCGTCAAGGCGCAATTCCTGCCCCACGTTCATGGGCGGCAATTCCGCCCCTTCCTCGTCCTTGCCGCGCGGCAGCACGGCAAGGAAGCCGGGGAACAGCAGCCGTTCCCCCTTGGCCTTCCATTGCGTCGGGCCGCAGGCGATGCTCACGGACGTGTCATGAAAACGCGCCCCCGCCATCTGCGACGCCACAAAGCGCGACCAGATGAGGCGGTAGAGATTATACTGATCCGGAGGCAGCTGCGTCTTGACCATATCCGGCGTCACGTTCACGTCAACGGGCCGGATGGCTTCGTGGGCATCCTGGGCGTTGGCCTTGGTCTTGTAGACGCGCTTGCGCGCGGGCAGGTAGTCCGTGCCGTAGGTTGCCTCAATAAAATCGTGCGCCGCCTTGCGCGCCTCGTCGGCAATACGGGTGGAGTCCGTACGCATATAGGTAATCAGCGCCGTGGTGGTGCCGTCGATATCCACGCCTTCATACAAACGCTGCGCAATATTCATGGTGCGCTTGGCCGTATACGAAAGGCGCTGGTTGGCGGCCTGCTGCAACGTCGACGTAATAAATGGAGGTTGCGGCGCGCGCTCGCGCTCCTTTTCCTCCACGCTTTCCACCACAAAGGGCTTGCCCGCAATGGAGGCCTCCAGAGCCGCCGCGGCCTCGGCATTGCCAATGACCGCCTTTTTACCGTCCACACGGGCAAGCTCCGCTTTGAAAGACGGCGGCACCGCGGCCGACAGCCGCGCCCGGAACGGCCAGTATTCCTCAGGAACAAAGGCTTCGCGTTCCTTTTCCCGCTCCACGATGAGACGCAGAGCCACGGACTGCACGCGCCCGGCGGAAATGCCGCGCTTGACGGTCTTCCAGAGCAACGGGCTTATCTTGTAACCAACCAGGCGATCCAGCACTCGCCGGGCCTGCTGCGCGTCAAAAAGATTTTCATTCAGCTCCCGCGGATGATCCAACGCATCCTTGACGGCGCGCGAGGTAATTTCGTTGAACTGAATGCGCTTGATATCCTTTGCCTTGTCGCGGATAAGCTCCGCCACATGCCAGGCAATGGCCTCGCCCTCACGATCCGGGTCCGGCGCAAGATAGACGGTGTCGGCCTTGGCGGCGGCCGCCCGAAGCTCGCTGACGACGCTCTTCTTATTGTCGATAACCTCATACTGCGGCGCAAAGCCGTTGGCCTCGTCCACCCCCAGCGAATGGGAAGGCAGATCGCGCACATGGCCCACGCTGGCCTGCACCATATATTGCGGCCCAAGGAATTTCTTAATGGTTTTAACCTTGGCCGGAGATTCGACGATAATCAGCTGTTTGCCCATGTTGACCTCGTTGGCATTTCTGAAGGTCCGGCGCTGCCGGAAAGACTCGTCGTTACGGACTTCGCGCGCAGCGGGGAATCCCCAGGCAATGCGCGTCCTTCAAAAATGCGCGGAAATGGCGGCGAACCTCCGAAACGCTCTGCGCCGCGCGATTCGCCATTGGCGGAAGCATACGGCAAAAAAAGCCAGCGTCAAGACTGGGGCGGCAGGGGAACCGCTGGACAGCACGGCTTGCCTGCCTTATGGTAAAAGAGTGTATCCAGTTCCGACCGCTCAAGGAAAAATCGCAATGCCCGTCCATGTTTCCAAACGCTTCGGGCTGTTACGCCTGCTGGCCCTCTGCCTTGCTCTGATCCTGTCGGCGGGATGCGCCGGAACGCAGGGAGCTGGCATTCCCCAACTGCCTCCCGTCAGCCTGCCCGAAGGAAGCAGCGTGCACGTTGCCGTTACCGGCCAGGACCCTCCGGCTTCAGACATGGGCTCGCTTGTCTCGGCCTACCTCCAGAGCGAATGCGGTCTGCGTATTGCGGACGGTCCGCAGGACGCCGACGCCGTCGTGCGCCTGCGCATCCGGGATATTTTCATATCCGGCGTTGCGCACCGTGTCGCCGAACCCGGAGCCGCCTTCAGCCGGGGCGCCGTGGGCACTATGGTCGGCGTGACCGTAGGCGGTCTTACCGGCGGACGCGGCGGCGCGCTCTGGGGCGCCGTGGGCGGCGCGGCCCTGGGGCTGGGCATTGCCGCCGGCGAAACCGGCAGCTCAAACAATATTTGGGCCATGAAGGCCGACGTGGAAATCACCGCAGACAAGAAGCCCGCAATCCCTACCGAAGTTCTCGTTCAGGCACAACCTACGAAACTGAAGGAAGACGCCCTGCCGGCGCTGAAAGACGCGCTGGCGCAGGCTATTGTCCGGGCCTTCTGCTCCCCGCGTCACGAGTGACGCCCCCCTTCACCGGACGCCGCTCCCTGCCCTGCGGCAGGAAGGGCCGGCAGTCCGCGCAAGGAGTTTTTCCATGATAAAACCATTCCGCGCATCTCTCGGCTGGGCCGTGCTTTTGCTGGGCGTCCTATGCAGCGCCTGCATACGCACGCACACGCCGCCGACCATGCAAATTGTCCAGGCCGGTTCGCTGGAAGCCCAGGGCGGGCCCGGCGTTGCCAAAACCGTTTATGTGGACGCCCGCGACGCGCACAAACCGGCCCCTGCCCTCCGCGACGCCATTGTCCGCCGCCTGACCGGCGCAGGCTTTGAGGTTATCGAAAGTCCCAGCAAGGCGGGCCATATTCTGCACGTCAATATTGTGGCCGCAGGCGAATGCAACGCCGACGCGGCCCGCGCCGCCATCAACGCCGGATTTGACAGCCCCGTGCAGCTCCAGGGCAAGGACAGCGTTGTCATCGTGGCCGACGCCCTGCTTGTGGAGCGCACTGTGCCCACCCCCAACCGGGCGCGTTCCAACGCCATGCGCAGCATCACCCGGCGCAACGCGCTGGCAGACAGCCGTCTCCGCCTGGGCGTCATTCTGCCGCATGTCGAACGCAGCCCCCTTGTGGAAACTTCCGTGGCTGACCGACTGGCGCAGGAAATCTGTCGTCCTCTGGAAGTGGCCGACGCGCAGGGCAAAGAGGAATAACGCCCCTTCCGCAGGACAGGCAAACGCGAAGGCGGCGGCACAGCGCCGCCCGGCCAAAAGGGAGCGGAAAAACCGCGCTTTTTCCGCGAAACGACAGGCCGTATGGTTTGAAATGCGAAGCATTTCAAACTAAAAATGCTCTAGAAGCGCCTAGACTTCCGTTTTCGAATCCGGCCAGACGTACTTGTGGAGCTGGACGTTGACCTGCACCTCAAAAAGACGATCTGCCAGCAGACGCGCCACCAGGGCATCGGGCGACAGCCCGTCCGCAGCCGTCGGCAGCATGGGCGAAAAGGCCAGCACAGGACAGGGGCGTTCGTCGCGCAGTCCGCGCGCCTCCAGCACGCGCGCCCGCGCAAAGGCATAATCCTCAAGATCACGCAGGACGAACTTGATATAGTCCGAAGGGCCGAGACTCCGAAACAACGCGTCAAAGGGCTGCATGGCCGTCGTGCAGCCAGTGGAAGGACATTTGTAATCGTAGACAAGACTGCCCACGCATTCACGCCCCTCAAAGTCCGGGGCGATACTGCCGTTGGTTTCCACGGAGACAAACACGCCGCGCTCGCGCAGCCCTCGCAGCAGGGCCGCCAGCGCGGCGCCCTTTTGCAACAGGGGCTCTCCGCCGGTCAGCGTCACCTTGGGACAGCCGGAGGCCTCTACCCGACCAAGCAGCTCGTCCACGCTCATACGCGTTCCCGCCCCGAAGGAATACACGGTGTCGCAGCCGCCGAAACGCTGCCAGCAACGCAGATTACAGCCCGCCAGACGGATGAAGAACGAAGGCGTCCCCTGCCCGCGAGCATTGACTTCGCCGTCAATGCTGAGGAAAAGCGACGTCACCTGCAATGCCGGGCTGCCCGTCATCGAAACGCACATCAGCAGGCCTTCCATTCGGCATAGGACGTGGAAGATTCCCACCAGCGAATACGGACGACATGCAGCCCCGGATAGGCCGCATGCAGTCTGTGCGCCACCCAGAGCACCATATTTTCCGAAGTCGGCGCATAAACGTCGCGCCCCTCTTCGTCCCGGACAACGGGAAGATGCTTTTTCGCCCAGTCGGCATAGCGCGCGTCATTGAGCACATCATTAAGGAAGGCGTGATCCAGCTCCTCGACGATGGCGGCCATAATTCTTTTCAGATCATGAAAATCCACCACAATGCCGGGATAGGGGGCCCCTCCTGCCTCGCCGCCGCAAACCTCCACTTCCAGTTTGCCGGTGTGCCCGTGCAATTGCGCGCACTTTCCCTGATAGGAGGGCAGGCGATGGGCATAAGCAAATTCATAAATTTTTGTCACGGTCACATGGCCGCTGTGAGGCATTGTTTCGCTCCTTGTTCTGATAGAGCATTTCTAGTCTGAAACGCTGCGCGCTTCAAAGCATACGGCCTGTCGTTTCGCGGAAAAAACGCGGCTTTTCCGCTCACTTCCGGCCGGGCGGCGCTGGCCGCCGCCTCGCGTTTTCCCTTTTTCAAAGGTAAAACACTTTAGGATATCAGACGCGTATGAGTGCCGGATTGTGCGCCCTTGTCCGGGGAAAGGCAAGCTCCCCTCCGCCGGGCCTTGCTAAGGGGAAGGCAAATTTCTATAGTACAGGTGGCCTCGTCACCTATGAAGACCCGGCCATCTCTGGAGCAGACTGATGCTAAAAACCGCTCTTGTCCTTGTTCTCCTGCTGCTTTGCGCAGCTCCCGTTACCGCCGATCCCGCCGACGCGCCCCCGCTGCCTCCCAACAGCACGCTGGCAACAACGCCTCTGGACAGCACATTTTCCCCCCAGCAGCTGGCCCTGCGCAAAATCGAAGGCCGGCTCGTGCGCGTGGGCTGGTTCGACATATCCGGCATTTTCGAACAGAAGAACAATGTGATGACGGGCTATGCCGCGGCGCTGCTGCAGGCTCTTTCCCAGTATACCGGCTGGCGCTATCAATGGGTGCATGTCAATTTCAAGGACATTCCCCGTCTCCTCGAAAACGGCACCATAGACATCTCCTGCGGCGTTTCCTATCTCCCGTCCCGCACGGAATACTACGATTACAGCCGTCTTCCCGCCGGGTATGAAACAGTGACGCTTCACGCCCTGGAAGACGCCCCCGTCTATTACATGGATCTCGAAAAGTTCAACGGGATGCGCGTGGGCATCGTCAAGGGATCTTATGGCGGCGTCATGCTGGATCGCTTTGCGCAGCAGCATCGGATCTCCTTCGACAAGCGGGAGTATGTTTCCAAAAAGGAATTCGTGGAAGCGCTCCGTAAGAAGGAGATTGACGCCTATACCGACGGGTCTCTCTTTGGCGAAGGCATGAAAATTATTGCCCTCATCACGCTTGAACCCTTTTTCTTTGTCACGCGCAAAGACGATACGGAGTTGCTCAATCAGCTTGACGAAGCCATGCGGCAGCTGCAAATCGCTTCGCCGCGCCTGTACGCCAACCTTTCCGACGCCTATCTGCGCGGCAAGAACGTAGCCTTCAGCCTTACGCGGGAGGAGCACGACTGGGTCGCCTCAAAGCCCCACCTCCGCGTGGCCTACAGCCGGCAGCAAATCATGATGCAACCCGACCGGGGCGGCTCGAATTTTCTTTCGGAACTTCTCGGCGTTTTGTCCCGCCGCAGCGGCATCACCTTTGACTACGTTCCGGCTTCCTCTTATGAGGAAGCGCTCTCTCTGGTGGCCAGGGGCAAGGCCGACGTTATCTCCGATGTCTACACCGGCCCTAATTTCCTGGCCCAGAACAACCTGGTTGCAACCAAACCTTACCACGATCCGCCCGTCATGCTCGCCGGGCTCGACAAGGCCATTCCCGGCAGCGGTATCCGCGTCGGCGCAACGCGGGAAATGCTCGCCGTGGGCGCAGCCTATCTGGCGGCCTATCCGGCGGATCAGATACTCTACTTCTCCACAGCCGCCGAATGCGAGGACGCCCACCGCCGCCGGGTCATTGACGCCTATATCCCGCGCTATCCCGGCATGGCCTTCTATGCCGACGAACTTCAGACCATGCCCTTTGTCTCGCGCGGGCGTTATTCCATGGCTCTGGGGCTTTCTGAAAAAATCTCCCCTCTTGCCCTCGCCGTGCTGGACAAGGCCATCTCCACGCTGACGGCGTCCGAAATAGACGCCATGCAGATGAGCCGCACGGCTCCGTCCATTCCCGAACTGCTTCTGCGTCTCGTCCGGGAATACGCTCCGGCATTCATTCTGCTCATTGCCATAGCGCTTATTCTGCTGACCCTGCGCGTCATCAAGGTTAATCGCCGCCACATGATGGAACTTGCGGAAGCGGCCTATCGCGATCCGCTGACCGGCGGCGACAATCGCGCCAAGTTCCTTCTGGACGCCAACGCCTGCCTCAAAAACGCCCGGAAAACGTATTATCTTGTTCTGGTCAACCTGCGGCGACTTAAGCTGATCAACCGCACCCGCAGCCATGCTGTTGGCGACATGCTGATCAAACTCTGTCACGAAGAGCTGCTGCGACACAGCCAGGGACCGGGGGAACTGGTGGGACATGCCGCGGCGGGCAAATTCCTGCTGCTGTGGCAGTGCAACGACGATCAGGACTTCCGCAGCCGTATCGAGGGCTTCTTTGCCAGCGCGGTCAAGCTGCGGCGCGCGCTGGATCGCGCGGTTGTCTTTTCCTGCGGCGCGTATGCCATCCGGCATTACGACGGACAGATGGCCAACTGCCTTCTGCTGGCCGAAACGGCCGAGAGCAGTCTCGCCGGCGAAGATTATCTCTCCCGTTACGCCCTGTACGACGCCGCCATGGAAGCGCGCCTGCTGCGCGACAACGAACTGGAAAATCGCATGGTGCAGGCGCTGCGCGACGGCGAGTTCGCCGTCTATGTCCAGCCGCAGGTCTGCCTGTCCGATAATTCGCTCTATGGCGCGGAAGCCCTGATTCGCTGGCTTCCTCCCCAGTCCGACCCCATCTTCCCCGACGAATTTATCCCGCTCTTTGAAAAGAACGGCTTCATCAAGGAGCTGGATATCTTTGTCCTGCGCACCGTGTGCCGCTGGCTGCGACGCCGCCTCGACGCAGGGGAGCCCATCACCCGCATCAGCATCAACCAGTCCAAGGCTCTGTTCTTTTCCAGCAACTACGTGGACGTCTTTACCGGCATCCTCAAGGAATTCAAGATTCCGCCGCAGCTCATTGAAGTGGAAATTACAGAAAGCATGTCTCTGCAGGACGAAACCCAGTTCAAGGAAAGTCTGGCCGCCCTGCGCCGCCACGGCATTTTTCTTGCTCTGGACGACTTCGGCAAGGGCTATGCCTCGCTGTCGGTGCTCCAGTCCTTTGACGTGGACGTCATCAAGATGGACAAGACCATTCTCGACAACGCCACCCGCGATACCGACGCCACGCGCGTCATCATCGAGTCCGTGGTCGGCATGGGCAAGCGTCTGCAACTGACCATGCTGTGCGAAGGTATCGAAACGCTCCACCAGCTGGAATATCTGCGCAACATCGGCTGCGATCTCGGACAGGGCTATTTCATTGCCAAGCCCATGCCGCTGGAAGAGTACTCCCATTACGTGACAGCCTATCCCGGCACCGACGAAAAGACATGTCAGCGCGATCCCTCCTGAAATCCCGTGCCGTCTGTCTCCTGCCGCTGGCATGGCTCATTTTCTGCTATCTGCTGTATGCCTTTTATGTCAGTCAGCGGACGCGGAATCTCGCGATCTTCGAGACAAGCCGGGTCGAAAGCATGCGTCAGATCTGCCGGAATCTCCATGAGTGGGCCGGCAACCTCGGCGACATTCTGGTGCCGCAGGAAACAGGCATCCGCCCCTGCGGCCACCTGACGCCCCCTCGCGACACAGAAACCACCGCTGACGGCCGTTCTTTCGTGCGCGTCGATCCCGCATGTCTGCTGCAAATGCTCGACGCGCATATGGAGCAGTCCGGCCAGGGCAAAACAGCCGCGTCCGCCATCCCTGTCTCCGGCAGCAAGGCCGCGCAAGACGACGCCGAAAATCGCTGTGTGGCCACGCTGCTTGCCGGAGACTGCACCCTTTTCGACAGCTCAACCTCCCTTCAGGAAACAAAAATCCGGGCGGCTCTGCTTTTCGGCGCTCTCGGTATCTCCGTAGGCGCGCTCATCTTTTACGGCCTTCTGCTCAATCGCCGCACCATCTCCACGCTGGCCTATAAAGAGCAGCGCACAGGAGTCATGGCCAATCTGGCCAATGCCGTTCTTTTGAATGCAGCATCGACCAGAACCGCGCCGCCTACTCCTCACTCTGGCGCACGGTCTTTGACTGTCCTCCGCCCGCGACCATAAGCACGCCGCAGGAAGCGCTCTGTGCCCAAACGCACGAAGAGGACAGGCAGAAACTGCGGGAGCTGTTTCAAACACTGACGCAGGGAACAGAAAAGGCGGACATCGAAGTCCGGCTGCTGCGCGGAGACGACACCCCTCTCTGGTGCCGCATTCAGGCCTGTAATCTTGTGGATGACAAAGGCGGCGCCTGCATTGTGGGCAGCATCACCGACATTGATACGGAAACAAAAGAGCGCCTCGCCCTCCAGCATAAGGCCCTTTACGACGCTCTGACCGGCACGCTGAATCGCAGCGGCTTTCAGGCAGCCGTGGAACTGGCCTGCGGGTCCTACTGCATCGATCATGGACGCTGCCCCGGCAAAACAGGCATGCCCGGCAGGCCGGATCTCTGTCCGCGTACCTATCCTGTCCCTCCCTGCGTCTTCGGGCTGGTGGACATGGATCATTTCAAAGAAATCAACGATACCCGCGGCCATCTGGTCGGCGATGCCATTCTTCAAAAGCTGGGCTCAATCCTGCGGGACTGCTTTCCCTCGCCCGCTTCGGTAGGGCGTCTCGGCGGAGACGAGTTCGCCTTCTTCCTGCCGCACTATCCGGGCATGGCGGAACTGGAGCGCCGTCTGAAAATTTTCCAGCGCAATCTTGCCGCAAGCGATACGGACGGGCTGCACATCGAATGCAGTATCGGCGTCATTGTGGAAACGCAGGGGGAATGCCGCTACCAGTGCTATTACGAACTTGCCGACCAGGCTCTTTACGAAGCCAAAAACAAAGGACGCAACTGCTACGTCATCCGTAACGGCGTCTCCATTCTGCCCTCCCCCGTCTAGAGCATTTTCAGTTTGAAATGCTTCGCATCTCAAACCATACGGCCTGTCGTTTCGCGGAAAAAACGCAGTTTTTCCGCTCACTTTGGGCCGGGCGGCGCTGTGCCGCCGCCTTCGCGTTTCATCTTTTTCAAAGTTGAAACGCTCTAAAAAACATTCTTTCGGGGGGAAGGGTCCCCTCTCGTGCTGGCAGCGACCGAATGGCGGCCGCAGGCCGTGCCCGTTGCGACGAAGGAAGCTACGGGCATCGACAGCAGAGATGAGGGTTTTCCCTTCCCCCGACATTCTACGAATAGTTGCAGCGCGCTCTAGAGCATTTTCAGTTTGAAATGCTTCGCATTTCAAACCATACGGCCTGTCGTTTCGCGGAAAAAGCGCGGTTTTTCCGCTCACTTTGGGCCGGGCGGCGCTGTGCCGCCGCCTCGCGTTTCTCCTTTTTCAAAGGTGAAACGCTCTAGCGGATGAAGTTCGTAGGCGTCCACGGCTCCACGGCGGGCAGCGGAATGCCCGCGGCCTTCCCGGCTTCGATACACTTAAGCAGCCAGGCCATATTATCGCCCAGCGTCCGCATGATTTGCAGCCCCTCGGCATCCAGCCGGGCCTCTTCCGCCGTATTGCCATGCAGCGAATTCCAGTACTGCGAGGCGACAACGGGCATACGGGCAATGGTAAAATACTTATTCAGGCGATCAAAGTTGGCGCTGGCGCCGCCGCGCCGACAGGTCACCACCGCCGCCGCGGGCTTGAAGGCATAGGGAGCGGACTTCATATAAAAAACGCGGTCCAGCAGAGCGCACAAGGTCGCATTAGGCCCCGCATAATACGTCGGAGAGCCGACAATCAAACCGTCGGCCTTACGCAGCAGCTCGATGCATTCGTTCACCGGGTCATCCCGAAAAACGCACAGGCCGGTTTCGGCGCACTTGCCGCAGGCAATACAGCCGCGAACGGCCTTATGTCCCACCTGCACCAGCGTGGTTTCAATACCGGCGGCGTGCAGGCGTCCGGCAATTTCCGACAATGCCGTATAGGTGCATCCACGAGGATGCGGACTTCCGTTAATCAACAGTACGTTCATGGCAACCTCCTGCGGCCATGCTGTCACAGAGCCGGCAACAGTGCAACGGCGGCGAAGGGACGCAAAAAGCCGCGCTTCTCCGGCTCCGGGAAAAACGCGGCTTACAAAAGACACAACGCTACATGCGCTTAAGTTCTTCAATCAGCCTGCTCAACTCCTCGGTCTGTTCCGACAGACGCCCCATGGCCTGCGAGGCATTTTCCATAGCCTGCGCGGCCTCTCCCGCGGCCGAATTGATTTCGCAAATGGACTGATTGATCTCTTCGCTGGCCGCCGACTGCTGCTCGCTGGCTGTGGCAATGCCGCGCACCTGATCGGCCGTGGCCTCCGTATCCGTCACAATGCGGTGCAGGGCCGCGCCGGATTCCCCGGCAAAATCGGCCGCCTGTTTGGTTTGCTCCACGGCGTTTTCTACGGCCCGCATGCTCTGCGCCACACTCTGCTGAATACCCTGCACAGCTTCCGCCACATCGCCGGTAGAAGCCATGGTTTTTTCGGCCAGCTTACGCACTTCGTCGGCCACCACGGCAAAACCGCGGCCCACATCCCCTGCCCTGGCGGCCTCAATGGCCGCGTTCAGAGCCAGCAGATTTGTCTGATCGGCAATATCGGAAATCACGCCCATAATGGCGCTGACATTTTCCGAATGCTTTTGCAGCTGCTCCATATCCTTCTTAAGAGCGAGCGTCCCTTCCCGCGTCTTCTGGATGCTCTGCAAGGCGCTGTTAACAATTTCGGACCCGTGCAGGGCCTCGTTCTTCGTTTCCCCGGACATGCGCGCGGCCTCGGCGGCGCTGCGGGCCACTTCCTGCACGGTGGCGTTCATCTCGTTCATGGCCGACGCCGATTCCGCCAGACGTGCCGCCGCCTGAGACGCGCCGCTGCTGGACGTCTTCACGCTTACGGAAAGATCTCCCGACGCAGCCATGATGACATCCACAACCTTTTCCAGTCGGTTTGCCGCCGCAAGCATGCCTTCATGGCGGGCCATTTCGGCTCTGTGCCCGGCCTTCACGGCGCGTTCGCGCGCCTCTTCCGCCTCCTCGGCCAGTCGCCGGGCTTCCGCCGCTTCGGCACGGACCGTTTCCTGCGAAGCAAGAAGCTGCTTCACCATGTCCATAAGATTCCGGTACAGCTCCAGCAGTTCCCCGCTGAAAGAACGCTCGTCCGGCAGATTATCCACCTTGCCCTGCGCGATGTCCTGCGTCGTGCGCATAATGCGGGACAGCGGCTTGCACACCGAACGCGCCAGCAAGACCGCCCCGAAGAGCAGCACCGCCAGCAACGCCACGCTGGCGGCCAGAATGCGCCAGACGGCGGCCATAGAAGCCTCCCGCACTTCGTCCATGTCCACAATGGACACAATGCGCCAGTCGTTGACCGTGGCAGTCATGGAAATAAGGCGCTCCACGCCCAGATGCTCCATGACGCCGCAGCCGTTCTTCTTCCCGAACAGGGAACGCAAATGCGGGGCCACCTCATCCAGCGCCTTGCCAATATATTCAGGATTGGTCGGCGCACAGAGCACCTTGCCGTCGGCGTCAAACAGCACGTAGCGACCGGTGCGCCCGAATTTCATCTCATCCAGCAAGGCGTTCAGCGTAACCAGACTAATGTCCGCCGCCACAACGGCTTCGGCCCCCTGCGGCGTCTTTCCCGGCACGCGCACGCTGACGGAAACCATGACTTCGCCGCTGACGGACGTGTAAGCATTGCCCACATGCGCGGCGGCGCTTCCGCCCCGCATATCCGCGAACCAGGCGCGCGTGGTAGGATCATAGCCGGGAACGGCCGTTTCCGGGGCGCTGCTGACAAAACGCCCGTCGCTGTAGCCAATAAAAATCTTGCTGATTTGCGGCGAAACCTCTTTCATCCGCGCAAGGGATCTGATCAGATTCCGGGCCTCAGCGGACAGCTGATCCACCTCGTAACGGCCCGCTTCCCGCGTCATTTGCGGCGTGGGGAAATCGCCGCCGCACTCAAGCACTTCCGGCAGATGCGCCAGATATTCCAGCTTGCTCAGATTCCCCTCGAACATATGCCTCAAATACTTATCCGCCAGCGACAACTGCTTCAGCGACGCCTCCTCAACAGAGGTTGTGCTTACATCAAGAATTTTTTCGAGAGATATTGCGCTAATAGAAAATATTGACAGCAAAATGCACGTCAAAAAACCAAGAATAAATTTTTGCAGCATCGTCATGGTGCCCTCCCTGACTATGGACTGTTGCGTCGTATTTATCGACGTTATTCGCCTTAAATCTATAACCTCTTGAAACTATTATAATATAGTAACAAAGAAAAGCTATTTAAATGGAAAAGAATTTTCTTTTCATAAAAATCCTCTTTTAAAGCCTATTTTTATGAAAAATACGCTGCATGCGCAACGACACAGCTTTGCGTTGTCAAAAGACGTTTTTTCACACCGAAACATCTGAATACGGGTCTGCGCGGCAAGCGCCTCTTCGCATCCGGAATTTCGGCCACAAGGGGAACATTTTCGTCGGCAGGCGCGCCGCGGGCAGATCGCCGCAGCGCGCCTGTGCTCTGAAACCTATTTCCGAGACTCCGCCACAGCAAGCCCCTGCAAGGCCCGGCGCAGCATATCCAGCGCATGCCCCGCGGCGCGCGCACGCGTCCAGGCGCGAGGCATGGCGCGCCCGGTCGGGCGCATGACGCGCAGCCACGTCCCGTCCGTGCTGCTCAGAGCAATATAGACCAGTCCCACGGGTTTCTCGGCTGTGCCGCCGCCGGGTCCGGCGATGCCCGTAATGCCGATGCCCCAATCGCTGCCGTGCCGCTGCCGGACGCCTTCGGCCATACGGCGCGCCACTTCCGGGCTGACGGCCCCCACGCGGGCCAGCAGTTCCGGCGGCACGCCCAGCAGGCGCGTCTTGGCCTCGTTGGCATAGGTCACGACGCCCGCATGAAACACGGCGGAAGCTCCGGGCACGTCGGTAATCATGGATGCCAGCAAACCTCCGGTGCAGGATTCCGCCGTCGCCAGCGTCTGCCCCCTGCGGGTCAGCGCTTCCACAACCACGTTCTGCAAATGCGGCACATCCACACCGTAAACGCATTCGCCCAACCGCCGCCGCACTTCCTCCACCACCGGCGCGGCCAGCGCCGCCGCCTCGTCCGCGTTTCTGCCCTTGGCCGTGACGCGCACAAACATTTCCGTATCCGTGGCGTAGGTGGCAACCGAAGGATTAGACTGCGACGTCAGATCTCCCAGCAACAGCGCCCCATCGCCTTCGCCGATGCCGAATGTCCGTACCATATGCGAACGAATAGCCCCTTCCTGCCGCCGCGCCAGGAAAGGCATCACGCTATCGCGCAGCATGGGCAGCAACTCCGACGGCGGGCCGGGCAGCATGACGACGAGCTTTCCTTCCGGGGTTTCCACAGCGCAGCCCGGAGCCGTCCCCACAGCATTGGCAAAAACCGCGCAACCACGGGGCAGCAGAGCCTGCTTGCGCTGGTTGGCTCCCATCGGACGCGAGCCGAAGTACTCCCGCAACCGGGCGAGACTGTCCGCGTGTTCTTCCAGAGGCGCACCCGTCACCCGCGCCACAGTTTCCCGCGTCAGGTCGTCGTCCGTGGGTCCAAGCCCGCCGGTTGTGACAAGAATATCGTTTTCCCGCAGTCCGTCGCGCAGCGCCTTTTCAAGACGTTCGGCATTGTCGCCCACCACGCAGCTACCGAAAACGTCAATGCCGAGTTCCGCCAGAGCTCGCGCCACATGCGCGGCATCGCTATTGATGGTATGCCCCAGCAGCAACTCGGTTCCCACAGCTATAATTTCCGCCTGCATTTCCTCCCCCTGTTCTTTCGGGATGAAGCTCCGGCGCATTACAGCACAAGGAAGGCCGCGTTGCCAAGCGGCGGCATATGCCCTAGGCTCTGTTCCCTCAACCGGCTGGTTATCTGGAGAAGCCCCTGCCAGCGCAAGAGTCACAGAAAAGCCTTTCCCGCCCCGCAACTCCTTGCCGCGCCCCGCGCGCACCCATTTCCGCCATGAACGACACTCCCTCCGGCATTGCCGTCACCCGCGCCGAAAGCGGACAGAAACTGCTCCAGTGGCTCAAGCGCCGCCTCGATGTCCCGCAGGGGCAGCTGCATAAATGGATCAGAACCGGTCAAATCCGCGTAAACGGGGGCCGGGTCAAAGCTTTCGCTCTTGTTAAGGAAGGCGACATCATCCGTTTGCCCCCCTTCTGCCGCAATCTGTCCGGCAAACCATCCCGCCCCGCGCCCGCGGCGCTTCCCCTGCCGCCGATTCTTGCCTGCGAGCCCGACGTGCTCGTGCTCAACAAGCCCGCCGGCCTGCCTACCCAGTCCGGAAGCGGGCATGACGACAGCATTGCCGCGCGTCTGGCGGCACAGGAGCCCGACTCAGCCTTTCATCCCGCCCCGGCGCACCGTCTGGATCGAGATACCTCCGGCGTCCTCCTTGCGGGGCGCACCTTCGCGGCCTTGCGCGCCCTTAGCGAGGCCCTGCGCGATCACGCCGCCGTCAAGGAATATATCGCCTGGGTGCACGGCCGCTGGCCCTGGGCGGACATCCGCCTGCTTCGCCATGCCCTGCGCAAGGAAGGCCCGGAGGGACAGGAAAAGATGCGCGCCCATTCCTGGCGCACGCCGCCGCCGGGCAGCAAGGAAGCCCTGCTGCTGGCCCGTCCTCTTCAGGTACGCGATCGGGCCAGTCTGTTGCATATTCGTCTGCTGACGGGACGCACGCATCAGATCCGCGTCCAGATGCAGGCGACGGGCTTTCCGCTCATCGGCGACGGCAAATATGGCAGGCCGGTTCAAGGACAACGCCTGCTGCTTCATGCCGTGCGCCTTACTCTGCCCGACGGCCGCGCGTTTGCCTGTCTGCCCGACTGGCCCGCGCCGTGGGCTCTCGCGACTCTTCCGCCTCCCTTCCCGCCGTGCCCGCAGCCGCTGCGTCTGCCTCTGGCCGAAGCACCGCGCTCTGTGGAGAGGTAACACTCTTCGTAAGTTGTCTGGGGGGAAGGCCTCCCCTTATCTCTGCTGTCGATGCCCGTAAGGCTCCTGCGTCGCCTAACGGACACGGCCTGCGGCCGCCATTCGGTCGCGGCTAGCTGTGTTACTGGGGGGAAGGAAACCCCCTTGGCTAGCGCGCAAGGGGCGTTTCCTTCCCCCCAGTCCCCCCATCCTTCCCCCAACGCGCTTTTTCAAAAGAGATCGGGAGGATTCCGCATGCCTGTTTCATATTTCAAACCATACGCCCGCGCCGCCGCGCTTTTCGCCGTAAACGGTCCGACAACCAGTCTTGTTTTTCAAAAAAGAATATGATACGCTAGGAAAGGCGTACAAGCCGCGTCCCCTTCACTACTCCGGGGACAAGAGAACGCACGCCAAAGGAAGACTCATGAGCGCATCCCTGCCAAGCATCGTCCTTGTCGGACGGCCCAATGTGGGCAAATCCACCCTGTTCAATCGTCTGATCCGCAGCAACCGCGCCATCACGCACGACCGTCCCGGCGTCACGCGCGATCGCATGGAAGGCGTCGTGCGTCGCAAGGGCGAGCGTTCCTTCGGCATTGTGGATACCGGCGGCATCACGCTGGACGCCCATGCGGCCGTCACAGAAGGCCCGGAAGGCATTCGCGGTTTCGAGGCCGACATACTGCGCCAGGCCGAAGCGGCCATGAAAAACGCCTGCGGCGTGGCCTTTGTGGTAGACGGACGGGACGGCCTGCTGCCGCTGGACGAATACCTTGCGGCGCATGTCCGTCGTCTGGGCCTGCCCACCATCTGCGTGGTCAATAAGGTTGACGGACTGGAACGCGAGGAAGAAATGCTGGCCGAATTCCACAGCCTCGGCTTTCCGCTGGTGGCTGTTTCCGCCGAGCACGGGCACAATATCCGCGCCCTCATGGACGAACTGGCGGATCTGCTGCCGCCCGAAGAAGAGGACGCGCCCGAACAGGAAGCGCCCCTGCTGCGGCTGGCCATGCTGGGCCGCCCCAACGCGGGCAAATCGTCCATGATCAACGCGCTTGCCGGCGAAGAACGCATGATCGTCTCCGATGTGGCGGGGACGACCCGCGACAGCGTGGACGTGCGTTTCAGCCGCGACGGACAGGATTATGTCTTTGTGGACACCGCCGGGGTGCGCCGCCGGACCCGCATCACCGACGTGGTGGAAAAATATTCGGCCAACGCCGCCATCAAATCTGCCAGCAAGGCCGACGTCACCCTGCTGACGCTGGACGCCACCGAGCGCGTCAGCCAGCAGGACAAGCGCCTGATGGATCTGCTCGACACGCGCAAGATTCCCTTCATGGTGCTGATCAACAAGTGCGATCTTGTCCCGCCGGACAAGCTCAAGGCCCTGCAGAAAACCGTGGGCGAAATGCTGGCCTTCTGCGGCCATGTGCCGCTGCTCTGCGTTTCCGCGCTGACCCGCAAAAATCTTGCGAAGATTCTTCCGCTGGCGCTGCAAATCAAGCAGGAATGCGGCATCCGCGTCAGCACCGGCCAGCTTAACCGCGCCATGGAAGAAGTGCTGACGCGCCATCAGCCGCCGGTGGTCAAGCGGGCCCGCGCCAAATTTTTCTATCTTACCCAGGCGGAAACCGAGCCGCCGACCTTCGTGTTTTTCGTCAGCGATGCCGACCGCGTTCCCGAAAGCTACGCCCGTTATCTCGAACGCGCGCTGCGCCGTATTTTCGGCATTCATCACGCGCCTCTGCGGTTACGGCTGCGCTCCAGCCACAAGAAGGACAAGGACTAACTTTTCAGCCGACAAGGCTTTTTCGGGGGAAGGGACCCTCCCGCCAGGGGCGGGGTCCCCTCCCCCGGCGCGCATTCTTCATGAGGAAGCGGCGGGCTACCTGCCGCTGCCTGCCGGGCCCGCGACCTTCCGCGGAGAGGCGCTTTCCGCTGCAACGGCATTGACAGAAAGCGCAAAAGCATGCCATGTGAATTGGCTACTCCATACGCGGAGTTCGTCGTGCCGCCCCGCAGAAACAGATGCCCGCGGAACGGCATGCCCCTTTCAATCTCTCTGGGAGGAGATTATGAAAAAAAGCATCACCTGGATTGCTGCGGCTCTTGTTTCCGTTTCGCTGAGCGCCCCGGCTCTGGCTGCCGACACCATCAAGATCGGCGTGCAGGGCGCGCACTCCGGCGACCTTGCTTCGTACGGCGTGCCGAGCCTCAACGCCGCGAAGATCGTCATTGACGAAATCAACGCCAAGGGCGGCGTGCTGGGCCGCAAGGTTGAACTGGTGTCCCAGGACGACCAGTGCAAGCCCGAACTGGCTACCAACGCCGCGACCAAGCTTATTTCCGACAAGGTCATCGCGGTGATGGGCCCCATCTGCTCCGGTCCCACCAACGCCTCCCTGCCTCTGTTTGAAAGCGCCAAGCTGATCAGCATCTCCCCCACGGCCACCACGCCCGCTCTGACGCTGGAAGGCGCGCATCCGCTCTTCCTCCGCACCGTGGCTAACGACCTTGCCCAGGCGGAACTGACCAGCAGCTATATTCTGAATGTGCTCAAGGCGAAGAAGGTCGCCTATGTGCATGACAACGGCGAATACGGCAAGGGTTTTGCCACCCAGAACCGCACCATTCTTGAAAAGGGCGGCGTGGAAACCGTGCTGTTTGAAGCCATCACGCCCGACGCCGTGGACTTCTCGCCCACCATCCGCAAGCTGCGCCGCGTGAAGCCCGACGTCATCGTTTTCGGCGGCTACCAGCCCGCCGCCTCCAAGCTCGTGCAGCAGATGCGCCGCGACCGCGTGAAGACCACCCTCGTGGGCCCCGACGGCGTGAAGGATGAAACCTTCCTCAAGATGACCGGCAAGGACAGCGAAGGCACGCTGGCCTCCTACCCCAAGGACACCAGCTCGCTGGAAATGTACAAGCATGCCCGCGAAGCCCACATCAAGGCTTTCGGCAGCGAACCCGGCTTCGGCTACTACAATGCCTATGCCGCCATGCAGGCCATCCTGAAGGCCGTTGAAACCTCCGGCAGCACCGATACCGACAAGCTGCTCGAAGCGCTCAAGAAGAATACGGTTGACACCCCTCTGGGCAACCTGTCCTTCAACAAGAACGGCGACGCCGCCGGTCTCGGCCTGTCCATCTACAAGGCCCAGGGCGGCAAGTTTGTGGAAACTGATCACAATATCATCCTGAAGTAGTTCCTGCGCAGGGTGCGGAGAGCTTTCTCCGCACCCTGTTCCGCGCTCTCCGGGATACAAGCAGCACACGAAACGGCATGGACTTCCAGTACTTCATAGAACTGTTCTTCGGCGGCCTCACCCGCGGCAGCATCTATGCGCTTATCGCGCTGGGCTACACGCTGGTCTACGGCATCATTGAGCTGATCAACTTCGCCCACGGCGAAATCTACATGCTGGGCGCTTTTACCGCGCTACTGGTCGCCGGCGTCCTCGGCATCATGGGCTTTCCCGCCGGCGGCATTCTTGTCGTCGCCGCGCTGGCTGCCGTGGTCTGGAGCGCGGCCTACGGCTATACGCTTGAAAAGGTGGCCTACAAGCCCCTGCGCGGAGCCCCGCGTCTATCGCCGCTCATTTCCGCCATCGGCATGTCCATCTTCCTGCAAAACTATGTGCTGCTGGCGCAGACCTCGGACTATGTTCCCTTCCCCCGTCTGCTGCCCGAAATGGAATTTCTTGACGAAATCGGCGTCATGGGGCCCAGCGACTTCCTGATCCTCGTCACCAGCACGCTGGCCATGATCGCCCTTTCGCTCTTCATCCGCTTCACCCGCATGGGCAAGGCCATGCGCGCCACGGCGCAGAATCGCAAGATGGCGCTGCTGCTCGGCATTAATGCGGATCGCATCATTTCCCTGACCTTCATCGTCGGTTCCGCGCTGGCGGCGCTCGGCGGCGTGCTCATTGCCTCGCACATGGGACAGGTCAACTTCGGTATCGGCTTCCTGGCCGGACTCAAGGCCTTTACCGCCGCCGTTCTCGGCGGCATCGGCTCCATCCCCGGCGCCATGGTGGGCGGCCTTGTTCTTGGCATTGCCGAAAGCCTCACCACCGGCTACCTTTCCGGCAACTATGAAGACTCGCTGGCCTTCGGCCTGCTGATTCTCATCCTCATTTTCCGGCCCGACGGCATTCTGGGCAAGGCCAAAGTGCAGAAGGTGTAGCCTCATGATCAACTATTTCGGCAAAGCTCTGCTTGCATCCTGCTGGTTCATGCTCCTGACCCTGCCGGTCATGGGCATACGCCTCAATTCCGTGGATCAGACCGTGGAATGGCAACTGGGTCGCGTGGCCCTGCTCGGCGTGGCCATCTTCTTCCTGTCCATGCTCTGGACCTGGTGTTTCAGCCGCAAGGCCCGCGGACAGGCGATCGTCAGCCTTCCCCCGGCCGTCAGCGGCAGCCTGAAGCAGCTCTTCAGCCTGCCGGGACGCAATGCTCACACCCGCGCCGTCTCGCTGGGGATCGTGCTGGTCGTCATGCTTGCCATGCCCCACGTCAGTTCCTTCTATCAGACCAATATCATGATCTCGGCGCTGCTCTATGTCATGCTGGCGCTGGGTCTGAATATTGCCGTGGGCATCGCCGGGCAGCTTGTGCTGGGCTACGTGGCCTTCTATGCCGTGGGCGCCTATACCTACGCGCTGCTCAATCAGGCTTTCGGCATCGGCTTCTGGGCCTGTCTGCCCGTAGGCGGCTTCATGGCCGTTCTCTTCGGTCTGGCGCTGGGCTTCCCCGTGCTGCGCCTGCGCGGCGACTATCTCGCCATCGTCACGCTCGGCTTCGGCGAAATCGTCCGTCTGACCCTGCTCAACTGGGCCAGCCTGACCGGCGGTTCCGGCGGCATCAAGGACATTCCCGCCCCCGGATTCTTCGGTATGGACATGGACATCAACATGTCCACCATGTTCGTCTATTATATCGTGCTGGCGGCCGTCATCATCACCATCGTCGTGATTTCCCGCCTGAAGAACTCCCGCGTGGGCCTTGCCCTGCAGGCCCTGCGCGAAGACGAAATTGCCTGTGAGGCCATGGGCATCAATCTGGCGCGCGTCAAGCTGTCGGCCTTTGCCCTCAGCTCCTGCTGGGCGGGCTTTGCCGGCGTCATCTTTGCCGCCAAGACGAGCTTTATCAACCCGGCCAGCTTCACCTTCATGGAATCGGCGATGATTCTTTCCATGGTGGTGCTGGGCGGCATGGGCTCCATTGTGGGCGTTGTCATCGCGGCCATGATTCTTATTCTGGCTCCCGAATATCTGCGTGCCTTCTCCGAGTACCGCATGCTCATCTTCGGCGCGATCATGGTAATCATGATGATCTTCCGCCCGCAGGGCCTCGTCACCGGCGAACGCCGCCGCTATCGCATCACCAAACTGCATGGCAATGCCGCAAAGGAACGCGCATGAGCCAGTATTCCGAAACTCCCGACGCGCGCAGGAACGAAACCATGAAACCGGAAGACGCCGCGACTTCCGCCCCCCGGCCCGTGCTGGAGGTGGAAGAGCTGACGCAGGACTTCGGCGGCCTGCGAGCCCTGAACGAACTCGATCTGACCGTCAACGAAGGCGAAATTGTCGCTCTCATCGGCCCTAACGGCGCAGGCAAGACGACCTTCTTCAACTGCGTCACCGGCATTTATACGCCCACGGAAGGCCGCGTCTATCTCCATGACGCTCAGAAGCGCCGCCATCTGCTCAACGGCCGCAAGCCTCATGACATCACCGCCATGGGCATGGCCCGCACCTTCCAGAACATTCGCCTTTTTGGCGACATGACCGTGCTGGAAAACGTGATGATCGGCCGCCACTGCCGTACCAGAACCGGCATCTGGGGCGCGCTGACCCGCACGCCCTTCGCCCGCCGCGAAGAGCAGGAAACCATAGATATTTCCTATGATCTGCTGGAGAGCGTGCATCTGGCCCAATTCTGGAACGAGCGGGCCCATAACCTGCCCTACGGCGCGCAGCGTCGTCTGGAAATCGCCCGCGCGCTGGCCACCAATCCACGCATGCTGCTCCTGGACGAACCCGTCGCGGGCATGAATCCGCAGGAAACCAAGGAACTGGAAGAGCTGGTGCGTCATCTCCGCGACAGCCGCGATCTCTCCATCCTGCTCATCGAGCACGACATGGGGATGGTCATGTCCCTTTCCGACCGCATCTATGTCATGGAATACGGCTCCCGCATCGCCAGCGGCACCCCCGAAGAGGTGCGCGCCAACCCGCGGGTCATCCAAGCCTATCTCGGGGAGAGCGACGATGCTTGAAATGCGCGATGTTGACACCTACTATGGCAATATTCAGGCCCTTCGCGGCATTTCGCTGACCATCAATGACGGCGAGATCGTAACCCTGATCGGGGCCAACGGCGCGGGCAAGTCCACCACGCTGATGACCATCTGCGGCATCAACCGCCCCCGCAGAGGAGAAATCCTCTGGAACGGCGAGCCCATTCATGAACGGGCTCCCCATGAGATCGTTACCCTCGGCATCAGTCAGGTGCCCGAAGGCCGTCTGATTTTCCCGGACATGACAGTTCAGGAAAATCTGGATCTCGGCGCGTTCCTGCGCAGGGACAAGAGCGGCATTCAGCGCGACATGGACTATGTTTTCGAGCTGTTCCCCATTCTTGCCAAGCGCCGCAAGCAGCAGGGCGGCACGCTCTCCGGCGGCGAGCAACAAATGCTGGCCATCAGCCGCGCCCTCATGGGGCGCCCCCGTCTCCTGCTGCTGGACGAACCCTCGCTGGGTCTCGCGCCCATCATCATCCAGCAGATTTTCAAGATTATTCAGAAGGTTAACGCCGACGGCACCACGGTCTTTCTGGTCGAGCAGAACGCCAATCAGGCCCTGCGCATCGCTCACCGCGGCTATGTGCTGGAAAACGGCCGCATCGTCATGACCGACAAGGCCTCTGTCCTGTTGGAAAGCCCCGCCGTCCGCTCCGCCTATCTCGGTATGTAAGAGAGTACGGGAAGTGCGGGGGGAGGAACCCCCTTTTGCTTGCGGCAAAAAGGTGGTTCCTCCCCCCTGCGCCCCCCTCCTCCCCCAAAACCCGCGCATAGGGGGAATCTCCATCAATAAAACGAAAGCCCGCACGTCATAAGACGCGCGGGCTTTCGTTTTAACCGTTTGCTCTTTACAAGCGAAAAATCTTCCCCCTCCGGGGACGGCTGTCACGAGAAAAACGACGACACCACCTCGGCGCCCATCCACCAGAATAAAGCGCGCTGGGGAAGGGTTGGGGGGCTTGGGGGGAAGGGAAACCCCTCTCGCGCGAGCAGAGGGGTTTCCCTTCCCCCCAGTCTCGATTCTAACGCCCGGACAGAATAGCTTCCAGCGTTTCGAGGAAAGTATCCAGATCGGCGGCGTCGATATTCAGGGCGGGCAGCAGACGCAGGGTCTTGCCGTGGCTCAGGTTGCAGATAATGCCGCGCCGCAGGAGTTCGCGCCAGACTTCGGTGCCGTCTTCGGCCAGTTCAATACCGATCATGAGGCCCAGACCGCGGACTTCGACAATGGCCCCGCCCAGACGCTTGCGCAGGGCTTCGGCTTTGTCGCGGAACTCAGCGCCCAGCGCCGCGGCGCGGGCATCAAGATGATCCCGTCGCAGGATTTCCACCGTCTTGGCCGCAACTGCGGAAACGAGCGCGCCGCCGCCGAAGGTCGTGGCATGACTGCCGGCCACAAAGCCCTGCGCCACCTCGTCCGTCGCCAGCATGGCGCCCATGGGCAAACCGTTAGCCAGAGCCTTGGCGCAGGAAATGATGTCCGGCGTCAGACCGAAGTTCTGATAGGCCCAGAACTTGCCGGTACGGCAAAGCCCCGCCTGCACTTCGTCGCAAATGAGCAGAATGCCCTTTGCCCGGCACAGACGTTCCACGCCCTGCAGGTAGTCGGCAGGCAGGGGAAGCACGCCGCCTTCTCCCTGCACCACTTCCAGCATCACGGCGGCCGTCTTCGGCCCGATGGCCGCTTCCAGCGCGGCCAGATTCCCGGCTTCTACCTGGCTGAAGCCTTCCGGCAGCGGCGTAAAGCCGTCGCTGAGACTTTCCCGGCCTGTTGCGGCCAGTGCGCCGAAGGTGCGGCCATGAAAACAGCTCGACAGGGTAATGATCTCGTAGGCGTCCACCTTGCGCACCTTGCGCATATAACGACGCGCCAGCTTAATGGCCGCTTCGTTGGCTTCCGCGCCGGAATTGCAGAAAAAGATCTTGCCGTGATGGCTTTCGGCCAGAATGCGGCGAGCCAGCTCCAGCTGCGGCTCCTGATAGAAAAGATTGCTCACATGCCACAGACGCCCGGCCTGCTCCACAAGAGCGGCCGTCACTTCATCATTGCAGTGTCCGAGACCGGTCACGGCAATACCGGCCAGCAAGTCCACGTATTCCTTGCCGTCAACATCCCACAGGCGGGAGCCTTTCCCGCGCGCAACGGCGATGGGATAGCGGCTGTAAGAACGACACAGCAGGCTCTCTTCCTGCTCCTTCACCTGATCAAAGGCTTGGCTCATGGCCACACTCTCCTTAACTGCGGACACAGAGTGCCCGGACCCATTTCACAAAACACCCCGCGGGCATTTTAGAGCATTTTCAGTTTGAAGCGCTTCGTATTTCAAACCACACGGCCTGTCGTTTCGCGGAAAAAACGCGGTTTTTCCGCTCTCTTCTGGCCGGACGGCGCTACGCCGCCGCCTCGCGTGTTACCTTTTTCAAAGCTAACACGCCCTAAGCAGCTTGCGGTAAAAATTCCTTGCTGTCCGTGCGTTGCCGCACAAAAAGCGGAAACAGGGGGAAGACACGATGAAAGAAACGGCGGGACGCGCCGCCCTGTGCGAATAATCGCAACAGGAGCCGGGGAAGGCGAGCTACGCGCCCGTGTGTCCGAAGCCGCCCGAACCGCGATCCGTGGCGGAAAGGGGGCCTTCCTGCCACTGCGGCATGACAACGGGCTGAAAGACAAGCTGGGCCACGCGCTCGCCGCGTCGGATACGTCGGGGTTCCGTCGAGGTATTAAGCAGCATGATGATAATTTCCCCGGTATAATCGGGGTCAATGACGCCTACGCCCTGAGCAACCACAAGGCCGTCGCGCGCGCCGAGCCCGCTGCGGGAGTACAGAAAACCGGCGATGCCCGGCGACTGGGGCTGCACCCGCAGACCGGACGGCACAGGCAGGCGTTCTCCGGGAAGGATTTCCCGGACATCTTCGTCAAAGCAGGCGCGCAGATCGGTGCCGACGGAATGAGAGGTCGCCGGGCTCAGACCGTCCGCGTACAGGGCGCGGGCCTCCGCGCTGACGAATTCCACACGCACGGGCATGACAGGAGAGGAAAAAGAAGCAGTTGCAAGCGTCATGCCCTTTCTGTAGCGCAGGAGCCCCCAAGGGGCAAGAGGGCGAGACTTGCCAAGCCGCGGCATTTTGTCCACACTGCGCAAAAAAGGAGTATCCCGCGTGAATGAAGCCTCTCTTGCCGTCGTGGGCGGCGGTCTTGCCGGCTGCGAATGCGCCTTGCGGCTGGCCGATGCCGGTCTGTCTGTCGTTCTTTTTGAACAGAAACCGGAACATCGCTCGCCGGCTCATGTCAGCGACAGACTGGCCGAACTGGTCTGCTCCAATTCTCTGCGCTCGGACGATATAGCCTCCGGCATCGGCCTGCTGAAAGCCGAGCTGCGCTCGCTGGGCAGCGCCTTTATGGCCTGCGCCGACGCCACGCGCGTTCCCGCGGGCAAGGCGCTCGCCGTGGATCGCGAAGCCTTTGCCGAAGCCATGACCCGGCGCATTCTGGAACATCCGCGCATCAGCCTGCGCCATCGGCGTATTGATTCGCTGGACGATCCCGAACTTGCGTCCATGGAAACCGTCGTCATTGCGGCCGGGCCCGTGGCCTCGGACGGCCTGTCCGCCTCGCTGGCCGACGTTGTGGGAGAACGTCACTGTTACTTCTATGACGCCATCGCCCCCATTGTCTGGACGCATTCCCTCAATCAGGACATCGTTTTCCGGGCGTCGCGCTACGGGCAGGAAAAGGGAGAGGAAGGCGGGGACTATCTTAATTGTCCCATGAACAAGGACGAATACATGGCCTTTTACGAGGCTCTGCTAGGGGCGGAAAAGGTCGCGGCGCACGATTTTGAAAAGGAAAAGCATTTCGAGGGCTGCATGCCCATTGAAGCGCTGGCGGAACGCGGCCCCAAGACGCTGACCTTCGGCCCTCTCAAGCCGGTGGGATTTGAAGACCCGCGCACAGGCCGCCGTCCCTGGGCGGTTCTCCAGCTGCGGGCGGAGAACGCCAATGCCGACGCCTGCAATCTTGTGGGCTGCCAGACAAAGCTGACCTACGCGGAACAGGCCCGAATCTTCCGCATGGTTCCCGGACTGGAGCAGGCCGAATTTGCCCGCTTCGGCAGCATGCACCGCAATACCTACGTCAATGCCCCGCAGGCCCTGACAGAAGATTTACGGCTGGTTGCCCGGCCGCGTTTTCTGCTGGCCGGACAGATTACCGGCGTGGAGGGCTATGTGGAATCCGCCGCCTGCGGTTTCTGGGCCGCCCTTCTGCTTGAGGCGCAGGCGCAGGGCCGGAACCTGCCCGCGCCGCCGCCTACCACGGCGCTGGGAGCGCTGCTGCAACATCTGCGCACCCCCGTGAAACGCTTCCAGCCTTCCAACGCCCATTTCGGACTTATGCCGGAACTGGCCGAACGCGCCAAAAAGCAGGATCGCAAGGCCCTCTACAGTGCGCGCGCTCAGGCAGACTTTGCGCAGTGGAAAGCGGAAAACTTCCCCGGCGATGATACTGATTAGCAGGACTTATTACGTTTTGGGCCCCCTCATCTCCGCGCAGAGCGTTACGCGCCCAGAGAGGAAGACAATCTCCCCGGATTATCTTTTCTTCATGTATAATGAATAACGCAAAAGCGCCGTTTGTATCAAAGAAGATACAAACGGCGCTTTTGCATCAGAAAGCGAAACAGCAATCTACTCCACAACAGCGGGAATTGTCCCGCGCGGCAAAGCGCCGGTGCGAATAAAGGCATCCACAAGGCCGAATACGTCATCGTTGCCGCAGAAATTCCCGGCATCGGCAATGGTGGCGCGGAAGCGGGGCAGACGCTGCTCAAAATCGAAAAGCCGCTCCGGCGACAGGGACGCCATGTCCGACTGTATGCCGTAGCCGAGCTTTTCCAGATAGAAGGCATTGAAGCGCTGCTCCACCATTGCCTTAAGGGGAATGGAAAAAATGGGCTTGCCCAGATACAGGGCTTCGGTCATCAGGGTATGGCTGCCCCCCTGGATAACATAGGAGCACCCCTCCAAAAGACGCAAAAAGCCGTCTTCGCTCTTACGCATGAAGTGCACATTGCCGTCGCTGCCCTCGGAACGATTATAGCCGAAGACATAACAAGGACGCCGCGTGCTCGTGCGCAAAAAGTCCACCAGACGGCGATCCGTGGAATTGCTCTGATACACGACGACGTGTCCCGCGTCATGCGGACGAAGATGCAGCACCTTGTCTCGCAGAATGGGCGGCACAATGCGGACATTGTACTGCGGCAATGCCGGGGGAGCATAGAAGGAAACAATAAGATTCTCGTCCGTAGGACGGAAAAGCCAGCGCGGCGTCAGCCCCTGAACAAAGGCATCCCAGCGCATGTCGGACGGCAGCTCGTGACGGCAGCAGGTAATGACATGCTGATGATCCAAGGTCAGACAAGGTAAGCCCGCCTGACGCGCGGCGCGCGGCACGAAGAATTCCAGGTCCGTCATGCAGACGTCGGGCTTGAACTCCTCGATAATGCGCAGCACCGAACGCGTATGCTGGCCGGAACGCAGCAGCAAGGGGACAGCGCGCCCGATGGTTGCCGCCATATCGACCTTGTAGTTTTTAAAGACGGTTCCCAGATTGGGAATCTTTCGGACGGGGAACTCGCCTTCCAGCACGCTGGGAGCGTCATCCGCCGCAATAAACAGGAACTCATGAGAACGGAGGCGGCGGGCGATGGTCAGCGCGCGCATGGCATGGCCATGCCCCGTCCCATGCACCCCGTAAAGAATGCGTGCCATAAAGCGAACCTCCCGCGGCAAAAACACTCCCCGTCACACGGGTTTTTGCACGATAGCAGCCGCCGGGGGAAGGCGTCAACGCGGGATTCTTGCCCTCCTGCTTCAAATTTGGCAAAATTCAAATGAGATAAAGCGGGTATCCGCGTTACGCTATGCCCATGCCAAAGGGCGCGCCAATACGGCTCTCCAGAGCCGGGACACGCCCCAGCAACAGTTCCAGCAATGCCCGTAACGGGCCCATTTTGTTTTCACGAGGCTTTTCCATGAATACACGCAAAATACGTGAAGATCTCGGCCGCGCCAAGGCCAGCGCCAACCGCAATGAACTCGAACGGGCTCTTGCCCTGAGCCTGCTGGCGTTCAAGGAACTCGGCAACCAGGCGGCCCCCATGGATCTGCGCGGCGATTTCCGCGAAGCCATCAACAGCATTACCAGTCTGGCCGCCTTCCGGGAGCATTATGCCAACCCGATTATCTATCAGGGCGGCAAGGAACGGGAGGCCTTTGTCATTCTTGCCAAAGTCTACAAGGCGCTGCGTACTCAGGAAACGCAGGAAGAACCCTATGAAGAAGCTATGCAGCGCAAAATGGCGCTGGACAAGACGCTGAAGGAAGCCCGCGCCGAACTGGAACGCGGCAGGTTTTCCGAAGCGGACGCGCTCTATAGCCAGGCGCTCACGTATTACAAGGATGAAAACGCCATCTTTGCCATGATTGCCAGAGCGTTCATGGAAGTTGACGAGGTTGTCCGCGCTCTGGGCTATCTGAAAAAGGGCCTTACCGTCATGCCGGGCGACGCCGAATTGCAGGAGCTGTCGCAGAAGTGCACGGCCCGGCGCGCAGAGCTCGGACGATAACGCGACGCAAACAGCCCCCTTGCGGACATGTTTACCCCGAAAACATGTCCGCCGGGCGGTGCGCGGGACAGTTTCAGCGTGAAACTGTTCCTGCATTCCAAAGGCTCGGTTCCCCGGTGGGCAGACCGGACTCCGCGCCTGAACTAAGACACACCGCGCTCGCGGGGATCTCATTCCCGATCCCAGCCTTATGACGCGCGGGGGAGGGAAACATGGGCAGCATAAAAGCCCGTATTTTACTGGGGATCATCGGTCCGCTACTGATCCTCAGCATCTGCACAGGCGCAATAACCATCCTCAAAATGCGGGATACCGCTATCGAGGATTTTACCACCAAGAGCACGCAGGCGCTCAAACTTGTCGATGCTTACATCGGCAAGCTGATCTCCATGACGCAGAACAACGCCGCCGATCTTGGTCGCATCCCGGAAATCATTGGCGGTCTGGGTAAGTTCCGCAACTTCCGGGATGAAAACAGCGATACCCTCTATCGGCATGCCGATCTCTCCCCCGAAGCGCGCCATTACCGAACATCTCGTCCGCATGGTTGCGGTCAACAAGGACTATTCCCAGATATTCATAGGCTATGCGGACGGCAGCTATGCCACCTCGCTGGAAACCGTCAACGTGCCTGCCCACCGGGATATGTCCAAGCGCGCCTGGTATCTCGAAGCCATGAAGAACGCTTCAGATTTGGGCCTCAGCACCGTGTACCGCAATATTAAGAACATCTATGTTACCAGCATCACCTGCAAATTGCGGGATGCGGCAGGCAAGATAACCGGCATCCTGTGCGTAGACCTGTCTCTTGAGGATCTGTCGCGGCTTATCAGCTCCATGCAGCTGGGCAGATCCGGGCGTTTTCTGCTGATCGAAAACACAGGGCGCATTCTCTGCTCCCCCCTTTCGCCTTCTGATGAAGGGAAGTTCCTCGGCAAGGAATTTAAGGATGCCGGGCTGGAAGACGTCATGCGCCAGCCGGACGGCGTGCATACGGTTCCCAACGGCGATCACTTCGTCAAGGTAACGTCGCACACCACCGCCTACGGCTGGAAAATCCTCTACGCCGAAGACGAAAACGAAATCTTCGCGCCCACCATGTCCGCCATCCGCATCATTGCCATTGTCAGCCTTTCGGTAACGGCCCTTATGGTCATTCTCGGCCTGCTTCTGGCAACGTCCATCAGCTCGCCCCTGAAGGCCCTTGTCCGCTATGCCGACGATGTCGCCACCGGCGATCTGGAGGCCCGGCCCCATACGACGCGCCTTTATGGCGAGCTGCGGCAACTGCACGACGCGCTTTCGCGCATGGTTTCCCATCTGCGGGATCTGCTTTCCACCTCGCAGCAGCAGACAGACGAAGCCCGTAAGCAGACCGATATTGCCCGGCAGGCCGTAGAAACTGCCGACAAGGCCCGCAAGGAAGCGGAGGAAGCCAAACGTATCGGCATTCTGACAGCTGCCGAACAGCTTGAAGGTATTGTCAACGCCCTGTCGTCCGCTTCCAGCCGCCTGTCCGCGCAGATTGATCAGGTCAGCAAAAATGCCGGCGATGCGGCAACACGCCTGAGCGAAGCCGCTACCGCCATGAACGAGATGACGGCCACAGTGCAGGAAGTAGCCCGCAATGCCTCCGATGCTTCCCAGACTTCGGCGGGAACGCGGCAGCAGGCTAACGCCGGCAAGGATATTGTTACCGCCTCGCTGGAAAGCACCCGGCGCATGCACTCCGCGTCTCTGGCCCTGAAAGAGGATATGGGCGAGCTGAATCGGCACGCGACATCCATCACGCAGGTCATGGGCGTTATCTCCGATATTGCGGATCAGACCAATCTGCTGGCGCTTAATGCGGCTATTGAAGCCGCAAGAGCCGGCGAGGCCGGACGCGGCTTTGCTGTCGTTGCCGACGAAGTCCGCAAGCTGGCCGAAAAAACGATGGCTTCCACCAGTGAAGTCAGCGGCGCCGTTCAGGCCATCCAGTCCAGCATGCGCAAGAGCATGACGGCTGTTGACACCACGGTGAATGAAATTCAGCAGGCAACGGAATACTCGACGCAGGCCGGCGCGGCGCTGGAAGCCATTGTTCAGGATGCCGACAATACGGCCGACGAAGTCAGCGCCATTGCCACCGCCAGTCAGGAACAGTCCGCCGCCAGCGACGAAATCAACCGTTCCATCAACGAGGTCAATCTGACGGCCGCCAGCATGGCGCAAACCCTGAACGAATCCGCTCAGGCCATTGCCGAACTGGCGCAGCAGGCAAAGGAGCTGAGCGCCCTGGTGGAACAGATGCGCCGGGGCTAGAGCGTTTCACCTTTGAAAAAGGTGAAACGCGAGGCGGCGGCACAGCGCCGCCCGGCCCAAAGTGAGCGGAAAAACCGCGTTTTTTCCGCGAAACGACAGGCCGTATGGTTTGAAATGCGAAGCATTTCAAACTGAAAATGCTCTAATTTTGAAGACGAGAGGTCAGGTTACAGGGGGAGGGGGAACCCCTTTTGCTAGCGCGCAAAGGGGTTCCCCCTCCCCCTGCCCCCCACCCCTTCCCCAAACGCGCTTTATTCAGGAAGATGAAAGGCTGCGGAGACGCCGACGCGATCCCGGTGCCTGCCGTCCCCCGGAGCATAAAAAATAAGGGCGGGCACGCTTTCCAGCATGCCCGCCCTTTCCGCTGCGAGAGAAAACTATGCACGGATTCATAACAAATATCATTATGGGCCTAATCTGTAAAAAGATAGGTCCAGTTGCTTTCATTCTCTGTTCTGCGGCATGTACGACTCTTTCTGACGATATGTTGACGAAAAAGTTTGACCTGCCCACGCATGTGGCGTTCAAAAAAGAATTGAGCATCGCAGAAATAAAAAAACAACTGCCTCTCCAGCTGGAGGAGACAAGGTTCCTTAAAGATATCTCCTTTGATCCGAAAAATAACAAGGTAACACAGACCATCGCCATAACAAATGGAACAAGAGAAGAGGCTTACGCGAACTTTTCCGAATCTCTCATGAGAAAGGCCTTTTCCAGTTACCTCTGTGACGTAAACAAAAAAAATTTTCGTAATGGTTATGAGAATCTTGAATTTATCTTTCTGGACAAAAATGACAGGGAACTTATCCGAATTTTCCTGAACCATGATATTTGTAGCAAAGCCCCCGCCTTCTGACAGGTAAGAGGGACTTTTGTGGAAGGCAGAATACGCCCCGGCTCCATGCCGGGGATTCTTTTTTCAGGCAGTGCGAGGACTTCTCAAACGGCTTTTTAGAGCAATTTCTGTTTGAAATGTGAAGCATTCAAACTGAAATTGCTCTATAATCAGGCATTCTTGAGCGTGGCAACAAGACCGCCCAGAGTCATCGTTTGCTGCGCCAGCTCCATGACGGCGTGGGATGAGTCTGCGATCAGCCCCGATGTCTGCCGCGCAACACTGCTAATCTCCGTAAGCGTCTGATTAAGAGTTTCACAAACCGTTGATTGCTGCCTTCCGGCTGTTGCAATCGCTCCAATCTCGTCCGCAGCCTTTTCCGCATTACTCACAATCGCCTGTAACGCCGTCTGCGCCTCTCCCGCAAGACTTGCCGTCTGCTCTACCCCGGCTACAGCGTCATTCACCGCCGCCGTATTCCGCGACATGCTATGCAGAATCCTCTTGACAGCCTCTCCGACTTCGACAGTGGACGCCATTGTTTTCTCCGCCAGTTTGCGTACCTCATCGGCTACGACGGCAAAACCACGTCCGGCATCTCCGGCACGTGCGGCTTCGATGGCGGCATTGAGCGCCAACAAGTTCGTCTGATCCGCAATATCAGAAATCACGACCATAATCCGATTGATCACTGATGTATGCTCACTGAGTAGCCGCATATCCTCTTTCAAAGCCTCTGCCGCATGACGCACAGCCTGTACGCTCTGTAACGCCCGCTGAACGATATCTGCCCCCGCATGCGCCTGCCGTCGCGTTTCCGCTGCCATGCCTGACGCCTCCTGCACATTGCGCACGACTTCGACAAGACTCGCCGTCATCTCGTTCATGGCAATCTCTGCTTCACTCAATCGTTGTGCGGCTTCGGCCAACCCTCGATCCGACTGTTTCATCTGTCCAGACAGCTTTTCTGCCGCCGAAGAAAGAATGCTCACGCTACCTTCCAACTCTCCCGCCGCTGCCTGCATTCCCGCATGTCTGGCACGTTCTGCTTCATGGCGTGCCACCTCTGCCTCATGCCGGGCTTGCCGGGCCAGAAGTACCTGCTCTTCTGTCTCCTTGATTCGCGTTTCCAGCGCAGCATTCAGGGAGTCTACCTCGGCGGCTCTGCGCGCAGCATCAGCTATAAGAGCTTTCTGTCGTTTCTGAGAGCGCCAGTCCACATACAGTAAAGGTATCGTCGCCAGCAAAAAAAGTGCGCCAGTCACGCACGACGACAGGACAGCCGCGATAACCCCTTCCCGTACTCTGCTGTTAGACATATCGGCACATAACAGAATCTTCGTTTCTCCCGGCAAAGTATACGGCAGATACAGGGAGCGCATCCCCTCCAGCATATCGGACTGAGGCTTGCCACTTTGCAAAGCGTGCAGCATGATGCTTACCGCCTCCCCCTCGTAGACATCATAGGGGCGCTCATACGTCTGTTCCCGTATATCCTCTTCTGTCGCACTGGTCGCAATAAAATAAAGTTTCTTACCATCGAAACCAAGAATATAGACATAATCCAGCTTATACAGCGTGCAAAAATTACTCATTCGATATACTAGTTCATCATACCATTCATTCGGAACTCTTTCAGATTCTATAATGCGCTGAATATCTTTATCAGAAACTATTGAAATAATACTTCTTCCCGCTCGTGAAAGTGATGTGTCAATTTCTTTAATCTCCTTATTAAAAGCTAAAAAACCACTATAAATACAGAAAACAATAAGAAAAACAAAATAAATTGCTATTCCAAAAAAGAATTCCCGCTGCATTCTTGTCATACCGCCTCCTGTATGAAGAATGCTTTCCCTTACCATAATAGAAAATGAATTTCAATATCACTGCCTATCGTTTCGCGGAAAAAATGCGGTTTTTTCCGCTCACTTTGGGCCGGGCGGCGCTGTGCCGCCGCCTCGCGTTTCACCCTTTTCAAAGGTGAAAGGCTCTAGCCGACAAAAAAGAAATGGCTTCCCCCTGTGTGAAAACAAAAAGCGGCCACGTTCTCGGGAACGTGACCGCCCTTTCAAATGCGGACTGGTGCGAGAGGCGGGACTTGAACCCGCATGGCCAGGCCGCTGGATTCTAAGTCCAGTGCGTCTACCAATTCCGCCACTCTCGCAGACTGTGGCGCAGATTAGCAAAAGAGCGGGAGCCGCGCAAGCCATTGCTCCTGCCCCTCTCTTGCGGACAGCGGGAAAAGAAAACTTTTTTCCCGCGTCATCATGCGAATTTATTTAACTTCCATGCCAAGGCGATCCCAGCGGACGCTCTCGCTCACGCCCTTGCCGGAAAAGCCTTCCCACGACCAGTAGATGCGCCAGGCCTTGGCGCGCATGGCCGACCGATCCACAAAGCCCCAGAAGCGCGAATCCTCGGAGTTATCCCGGTTATCGCCCATCATAAAATATTTGCCGGGGGGCACGGTCACTTCGCCGAAATTGTCGCGGATGGGGCGGATGCTGTCGGCGTCGATGAACTGGATATACGGCTCGCGCACGGCTTCGCCGTTGACGTACAGCTGCTTGTTGACCACCTTGATGGTATCGCCGGGCACGCCGATGACGCGCTTGATGTAATCCACGGAAGGATCGTTGGGATATTCAAAGATGACAACATCCCCGCGCTTGGGGTCTTCCCCCTTGTAGATATAAAAATCTGTGAACGGAACCTTGATGCCATAGGCAAACTTGTTGCCCAGCAGATGATCGCCCACCAGCAGCGTCGGCACCATCGATTCGGAAGGGATTTTGAAAGCCTGCACCACAAAGGTTCTGATGACAAAAGCGATGAGCAGGGCAACAAAAAGAGCTTCCGCGTATTCGCGCAGCACGGACTTTTTGCGCACGGGGCGGCTGTTCAACAGCAGTTCGCTCATGATTTCTCCTTGTAAGGCGAATTTTACCGCAAAGCAGGGCCAGTATGCCTTGAGCCGGTAAGAAGGGCAAGCCTCAAGGACGGCACACGGCCTTTCTGCAGGCAGCGCCGGAGCGATCGCCAGGGGACGGTCCAGCCTTTTTCCACTTCCGGTCCGCCCGGAAAACATTCTTTCCGGGCAGACCCTCCGAAGCGAAAGCCTACTTGCCGCCGAAGCGATCCACGTAGCCCATGACAAACAGGAAGAGAATCACCAGAGGCAGAATATAGGTCAGATACGGCCGCAGCCAGGCCGGAAACTTCATGCCTTCGCCGGTATCCGTTTCCGCAATGAACTTGTCCCAGCCCCAGCCGTAGCGAATGCAACAGAACAGCAGGAAGAACAGACCGCCCAGCGGCAGCATATGATTGCTGATGATAAAGTCTTCAAGATCCAGCACCGACGTGCCCGCCCCGAAGGGCTGGAAGTCGGACCAGATATTGAAGCCCAGCGCGCACGGCAGGGAAAGCACCCAGAGGCCGATCAGGTGCAGCACCACGGCCCGGCGGCGCGGCATGCCCCAGACGTCCACGCTGTAGGAAATGATGTTCTCGAACACGGCGATGACGGTGGACAGCGCCGCAAAGGCCATCAGGATGAAGAACAGCGTTCCCCACAGCCGGCCGAGGAACATGTTGTTGAAAATATTAGGCAGGGTCACGAACACAAGACCGGGGCCGGAATTGGGCGACACACCGAACGAGAAGCAGGCGGGAAAGATAATCAGACCGGCGAAAATGCCCACCAGCGTATTAAACAGCGTAATCCAGAGAGCTTCGCCAGTCAGGGCGCGCTCCTTGCTCTGATAGCTGCCGAAAATGGTCATGGCGCCAATGCCCACAGACAGACAGAAAAAGGACTGGTTCATAGCCGCGCTGATGACGTTGAACACGCCCTTTTCCAGGAAGCGATCCACGTCAGGCACAAGATAGAAGCGCACGCCTTCCATGGCGCCGGGCAAAAGCAGGGCGCGCACCACCAGCACCAGCAGGATGAGCACAAGGCCGACCATCATGAGCTTGACCACGCGCTCCACGCCCTTCTGCACGCCCATGGCGCAGATGCCGGAGCCAATGAGCACCACCAGCGTCATGCCCAGCACCTGCGTTCCGGCGCTTCCAAGCACCTCGCCGAAAAAGGCTCCCACCTGCGCCGGTTGCAGCCCGCTCAACGCGCCAGATGCCGTATACCAGCAGTAAAGGAGCATCCAGCCCGTCACCACAGTATAAAACATCATCAGCACATAGCTGCCCACCAGCGCCCACCAGCCGAAACGATGCCACTGGGTCCCCTCAGGTTCCAGCCGGCCGAAGGCCAGCCCCATATTGCGCCGGGCGGCGCGCCCCACGGCAAATTCCATGATCATGATGGGCACAACAGCCAGCAGACAAATCAGAAAAATGCCGACAAAGATGGCTCCGCCATAATTGCCCGTGATGTACGGAAAGCGCCAGACGTTGCCAAGGCCGATGGCGCAGCCCGCCGACAGCAGCAGAAAGCCCAGACGGCTGCTCAACATTTCACGCGTTTTTTTCTCTGCCATAAAAACGACTCCCAGACTCCGGCCCGGCTTACTTGCTCAGGCGCTCCACATAACCCATGACAAAAACAAGGATGATCAGACAGGGCAGAACATAGGTCAGATACCCTTTCAGCCAGTGCGGGAAACGCAGACCTTCCCCCTTGTTGGCCTCTGCCAGAAAATTCTTCCACCCCCAGCCCCAGCGCGTGCAGCAGAAGAAAAGAAACATCAGCGTCCCCACAAAGAGCAGGTTATTGCTGATCAGAAAGTCCTCCAGATCAAGCACGCTGGTCCCCTTGCCCAGAGGCTGGAAGTCGGCCCAGACATTAAAGCCCAGCGCGCACGGCAGCGAACAGAGCCACAGGCCGACAAAGTGCAGCGCGGACGAGGCGCGGCGCGACATGCCCCAGACGTCGATGCTGTAGGAAATGATGTTCTCGAACACAGCAATGACCGTGGAAAGGGCGGCAAAGGCCATGAAGACGAAGAACAAAATGCCCCAGATGCGGCCGCCATCCATCACATTGAAGATATTGGGCAGCGTCACAAAGATAAGCCCCGGCCCGCCGCCGGCATCGACGCCGAAAGCAAAGCACGCGGGAAAAATCACCAGCCCCGCCATAATGGCCACAAAGGTGTCCATGCTCACAATCCAGGCGCCCTCCCCCGCCAGACTGCGATTGTCAGGCTGATAGCTGCCGAAAATAGTCATGGAGCCGATACCCACGGAAATGGTGAAAAAGGCCTGATTCAGGGCCGCATTGCAGGCGCTGAAAAAGCCCTTGTCAAACAGTCGCCCGAAATCCGGGGCCAGATAGAAGGCAACGCCCTCCCCCGCTCCCGGCAGGGTCAGCGAACGAAAGACAAGCAGAATCAGAATAAGGAACAGACCGGCCATCATCAGCTTGACAATCCGCTCTATCCCCCGCTGCACGCCCAGCGAACAGACAAGGCAGCCTACGCCCACGGCAACGCTCATGCCGAGAACCTGCCCTTTGACATCCGCCAGCGTGCCGAAAAAGAAGTTCTTCACCCCTTCCGGGTCAAGACTGGAAAGCTGACCGGTCAGCGCAAACCAGCAGTAGGAAAGCAGCCAGCCCGTCACCACTGTGTAGAACATCATGAGCAGATAACTGCCCACCAGAGCCAGCCAGCCGAAGCGATGCCACCAGGTCCCCTCCGGCTCCAGCTTGCGCAGAGCGCGCCCCATATTGCAGCGGGCCGCGCGTCCCACGGCAATTTCCATAATCAGAATGGGCGTTACGGCCAGCAGACAGCACAGATAAATGATGACAAAGGCGGCGCCGCCATACAGACCTGTAATATAGGGAAAACGCCAGATATTGCCGAGGCCGATGGCACAACCGGCCGACAGCAGCAAAAATCCCAGACGGGTCCCCAACACTTCACGCGACGTTTTCCCCATGCTCGCCAGACTCCTTGTTATCCCTCGATAAAACATTTTGCCTTTGCAAAAGGCAAGAGGCGCGGCGGCGGCACTGCGCCGCCCGGCCAAAAGTGAGCGGAAAAAACGCGTTTTTTCCGCGAAATAACAGGCAGTATGATTTGAAATGCTTTGCACTCAAACTGAAAGTGCCTTAGAAAGCGTTAACATAAATTTACTATCTATTTCAAACAATTAAAGCATACATGCTGCAAATTCTCTGGAGGAGGCCTGTCGTATGCTCCCCGCGTCCCTCTGAAAAAGCGCGTTGGGGGAAGGATGGGGGGTCCGGGGGGAAGGAAACGCCCCTTGTGCGCTAGCCGCGACCGAAGGCGGCCGCAGGCCGTGCCCGTTGCGACGAAGGAAGCTACGGGCATCGACAGCAGAGATAAGGGGGTTTCCTTCCCCCCGGAAGAACGATGTAGCGTCAACATGCCTGCTTGCCGGCAGACTTCAGTTTCGCAGCCAGAGGGCCGCGCCGTCCGCCTGCGCGGGCAGCACTTCGCCCACCACGGCATCCAGATCGCCGTTTTCCCGCAGGAAGGCCCGAACTTCCTCCAGACGATCCCGCGGAACCGCCAGCAGCATTCCGCCCGATGTCTGGGCATCAAAGGCCACCATTTCCAGCGCGTCGTCCACGCCCTCGCTCCGGCGCAGGGAGCAGAGGCAGTGACGGCGGTTATTGTAACTGCCCGCCGGAATAAGACCGTCATTGGCATAGTCCAGCACGCGCGGCAGCAGCGGCAGGGCCGCCATATCCAGCGCCACGCAGACGCCCGACGCAAGCGCCATTTCCAACGCATGCCCGGCCAGACCGAAGCCGGTCACGTCCGTGGCGGCAGGCAGCCAGAAACGACGGATGGCCTCGCCGGGGAAGCGATTAAGCCGCCCGCACCAGCGGCACAGGGCCGCCTCGCTCTCTCCGGCGCCTTCCCAGCCGGCCTTGACGCCCGTGGCAAGAATCCCCGTTCCCAGCGGCTTGGTCAGCACCAGCGCAAGACCGGGACGCAAATTGCGATTTTCCGCAATATGCTCCGGATCAATGAGCCCGGTGACGGACAGGCCGAACTTGAGCTCGTCATCCTGCACCGTATGCCCGCCCACGATGACGGCTCCGGCCTCCACGGCAGCTTCCGCCCCGCCCCGCAGAATTGCGGAAAGCACGCCTTCGGGATCGTTTTCGGCCAGCTCCTGCGGAAAGCAGGCAATATTCATGGCGCACCACGGCTCGCCCCCCAGCGCGTACACATCGGAAAGAGCGTTGGCAGCGGCAATGCGGCCAAAATGAAAGGCGTCGTTGACAATAGGCGCAAGGATGTCCACCGTCTGCACCAGCGCTCTGCCTGCGGGCACGCGCACAACGGCGGCATCTTCGTTCCGGGCCCGCCCGGCCAGCACGCGCGTTTCCAGCGCCGCAGGCATAACGGACGACAAACCGCTCAAAAGCTGCTCCAGGGCCCCTGGAGCCATCTTTGCCGCTCAGCCAGCGGCTTTGGCCTTCTGCAAAAGCTGCATGCCGCACTCCTTATTTTTCTGTAGCGTTGCCCGAACCGGCGTTAAGGTGAAACGCTCTAGAGCATTTTCAGTTTGAAATGCTGTGCATTTCAAACCATACGGCCTGTCGTTTCGCGGAAAAAACGCGGTTTT
>CALVHG010000007.1 GCA_944327285.1 uncultured Desulfovibrio sp. | reverse complement strand
CAACTTCGCGCGTTGGATACGTCTTTCGCGGGGCGCTGGAGACGTATTCAACGCGCGGGTGGGCAAAGCCCACAGAAGAGGCTCTGAGAGGGAGGGGGGAATCATCCATGACGGCGCAAGGAGCGGGACGCGGGAGCGCGGAAGCGAGTGCGGCTTCGCCGCACGGAGCTGCACAAGCGGACGCGGCCCAGGCGACGCTGGGCCGGCGGGGATGATGCGCGTTACGCGCACCCCCCGCCTTCCCCTTGCTTCCGTGCCTCGCCCTCCCTATACTGGAAAGGCAATACTTTTTTCACCTTTTCGCCAAGGAAGCCCCTTTCATGTCCCTTGCTGCCACCGTTGCCGAAAAAGCCAATCTTATCTGGGCCATAGCCGACAAGCTGACCGGTGCTTTCAAGCCGCATCAGTACGGCGAAGTCATTCTTCCCCTGACCGTCATCCGCCGTTTCGACAGCGTGCTGGAGCCCGGCAAGGCCGCCGTGCTGGATGTTGCGCAGAAATTCAAGGACAGCCCCCTGCTGGACTCGCTGCTGCGAAAGGCTTCCGGCCGTCCCTTCTACAATACGAGTCCCTTTACCTTTGCGCGTCTGCTGGACGCGCCCGATGATCTGGACGCCAATTTCCGCGCCTACTGCAACGCCTTTTCCGGCAACGTCCGGCAGATACTGGAGAAGTTCAAGCCCTTTGAACCGCATGTCGCCACCATGACGGAAAAGGGGATTCTCTATATGGTGCTGAAGGAATTTACTACCAGCAAGGCCGATCTCCATCCCGACAGGGTGTCCAATCTGGAAATGGGCTATATTTTCGAGGAGCTGATCCGCCGCTTTTCCGAAGCGCACAACGAGGACGCCGGGCAGCACTACACCCCGCGCGAAGTCATAGAGCTGATGGTCAATCTGCTCCTTACCCACGACAGCGACGCCCTTTCCGGGACCGGCGTCACCAAGACCATCTATGACCCCGCCTGCGGTACCGGCGGCATGCTGTCCGTTGCCGAGGAGCATATCCACAAGCTCAACAGCCGCGCGCTTCTTGTGCTCTGCGGGCAGGAACTCAACGACGAGACCTTTGCCATCTGCAAGGCGGATATGCTCATCAAGGGCAACGAGGCCGACTACATCAAGAGCGGCAATACCCTCTCCGACGATCAGTTCTCCGGCCAGACTTTTGACTATGTGCTCTCCAATCCCCCCTTTGGCCGGGAATGGAAAAACGAAAAGGCCGCCGTGGAAGCCGAAGCCGCGCAAAAGGACGGTCGCTTTTCCGCCGGTCTGCCCAGCATTTCCGACAGTCAGATGCTCTTTTTGCAGACAGCCGTAGCCCGTCTCAAGCCCGGCGGACGCGCGGCCATCATCCAGAACGGTTCGCCCCTCTTTACCGGCGACGCGGGCAGCGGCCCTTCCAATATCCGCCGCCATATTCTCGAAAATGATCTCCTCGACGCCATCATCGCCCTGCCCAACGATATTTTCTATAATACCGGCATTGCCACCTATATCTGGATATTGTGCCGCGACAAGCCCGAAGCCCGCCGCAACAAGGTGCAGCTCATCAATGCCAGCGGTCTTTATGAGAAGCGCCGCAAATCTCTCGGCAACAAGCGCAACGATATTCCCCAGTCCGCCATTGACGAAATCTGCCGTCTCTACGGCGACTTTGCCGAAAGCCCGTTAAGCAAAATTTTTGACGTGGCCGACTTCGGTTATACCAAAATCACCGTGGAACGCCCCGCCGATTCCGAAGCCGCCCCCCTCCCGCCGGACGGTGACGCTCCAAGAAAGCGCGGCCGCAAGCCCGGTAAACGCAAGGCCGACGCCTCTCGCCGCGACACCGAAAATGTGCCGCTCAAGGAAAATATCGACGACTACTTTGCCCGCGAAGTCCTTCCCTTTGCGCCCGACGCATGGATCGATACCAGCAAGAACAAAATCGGCTACGAAATCCCCTTTACCCGCTATTTCTACGAATATACGCCCCCCCGCCCCGCCGATGAACTTGCCGTCGAAATCCGCGATCTGGAGCTGCGTCTGGGCGAAAGCCTCGCCGCCCTGTTTGAGGATGAAGAGTGAGTGATTCGCGGGGGGAAGGGAGGACCCTCTGCTAGCGCGAGAGGGTCCTCCCTTCCCCCCGCACCCCCCTTCCCTCCCCCAGCGCGCTTTATATGTGATTTTTGAAGGACGGACTCGTATGCGAAAGATGAAAGATAGCGGTATCGAATGGATCGGAGACATCCCCGAAGGGTGGGAAGTGAGGAAGGTAAAGAATATAGCTGTACAAAAAACAGTACAAAATCATCCGAATGAAGAAGTATTGTCTCTTTATAGAGATTGGGGCGTTGTTATAAAATCTTCTCGTAATGATAATTTTAATAGGACATCTGAAAATACGGAAAACTATAAATTTGTAGAAGTTGGGGACATTGTAATTAATAAAATGAAGGCTTGGCAAGGTTCGATTGCTGTTTCTTTTTATCAAGGGATAGTGAGCCCTGCTTATTATGTATTTAAAATTATATCAAAAAATGTATATGGTACTTTTTTGCATTATTTATTGCGTTCTTCTTGTTATTATCCTGAATATAGGAGGTTGTCTGGAGGAATTAGGCCTAATCAATGGGATTTGGATGTGGTAGCATTTAAACAGATTCCTGTTCTTATCCCTCCTCTCCCAGAACAACAGCGCATAACCGATTACCTTGATGCCAAGTGTGCCCGCATTGATGAATCTGCGGAGCTCATTCGCCAGAGCATGGAAAAGCTGCGCGCCTACAAGCTCTCGCTCATTACCGAGGCCGTTACCAAAGGGCTTGATCCAAACGTGCCCATGAAGGACAGCGGCATCCCGTGGATCGGGGAAATCCCGGCGGGGTGGGAGGTGATGCGTTTGCGTTTCTTGTGTTCAATATGTACAGGAGATAAGGATACTATAAATAAAAACCCTGATGGTAAATATCCTTTCTTTGTACGTTCTCAACAAGTTGAAAAAATAGATACGTTTTCTTTTGATGGAGAAGCTATCTTAATGGCAGGTGATGGTGCTGGTGCTGGGAAGATATTTCATCATATTATTGGAAAATTTGACTATCATCAACGTGTCTATAACATCCATAATTTCTCAAAAAATCTTATAGTACGATTTGTTTTCTATTATCTCCAAGTTAATTTTATAAAGAAAATTGAGGAAGCTACAGCGAAGTCAACAGTCGATTCTGTTCGTTTACCAATGTTATTAAATTTCCCTATAGCTTTTCCCCCCCTCTCCGAACAGCAGCGCATAGCCGATTATCTTGATGCCAGATGCGCGCGCATAGACGCCTTGCTGGAAGAAAAGGAAAGGCTGCTGGAAAGGCTGGCGGAGTACAAGAAAAGTCTGATTTTTGAATGCGTCACCGGCAAGCGGGAGGTGTCCGCATGAGCGACAACTTGCGGGAGCGGAATTTCGAGGACGATATCTGCGCGTGGTTGTGTACGCATGGCGGTTATGCGGCGGGCGATCCGGCGCGTTTTGACCGCGCGCAGGCGCTGGACGTGCAGACCCTGCTGGACTTTGTGCGTTCCAGCCAGCCGAAAGCGTGGAAAATGCACGAGCAGAAGAACCCCGGCAAGGCGGAGAAGGTCTTTGTGGATCGTTTCTGCAAGGAAGTCCGCACGCGCTCCCTGCTGGAAGTGCTGCGGCAGGGCTTCAAGATTCTGGGCGTTTCTTTTCGCGTGGTCTTCTGGAAGCCGGAAAACGACCTCAACCCGGAAACGCTGCGTCTCTATGAAAGCAATATCCTTCATTGTACCCGGCAGCTCCGCTACACGCCCGCCAGTGAAAACAGCGTTGACGTAGCCCTGTTCGTTAACGGCATTCCCGTCATCTGTCTGGAGCTGAAAAACCCGCTTACCGGGCAGACCGTGGATCATGCCGTGCGTCAGTTCCGGCAGGATCGTTCGCCGGACGATCTGTTCTTTACCTTCAAGCAGCGCGTGCTGACCTGCTTTGCGGTTGACCCCTTCCACGTGCGGATGACCACCCGCCTTGAGCGGGAAAAGACGTATTTTCTCCCCTTTGATCAGGGCAGCAACGGCGCGGGAGAAGTCGGCGGCGCGGGCAATCCGACGCCGCAGGATAACGACTATCCCACGTCCTACCTCTGGAAAAAGGTGCTTTGCCGGGATTCTCTGCTGGAGCTGTTGCAAAAGTTCCTGCATTTGAAGGTGGAGGAAAAGAAGGATCCCCGCACAGGAAAGAACATTCGTAAAGAAAGCCTCATCTTTCCGCGCTATCATCAATGGGACGTGCTGCACAGGCTGCTGGACGACGTGCGTCAGCATGGGCCGGGCCGCAACTATCTTATCCAGCACAGCGCGGGCAGCGGCAAGTCCAATTCCATCGCATGGCTTGCTCATCGCCTGAGCGGTCTGCATGACGCCCGGAACAACAAGATTTTTCAGTCCGTGATTATCGTGACGGATCGCCGCGTGCTGGACGCTCAGCTACAGGGCACAGTCCGTCAGTTCGAGCGGATTTCCAATCTGGTGCATTGTATCGACAAAAACTCCGCCCAGCTCCGAGACGCTCTCAACGAGGGCGCGGCCATCATCGTTACCACCTTGCAGAAATTCCCCGTCATTTTCAGCGAGGTGGAACACGGCGACCGCAACTTTGCCGTTATTGTGGACGAGGCGCACTCCTCGCAGACAGGCCGGGCCGCCCTCAAACTCAAGCGGGCGCTGGCCGACACGGAAACGGCGCTGCGCGAATATGTCGAGCTGGAAGGCGACGCCGAACAGGCCGAGGAGCGGAAAGAGGACGCCATCTGGCAGGAACTGGCCGCGCAGGGGCGGCACGGCAATCTGTCCTTTTTTGCCTTTACGGCAACCCCCAAGGACAAGACCCTGCAACTGTTCGGGCAGCAGCAGCCGGACGGACGCTTTCGCGCCTTTCATATTTATTCCATGCGGCAGGCCATAGAGGAAGGCTTTATTCTGGACGTGCTGCGTAACTACACGACGTGGCAGGCGTATTTCCGCCTGATTCGCAAAGGCGCGGATGATCCGCAGTATGCCACGGCGGCGGGCTCGCGTGCCGCCCTGCGCTTTGAAAGCCTGCACCCGTACAATATCGCCCAGAAAACCGCCGTCATGCTGGATCACTTCCGCACGGTTACGGCCCGCAAGATGGGCGGACGGGCCAAGGCCATGCTGGTAACGCCCTCCCGCCTGCATGCCGTGCGCTACATGCAGGAATTTTCCCGGCAGATACGCGACGGCGGCATGACGGGCATCCGCGCGCTGGTGGCCTTTTCCGGCGAAGTGAAGGATACCGTCGGCGGCCGGGAGTGCAGCTATACCGAAGAGGAACTCAACCGCGCCACCCACGGTTTCAGGATTTCAGAACGGGAACTGCCGGACGTGTTCGCAAAGGATTTCAATATCCTGATTGTGGCCGAAAAGTACCAGACCGGCTTTGACGAACCTCTCCTGCACACCATGTTTGTGGACAAGCAGCTGCGCGGCGTCAAGGCCGTGCAGACCCTTTCCCGTCTCAATCGCACGGCCCCCGGCAAGGAGGATACCTTTGTGCTGGACTTTGTGAACAGCGCGGAGGACATCCGCAAATCCTTTGAGCCTTTTTACGAGGCTACCGTGCTGGAGGAGGAAACAGACCCGAATCTCATCTACGACATCCGGCACCGGCTGGATGCGTTTCAGGTATACACCCCGGCCCAGGTGGCGGCCTTCGGCGCGGCCTTACGCGCCGGAACCGGCAAACAGGAAGAAAGCGCCCTGTCGGCGGCCACCGCCGGACTGGCCCCGGTGCTGAACAGCGTGGCCGCCCTGCCGGACGACGAGCGCCGGGCCTTCCGCACGGGCCTCGCCCGCTTCGTGCGCCTCTATAACTTTGTGACGCAAATCTGCCGCATGTTTGATGAAGACATGCACATCTATTCCCTGTTTGCAAAAAAACTGGCTTCCAGCCTCCCGCAGGAAAGCGACGGCCTGATCAGCCTTGAGGGAAAAATCGATCTCGAATATTATAAACTGATAAAGGTTAGCGAGGAAAGCATCACGCTCACGCCGTCGGACAAGGGCTTTGCCGGTATCAAGGGCGACGCGGGCGCGCCCGCCCAGAAGGAATTTGCCGCCCTCTCCGATATCGTGGACAAGATCAACCAGCGCTTCGGCACCCATTTTAAGCCGGAAGATCAGGTGCACACCCTGCGCCAGATTACCGAACATGTCGCGCTCCACGATCCGCGCCTGCTCGATCTGCTGCGGGAAGGTAACGACGGCATGTGGAAAATGCTCTATGACAACGGCTTTGCGCCCGGCTTTATGGAAATTGCTCTGAGCAATGCGTCTTTCTTTGAAACTTTCTCCACACAGGAAAAACTCGACTATCTCAGGGAAGTCATGCGTGAACCCGTAAGGCAGTTCCTTTTGCGGAAGTGTGCAGGGGAATGAACTCTAATTAGCAGAGGAGAATATTATGTTTTCAGATAAATTGTCAGATCTTGATGAACTTGTTTTGCGTTGTCGTTCAGAAGGTGCTAAAGGCTATATTCAAGAAGCCGTTTCCTCATATAAGGTTGGTGCTTATCGTGTTTGTATAGTTGCGATATGGACAGCTGTTGTTTTTGATTTTGTTGATAAAATTAGAGAGTTAAATATATCCGGTAGCGCAGAAGCAAAACAATGGGTTCAGAAATATGAACAGGAATTAGAAAAATTTAATAAAGGTGATAAAAGTGCAATAAGTCAACTATTAAGGTTTGAACGTGATATTTTGTCTGATGCGAGAGATAAGTTTAATTTGGTTAGTCATAGTGAATATATGGATTTGGAGCGTTTGCATGAAGATAGAAATCGTTGTGCTCATCCTACTTTTCAACAAATTGAGACTCCATATTATCCAACAGCGGAACAAGCACGATATCATATAAAAAATGCTGTATATAATGTTCTCTCAAAAGCTCCAATTCAAGGGAAATATGCTCTTGAAGCGCTTAATCAGCTTATAGAGTCAGAATTTTTTCCACAAGAGAGCAAAGCTGTTCAAAAGCTTTTAGAAGAAAGTCTTCTGTCTAGGGCGACAGAATCGCTATTGCGTGCGTTTGTTGATAATGTTTTTTTTGCTTTTTTTAATGAAAAAAATAGTTTGTATAAAAAAGAAAAGGCTATAGTAATATTAAAAGTATTAATATCTATGAATAGGGATATTGCTTTCTCTCGTATAGCAAAAAATATTAATAAAGTGATTATGTATATTGATGACAATAATTTTTGCCTTGTGCTATCTGTGTTATCTAAAGTGTCATTGTGGAGTTATATTACTGATGGCAACAAAGAAAAAGTAAAGACGTTTTGTAAGAGCTGTTTGAAGAATATATTTATATCTTATTTTAACGATATGGATTTTTCTGAAGATATATCTTTAATTAGAGTTGAAAGACTTAAAAGTCTCTCAGTTGAAGATATAGTTTGTATTAAAGATTTTGAAAAAATAGATGTGTGTATTAATATGTCTGTTTCCTTATTTACTACTGCGGGTAATTGGAATAGTGCTAATAATATATATAGTTCTCTTATTGAGCCAGTATTCTTTAGCCTGTCTAAAGAACAGATTGTTGAAATTTTGGAAGCATCAAAGCCAGGTATGTCAGACTTAGTGGATAGCTTTGGATTTAAGAATTTTGTTAGAGATGTGTTGTCTAATAATTTATTAACATTAGAAGAAGTTAGGATTTGTTTGCAGCACTGTATCGATCATCCTTATTATCAAAATTTACTCTGGAATAATGACATGGATTGTACTGAGGAGCTTTTTTAAGTAATATTTAACTATGAATATATTTTGATATTTATTACGCTATGGCGGTTGGCACAAGAAAAACCGCTGCGTCCCCGTATCGCTCCATCCTCCGGATAAAAGCGCGTTGGGGGAAGGATGGGGGGCTTGGGGGGAAGAATTACGAGAACGCCTTTCCGTTGGAAAGGCTGGGCCCTTGCGCGCCAGCTAAGGGGGTTCCCTTCCCCCCAACTCCATAACTTCCCGCCCGCCTCCGCTTGCCTGTCGCGGGGTTAAGGCGTACCCTGCGGCCTCTGTCGCCGTCTCCTGTTTGGGGGGCGGCTTGCGATTCTGTTTTTGCCGGAGGCTCCATGTCCTGCCCTGCCGCAACCGGGAAGGGCGCGGGGGCCGCAGCGTCTCCTTTCTGGGACGGCGTGCGGCGTGCCCTGCCCATTGTTCTTGGTTATGTTCCTGTTGCCTTTGCGTTTGGCGTGCTGGCCGTCAAGAACCACATTCCGCCTTCGCTGGCTATTGCCATGTCCATGCTGATCTTTGCCGGTTCAGGCCAGTTTGTGCTGGCCGGTCTCTGGGGAGCGGGCGCGGGCGCGTTGTCCGTCATTGTGGCGGTGTTTGTGGTTAATCTGCGGCATCTGCTCATGTCGGCGGCCATTGCGCCGCATCTGAGTTCCCTGCCCCGCTGGCAGCGGGGGCTGTTCGGCTTTGAGATGACGGACGAAACGTTCGGCGTCCATATTACGGCGTTTCAGCATGGCTGGAAGCTGGCGACGACCACCCTCTTTACCTGCAATGTTACGGCGCAGCTCTCATGGATTGCGGGAACGGCGCTGGGGGCGTTTTGCGGCGGTCTGATAACCGACGTTAAGCCGCTGGGGCTGGATTATGCCCTTACGGCCATGTTTCTTGCGCTGGTGGTGCCGCAATGCTCCAGCCGTCTGCATCTGCTGACGGGCATCTTTGCCGCCGTGCTTTCGCTGGGCTTCAAGATGGCGGGCATGGGGCAATGGAATGTGGTCGCCGCCACCATCGTGGCCGCCACGGCGGGCACGGCGCTCTTTTTGCGGCAGGAACGCCGCGAAGGGCGCGGGCAGGACGGAAATGCGGGAGGCGCTGCGGTATGAGCTGGATCGCGCAACATGCGGAGCTGATTTTCTGTATTGTGGGCTGCATGCTGGTCACGGCCATTCCGCGCATGGGGCCGGTCATGTTTCTTCAGGCCGACAGCCTGCCCCCGGCGCTGCGGCACTGGCTTTCCTTTGTGCCTGTGTCCGTCATGGCGGCCCTGCTGGGGCAGGACATCTTCTTTTATAACGGCGTGTTTTCTCTGTCGTGGACAAATCTTTATCTTGTGGCCGCCGTGCCGTCTCTGCTGGTTGCCTGGCGCACGCAGAGCTTTTTCGGCACCATTGCCATGGCTATGGGCTTTGTGGCCGCGGGCCGCGCTCTTGGAGTCTGGCAATGACGCCCTCTGACGCCTATGTTCCTCCGGCTCTGCGCCAGAGAAAGCGCAAGCCGCACCCCCTGCCCCTGCCCGAACCGTCGGTCTGCGGCCGTCTGCTGGTACGGCTGGAAGCCCGGCATACGGCCCTGTTTCGCTTTCTGCTGGAAGCCTACGGGCATGTGGCCGCCTTTTCCGTGCTGGAGCCTAAAACCGCCCTGCTGAAAGTGATGTTCTCGCCCCATTGCGAACAGGCCGCCCGCCGCGCTCTGGCGGAAATCAGCGAAAGCATCCCGCTGGAAGTGCTGGACTGGCCCGTGCGTTAGAAGGTGAGCTTTGTGCGCTGGGGGAATCGTGTTCTGGGGGGAAGGAAACCCCCTTGGCTAGCGCGCAAGGGTGTTTCCTTCCCCCCAGACCCCCCATCCTTCCCCCAACGCGCTTTTTTCTGGACAGTGTGACGTTACGGGGCCGTCGGCGCTTTCCTTTTGCCGTCCGTTTCCCGAAAGAACCTTTTTGCTCCTGCCGTTCTCGCCAGAGAGCGGATAAAATTTTTATTGGTCTTACCGTTCTTGTACGGAACAGAAAAGCCCGCCGATTCGGCGGGCTTTTCTGTTCCGTGAGCTGTCGGAAAAAAGTTGTCGCATTTCCGGGGGACGGTTGCCGCAAGCAAAACTTCTGCGTTTCCGCAGCGCCTATCCTCCTGAACAAAGCGCGCTGGGGAGGGGTGGGGGCTTGGGGGAGGGGAACCCCTCTCGCGCCAGCAGAGGGGTTCCCCTCCCCCAACACAACACAAACTTCCGCCCTCTACCCTCGCGACAGCTTGAGGGCGCGGGCAACGGCTTTGCCTGCGTGTTTGTAGTCGTCGGGGGAGTCGCTCAGGCGCAGGGCGTGCGTCAGGCAACCGGCAACGCAGGCGGGTTCCTCGCCCTGTGCGCGTCGATCCCGGCATAAATCGCATTTAAAGACTTTGCCGGTCTGCGGATGGCGGCACAGGGCATGATAGGGGCAGGCGGCGAGACAGTCGCCGCAGCCGGTGCAGCGTTCGGCGTCGATATGCACGATGCCGTCCTCGTCAAGACGCATGGCCTCGTGGGTGCAGGCGGACAGACAGTGCGGCCGGGCGCACTGGACGCAGTGCAGCAGGCCCATGCGCAGCCGGATGACGCCCTCGGCATCCGGTCGGGGGGCGTCTCCTATATGACGGCACAGAGACATGGGCAGACCGTGCCACTGGCGGCAGTGAATTTCGCAGGCCTTGCAGTTGATGCAACGGCTTTCATCAAAGACAATGCTCAGGGTCGTCATTTTAGTTGTCCTTTGCGCTGGTATCGCAGGGGATGAGCCGCACGAAATGGGCCTGCAATGCCAGACCGTGCGCGAGCTCGTCTTCCTGCGTAAGGCCGCCGCTCATGAAGTGCTGATCGCCAAGACCGAGGCCGCGGGCGCGGCTCTCTACCGGCAGACTGTGCCCGAAACCGTGCAGCATGAACAGGGCTTCGGGATGCATGCCGGGCACCAGACGCACCCGAATCTGTCCGCTGTAACCGGAGGCCGCCCGCATGACGGCCATATCCCCGTCGGCAAGACCCAGCGCCTGCCCGCGCTCCGGGGCTATCCAGGCTTCGTTGACGGGCAGTTTGTCGTGCAGCAGCGGATTGTTCTGCGTGTGGGAATGCGTATGACAGGCATGCCGCCCCACAATCAGACGGAACTCTTCTGGTCCGGGGCGGGCGGGGGAGACATACGGTCGCAGGGAGGGGATTCCAGCTTTTTCCCACGGCGTGAAGAGCACTTCAAGTTTGCCAGACGGCGTCTTGAAAACAGGACCGGGGTTGATGGGCGTCTCGCTCAGGGACACGGCGCCATGCTGAAAATCCTCCGGCTTGATCCCCGTGCCTTCCAACTGGAAGCGCCAGAGGTCTTCCAGCGTGTCAAAGGCCAGATCCGGCAGACCAAGACGCTTGCCGAGCTGCCCCAGAATCCACCAATCCGGGCGCGTATCATGGCGCGGCGCGGTCGCGGGGCTGCGCATGAGAATCTGCGGCCGCGCGCCGCTCTTGAGCTGGAGCAGGGAACCCCGCTCCACAAAGGAGGGCATGGGCAGCACTACGTCGCTGAACCAGGCGGTGTCCGACCAGGAGAACGTCAGAGATACTAGCAGATCGAAATTGGCAAGGCAGGCCTTTTGCGCTTCGGGATCGGGCATGGCGCTCAGGGGGTCATGCTTCAGGGTGATATAGGCCTTGAGGGGATAGGGTGCGCCTGTGGCGGCGGCCTGAAATGCCTTGTGCAACAGGCTTGAACCGGGGGCAAAGGGCGGTTCCTTCCAGCCCACGCCGTCGGCGCGGGGTTCCTCAGGGGCCGGATAGAGCGAGGCAAAGGAGCGCAGACCTTTGCGCCCGGCATCCTTTGCGCCCGCATTGAGAATGAGCCCCCCCTTGCTGCCGAAGGAACCCAGCAGGGCGTTAATCAGGTAGGCTGTGCGGCAGGTCATGAAGGACTGGGTATAGCGGGAGCTCATCCAGCCGCCATGCCAGATGACGGCGGGAGCGGCTTCGGCAAGCTGCCGGGCCAGCGTCGTGATTTCTGCGGCGTCAATGCCGCATTCTTCGGCGGCCCAGACGGCGGAATACGGGCGCACAAAGTCGGCGAGAGCGTCAAAATCCTTGACGTATGCGGCCACAAAGGCGGCGTTGTAAAGCTTTTCGCTAATCAGCGTGTGCAGTATGCCAAGATTGAAAGCGAGGTCCGTGCCGGGGCGCAGACAGAGGGAGCGCGTGGCGCGGGCGGCCGTGACGGTAGGCCGCACGTCCACGCAGGTCAGGCGGCAGCCCTTGTCCAGCGCGGCAAACACGTTGTTGACCTCGCCCACCTTGAGCGATTCCAACAGGTTGCGGCCCTGTACGACAATATGACGGCAATTCTTGTAGTCGTAGTTCCATTGCTCGCGGCCGAAACCTGTCAGGCTGTAGGCCGCCTGAGTGACATTGTGGGAGCAGGCGTCGTCATGGGTACAGTAATTGGGCGAGCCAAGGCCGCGCAGCAGGGCTTTGCTTATATCCGAACAGGGGCCGGGACGCTCCGAAAAGAGCAGACTGCGCGGGCCGTGGGCGTCCATGATGGCCCGCAGGCGTCCGGCGGTATAGTCCAGCGCCTCATCCCAGCTTACGGCGCGCCAGCGCCCCTCGCCGCGCGCCCCCTCGCGGATGAGGGGCTGTTGCGGGCGTTCGTCGTCCGCATACAGGCCCAGACCGGCCGCCCCGCGCGGGCACAGGGCCGTGCCGGAACCTAGATGGCGATTGCCGCAAATCCAGCGCGGCCCGGAATCTTCGCAGTGAATTTCTACGGGACAGCGCGTGTTGCACATGCCGCAGAGGGAATAAACAATGGATGCAGTCATGAAATCTCCTGTTTTCGGCATGCCCGCAGCAGCGGTGGCAGACAGCTTTCCCCCGCGGCGGACGGCCGGAATATAGCAGAGAATGAACAGGAATACATCGTTCGTTCGGAATATGACTGCTAATATTTTAGAATCGTTGAATTTTGTTGGGCGGCAAGCCCACTTGCCCTGCCGGGGCAGTGCGGCGCAACCGTTGCGGGCTGCTTCAAAGAAAGAGAGCGTATCAACGGCATATGTTCTTTGGCGGGCACGGGCTGCATGCTCCCGTGTTTTTCTGGAAAAGCGCGCAGGGGTCGGGAAAGTTCTCTGCTAGGGGCAGGACTCATTATCAAGAGCTGCCTTCCTGTGGGATGATATATAAAAAACAAGATATCACTAAATGTTATAAAAACGCTTATCTTTACCTGCCAGCATATTATGTGCGGGTTTTGGGGAAGATGGGGGAGTTTGAGGGGGAAGAAACCCCTTTTTGCCGCAAGCAAAAGAGGTTTCTTCCCCCTCAAAAAGCATAATGAGTCCAGAGCCTAAAACTTGTAGATGAGGCTGGCGTTGATATTCCAGGCGTCTTCCGTGCTGTTGGCGGACAGGCGGCTGCCGTCGGAGCGCCTGTAGCCGCCCCAGACCGAAGAGGATTGATCCAGCCAGAGGGCGATATAGTTTGCCTCCACCAGAAAGCGCAGATTGTCGCATATCTGATAGCTGCTCATGATGCCGAATTCCGCCGCATAATCCTTTTCTGTCAGATACAGGCCGTAGCCGTTGACGGTGTTGAAGTCCGCCGAAGCGCCTCCGGCGGCGGGGGCGTAGCCCTGATAACCGTCCCGGGTCTTGCGTCCGGTAATGTACCCGGCCATGCCCGCCGCATTGGTGCCCTGATAGAAATTGGCGTGGATGGTCTGCGTCAGTTTGTCCATAAGGCTGATATTGGCCAGCCGCAGACCAAAGCCCCAGGTGCCGACAAGGGTGGAGCCCAGCAGGGTGTCCCGGCCTATGGTCCATGTGCCCAGCGTGCCGAAGGCGGCAACGCTGCTGGTGCTTTCGTTGTTGGCTTCAAAGGTAGGCATGCGTTCCGAACCGTTGCGCGGATTGCCGTCGTCGCCGCTGCTGTACCAGGCATAAATGCCGGGCGTGCCCCAGTCCGTCTTGTATTCGGCCAGCGCGGCGGCGTACCAGCCGCTGCGGTTGAGCGCGGCAAGGCCGGTGGCAATACTGCCGTAATTGGCGCTCCAGGCGAAGCGGAAGGGATCGGCGGCGGTTATTTCCCCTGTGAGTCCGGCCCAGAAGGCCGTCGCATAGGCATGGGCGCGGGCTGGACCGGACTGGCCCTGCGGCAGCATGTAGAAGGATGGCGACAGCCCCAGGCCGCCGGTCAGGTCGGAGTTCCGGCCGTAGTAGTCGGCTCCGGAGCGGAATGCATTGGCTCCAAAAGCCCCCAGCATGGCCCACGGCGTCATGCGGAAGCCGTCGAAATGCAGCGGCAGCGCAAGGCCGAAAATATCCGCATTGTCAAGATAGCCCTGCCCCTGCGTTGCGCCGTCGCCCGTCCAGTTGTCATTGAAGGGGCGCGCCCAGAAGGCCGTCAGAGCGGCGCGTTCGTTCAGCGGCAGAGAAAGCGTGATGCCCGCCACGTCGGCATCGAAGACCTGCGAGGCGTCCGTCACAAAGTCGGGCAGAAAGATGCGCTGAATGCCTATGCGCGCCTTGATGTCGGAGGAAGGAACGACCCAGTCCAGATAGCTGTGTTTGATTTTGACGATGGTTCCGTCCGCGCCCAGCGCGCCCCCCTTTTTGGCGTTGCCCCACGGCGTCGATCCAATTTCAATGTAGACCGAGCCGGAGAGAGCCTCGGAGGCCACGGCGTCCAGTTGCAGGCGCACGCGGGACTTTGCCTCGAATTGATCTTCTCCCCAGCGACCCCAGCCGGTCACGTGGTCGCCGTCGCGTCCTTTTTTGACAAAGCTGCCGCCGTCGCCGTACTCCAGCATGTTGATCCAGACGCCTTTTGCCCGGAAATCCACGGCCTGCCCTTCCGCAGGCGTCAGCAGCAGAGCCGCAGTCAGAACAAGAATTGATGTTTTTTCCTTCATGACACCCCCTGAATATGTTTTTTTTTGGTGATGCTGCGCCTGTTTGCGAGCGCCTGTCCGTCTCTGTCCCGCTGGACTTTGCAGAGGTGTTCGTCCACCAGCGCTATGAATCGCCGGTATTCTTCCGCAAGATCGTATTTGCGCTTCCTGATGAAACCGAAACTCAGGCAGCGCCCGCAGTCCTCGATGGGCACGTCGCGGATGGCATATTTGCGATAGTCGTCGTTCATGAGGCGTATGCCGAAGCTGCATACGTCGGTATGCAGCAGCATTTCGATAATCTGATTGTCGCTGTTGGTGGAGACGCGGCTTTCAAAGTGGCTTGTTCTGGCCATGCCGACGCTGATTCTGTCCAGATGATGCTCGATAGAGAAGAAATCGTGCAGCGGCTGAATAAAGTTCAGTCCTTCGAGGTCGGCAAAGGATACCTTCTCCCGTTCGTACAGCGGGCTTCTGGGCCCGACGTAGATGCAGGGCGCGTGCTGCGACAATTCGGTATATTCGCAATCCCGGTGCGACAGAATATGCTCGAAACAGCCCTGCTGATCCTTGGAAAAATAGACAATGCCCATGTCGGCCACGCCCTCATGCACGTAGTCCACAATTTCTTCCACAGTGCCTTCCAGAAAGGACATACGGAGATTCTCGCCGCCGCATTCTTCGTACAGACGGCAGAACAGGCGGGAAATCATGGTCGAGGGATAGCAGGCAATGCTGATGCGCCGCAGATGCCGCCGTTTGCCGAGCTCCTGCATAAGCCGGGCATTCTGCAACATGCCGTGCGCGTAGTCGTAGAGTTCTCTGCCTTCCTCGGACAGGCGCAGCCCCCGATTGCTGCGCCGGAAAAGGATCACGCTCAGCTCCTGTTCGAGCATGGAAATATGCTTGCTGACGCTGGACTGGGACGTGTGCAGATGCTCGGCCGCGCGCCGCGTGCTCCCGAAGTCCGCCGCCGCGACAAAGCAGGCCAGTTGCCGCAGTTCCATGACATCCTCCCTTCCGCCATTACGTTTTTTTGAGGGGAAAATAACGCTATTCGTAGAATATCGGGGGGAAGGGACCCCCCCGCCCCCCAGCCCTTTCCCAACGCGCTTTTTTAGAGCGTTTCAACTTTGAAAAAGGTGAAACGCGAGGCGGCGGCACAGCGCCGCCCGGCCCAAAGTGAGCGGAAAAACCGCGTTTTTTCCGCGAAACGACAGGCCGTATGGTTTGAAATGCACAGCATTTCAAACTGAAAATGCTCTAGACGGATGCAGGGCTCGCGGCAGCCTTCGGGGGACGGTTGCCGCGGGAAAAGCGGCGGTGTCTCCGCATTGCTTCATCCTCCAGAATAAAGCGCGTTGGGGAGGGAGAGGGGGAGTTTGAGGGGGAGAGGGAACACCTTGCGCGCCAGCCAAGGGGGGCCCTCTCCCCCTCAGAAATCTTCTCTCGGCTTAGCCGTAGGCAACCAGCGGCGTGCCCGCGCCGACGGCCAGCGACACGGTCATATAGAGCACCGTGCCGGAGCGTTCCGCGTGATAGACGCGCTGGCGGCGGCCGAACATATCCCGGAGTTCTCCCAGCACGGCGTGCCTGTTCACGCTCTGCCCCGGACTGACGGCGGGATACCAGCAGCCCTCTTCCTGCGCTTCCAGATAAACGGGCACGGTTTCGCGTTGCAGATCGCCCGCGCCGCCGTCCGGCCCTTCCGTAACGCCCAGATGCGCCAGTATGCGGCGGATATCGTCCTTATAGGCGTTGACCTCTTCCCGCGACCAGCGCCCCAGACCGCCGCGCTCCACCAGCAGGGACGGCACGCCCCGCAGAGCCGCGGAATTGTAGGCTCCGCTTGTGGCGGAAGAGCGCACGCGCACGCCGACATTCAGCGCCCGGGCCGCCTGCCGCGAGGCTTCCGTGACTTCCGGTTCTCCGACGCCGGGAAAGAAGACAAATGGAAACATGGCCTCGTGCAGATCGCCGCCGTGCATGTCCACATAAAAATCCGACCGCAGTTGCAGCGTCGTGATGCAGTGCGCCAGCCGCTCGGCCTTGGAACCGGAGGCATCGCCGGGAAAGACCCGGTTCAGATTCTTGCCGTCTTCCGCCACCACGGCGGGCAGGCGCTCCTGAAAGCCGGAGACATTGGCGACGGGAAGCACCAGCACGCGCCCGCGTATGTCCTCCGGCCGCAATTCCTCCGCCAGCTCCACGGCGGCCTGAATGCTGCAATATTCGCAGCCGTGCACCCCGGCCGTCAGCAGAACGGTCTTTCCGGGGTGTATTCCTGTAATCAGCGTTGCCGGGAGGGTGATATCATCTTTTGTGAAAGTGAAAGTCTTTTTTTCTACCGGCGTCGGTCTTTCCAGCAAATCGACGAGCGTTTCAAAAGGGGGCATGCCTTCTCCTGAAGAGTGTTGCGCAATGATAAAAAATGGTTGTCGTCAGCCGCGCCGGGGGACGCGCGCGTTGCGCGGCAGCGGGTGCAGCGGTGCCAGAAACAGACTGCGCCCCGCGTAAAAGAGTATGTACGCCAGCCATAGGCCGTGATTGCCCCAGAGCGGCACGGCTGCGGCCCAGACGGCGGCAAAGGCGCACAGGGCCAGCAGGGTGGACACAAAGACGGGACGCGTCCGGCTTGCGCCCGTAAACATGCCGTAATAGCTCAGGCCGAAGCCCGCCGCCGCGGGAAACAGCAGACCCCACAGGCTGTAGCGTCCGGCTTCCGTCAGCACCTCCGGCAGGTCCGTAAACAGACGCAGGAGAGGCTCGCGCCATAGCGCATAGCCGCCGGTGAGCAGCAGCATGGCAAGCAGGGTCCACAGGCGCGTTGCCCTGCGCGTTTCTTCCATGAGTTCTGAACTGCCCCGGCCGACGGCTTTTCCGGCAAAAACGCTGGACGCATTTGCTATTCCTTCAAAAACATAGGAAAAAATGAGCATTATCTGTATCAGGACGGCATTTCCCGAAAGGGTGGCCGTCCCGAAGCCCGCCGCCGTTGCCATGAAAATGTTCATCTGAACCAGCAGGCAGACAGTACGCAGGAAGAGATGCCCGTTTACGCGCGCCATGCGCAACATTTCTTCCATATCGACAAGGCGGGCCATGCCGCGCAGCCCTCCCGGCAGAGCGCGGCACACGGCCGCCGCGCCGACCAGAAAGGAAAAAGCCTGCGCCAGCAGCGTTGCCGCGGCCACGCCCGCGGGCCCTGCGTCCAGTGCCAGCACAAGAAGAACGTCAAGAAACATGTTGAGCGCATTGCCGCCGATCTGCATCAGCAGGGCCGCCGCAATGAGCGAGCGTCCCATAAGCCAGCCCAGCATGACATAATTGCCCAGCGCCAGCGGCGCGCCCCAGATAAGTATGTCGTAATAGACGGCTGTGACGCGCCGCGTGGCCTCGTCCGGCTCCAGAACAAGCATGGCTCCGGCAAAGATGGGGCGTTGCAGCAGCAGAATCAGCAGGCTCAGGCCCAGCGCCATGAGTGCCGGGAGCAGGACGGCCTTGCGGAGCTGTTCCGTATCGTCTCCGGCCTGTGCGCTGAAGCCCGTGGAGCCGACGCGCAGAAAGCCCAGCAGCCAGTAAACCGTATTAAAAATTACGGCTCCCACAGCCACGCCCGCAATATAGGACGGGTCCGGCAGACGGCCCATGACCGCCGTGTCCACGGCCCCCAGCAGAGGCTGCGTCATGGTCGTCAGCACAAAGGGCCCCAGAACCCGCAGATACTCCCGCTGCGTCATGCCTCTTTATCTCCTTGAATCCGCTCAGGACGCCGCCCCCAGAGCGTCGGGGCGGCGCACGAGGGGTGAGGCCAGTCTTTGCCGGGCGCTGCCGTGCTCCACGCCGATGCCCATGACGGCATCCAGCAGCTGCCGCGCATAGGGATCGCGAATGGCGGACAGCAGGCGCATGTCATCGACCTGCTCCACGACGCGGCCGCTGTTGAAAAACAGCACCCTGTCGCAGAAATAGGTGATGCTTGTCAGATCATGGGTGATGAAGATGTAGGAAAGTCCGTGTCGGGCGCGCAGCTCCATGAGCAGATCCATAACCTGCACCTGCGTCGAGGCGTCCAGCGAGCTGACGGCTTCGTCCAGCAGCACCACGCGGGGATTCACGGCAATGGCGCGCGCAATGCAGACGCGCTGCAGCTGGCCGCCGCTCAGCTCGTGCGGATAACGGGACGCATACGACGCGGGCAGGCCGACCTGCTCCAGCAGTTCGGCAACGCGCCGTTTGCGATCCACGGCGCGCCCTTCGAGGCGCTCCAGCGCCCGCAGGGATTCCCCGATGATATGTTCCACCCGGAAGCGGGGGTTGGCCGAAGAGGTGTAATCCTGAAACACCACGGAAAGACTGTGATGCAGGGCGGCCATGTCATGGGCGCTGTGCCTGCCGTAGAGATTCTTGCCGTTGATGTAGACCACGCCGCTTTCCGGGGGGAGCAGACCGGCCAGCACCCGCCCCAGCGTGCTTTTGCCGCTGCCGGATTCGCCGATGATGCCGAGGCATTCCCCTTCCTCCAGCGTCAGGGAGACGCCCCGCAGCACCTGCTGCCGTTCTCGGCCGAACAGCCGTTTCTGATTTTCTTTCAGGAAGGAAACTTTAATGTCTCCGGCCACAAGTACGGGATTCATGCCGCTACCTCCGGGCGTTGATGTATGGCGGAAAGGAATCTGCTCATGACGGCCTTGTGCTGCCTGATGAGATGCCGGGTATAGCCATCCTGCGCCTCGGCAAAAATCCGCGCCGCGGGGCCGCTTTCCACAGCCGTTCCCCCGTGCATGACCATGACCTCGTCGGCAATGAGCGAAAGCACGCCCAGATCGTGAGATATGAAGATCAGAGCCGTTTCTCCCGCCTGCTTGATGCGCAGAAATTCCTGCATGATGGAGTACTGGCTGATGGAGTCGATGGCCGTTGTCGGCTCGTCGGCGATGATCAGCGCCGGGCGCAGCGACAGCGCAAGGCCGATCATCACGCGCTGCAACATGCCGCCGCTGAGCTGATGCGGATATTTCCGCAATACGTCCTCCGGGGAGCGGATGCGCATAAGTTCAAGAAGTTCCAGCGATTTTTCGCGTATGCCGTTCCGGCTGAGGCGGGTGTGCTCCGCGAGCGTCTCGGCCATCTGTTCCCCGATGCGGTAGAGCGGATCGAAGCAGGACATGGGATTTTGCAGCACAACGCCGATCCGGCCGCCGCGCAGACGTCGCAGGACTTCGGGATGCTCGCCCAGCAGCTGCCGCCCCTCGAACAGGGCGCTGCCTTCCACCTGAAAGTTGTCGTCCAGCAGGCCGAGCACGGCCTTGCAGGACATGCTCTTGCCGCTGCCGGATTCGCCGAGAATGCCGAGGCAGCCGCCCCGTCGCACGGCAAAGGAAACGCGCTCCACAAGGCTGGTCAGCCTTTTGCCGTTGCGAAAACGCACCGTAAGGTCCCTGACTTCAAGCACCGCCGTCATTGTCGCACCGCCTTGGGATCAAGGGCGTCGCGCAGGCAGTCGCCCAGCATGTTGCATGCGCCGACCAGCACCACAACGGCAATGCCGGGCACAAGCATCTGTTCGGGATTGGAAATCATGACGTTCTTGGCCTCGTTGAGCATGGCCCCCCATTCGGGCACGGGCGCCTGTACGCCCAGACCGAGAAAGGACAGCGTGGAAATGTTGAGAATGGCCCAGCCCGTATCCAGCGAGGCCAGCACGGCCAGTTCGGCCGCAATGCAGGGCAGCATGTGGCGCGTCAGGATATAGAAGTTGCCGGAGCCGATGCTGCGTGAAAACAGAACAAAGTTCATGTTGGTGTATTTGATGGTTGCCGTGCGGATCATGCGGGCGTACCAGGCCCATTTGATGAAGATGCTGGCAATGACCACGTTGCGGATATCCACGCCCAGCAGGGCAACCACGGCCAGAATGATAATCTGGCTGGGGAAGGACAGCATTACGTCCACAACGCGCATGATCACTTCGTCCACCGCGCCGCGAAAATATCCGGCCGTGATGCCCATGATCACGCCGAGGCCGATGGTGCCGAGCATGGTCAGCAGGGAAAGAAAGAGCGTGGGGCGGATGCCGAACAGCATGCGGGAAAAGACGCAGCGCCCCAGCTGATCCGTGCCGAGGGGATAGTCCCATGACGGCCCGGCAAACTTGTTGAGAATATCGTTGGCATAGGGATCATTGGGCGCAACCCAGGGGGCGAAGATGCCGAGCAGCGCCGTGAACAGCAGGATGCCCATGCAGAGAAGCGCCATAGGATTTTTGAAAAGTTGCTGCAGCATCAGGCTTTCCTTTCTCTCAGGCGCGGGTCCGCCGCATACTGGAGGATATCGAAGGCAAGGTTGAAGAAGACGAACAGCACCCCTACCAGAAGCACATAGGCCTGAATAACGGGATAATCCCGGTTGAAGATGGAGGCGATGCACAGACGGCCCACGCCCGGCCAGGCAAAGACGTTTTCCACCACGATGGTGCCCGCGATAAGCTGGGGGATGCTCATGCCGATGGCCGTCACGCAGGATTGCAGGGAGTTTTTCAGAATATGGCGCACGAGAATGGCCCGCTGCTTCAGGCCGCGCGCCTGCGCATAGAGCACATAGTCCTCGCGCATGTTTTCCAGCATGTTGTTGCGGATCAGGCGGATATAAGTGGAAATATAGCTCAGCGCTACGGTGAATGCGGGCAGGATGAGATGGGCAAAGCTGCCGTAGCCGCTGGTGGGCAGCAGATCCAGCCTGATGCTTATCAGCCAGATCAGCAGCAGGCCGACCCAGTAGACGGGCATGGCCGTGGTGGCAAAGACAAAGCCGCGCATGATGCGGTCAAACCAGGTGTCCTTGTAGACGGCGCTCAGAAAGCCGATGGGCAGGCTCAGCACGATGACGTAGACAAGGGACAGGCCGGCCAGCTCCAGTGTGGCGGGCAGACAGCGGCCGATTTCTCCCAGCACGGTCCGGGCGGGGTTGGTGTAGCTCACCCCCAGATCAAAGTGCAGACAGTCCCAGAGCCACTGAAAATAGCGCACGAGAAAGGGCTGATCGAGTCCCAGTTCCGCGCGTGTCTGCGCGATCAGCTCCTCGGTGATGACGGGCGTCTGCCGGATGCGCAGCGCCACTTCCGCGGGGTCCGAGGGTATCAGGTTGATAAAGACGAAGCAGAGAAAGGAAATGCCCAGCAGCAGGGGGACGGTCGCCAGCAGGCGCATAATGACGTAATTTTTCATGCCGTGTTCCCGATAGGTTGCGGAACTCCGAAAAAGCGGTCTGCCGTGGGAACGGCAGACCGCGCAGGCTGGTCGGAACGACCTTTACCGTTTTTCAAAGTACATTTTGGAGAACGGCACTTCGTATTGCGTCTGGGTAAAGCCCACCCCCTTGAGACGGGAGGAGAAAAGCGCCTTGTTGGTTTCGTAGGTCAGAGGAATATAGATGGCGTCGTCATGCAGATGCGTGAGCGCAAAGGTAAACAGCTCCTGCCGCCGCTTTTCGTCCGTGGAGGACAGAATCTCGGTAATGGCGGCGTCTATTTCCTTCTTATCCGGCAGGGCGAGCTGGGCCGCATAGTCCCCGTAGACGCGCTGGCGCATGGCCGCCATGGAGGACTGGGGATCATAGGGCATGCCCCAGCAGATGTTGAAGATCATGTCGAACAGGCCGTTTTTCATATTGTCGCGGTAGGACTGTTCCTCCTCGCCGCGCAGACTGACCCTGATGCCCAGCTTGCCGTACTCGTGCTGCAGATATTCGGCGATGGTCTTTTCCGTGACGCTGTTGCTGTTGTAGAGCAGCCCCAGTTCCATACGGAGGCCGTCCTTTGCGCGCACGCCGTCGTCGCCCATTTTCCAGCCTGCTTTTTCCAGCAGGTCGGCGGCTTTTTTCATGTCGTAGGCATAGGGCGCGAGATCAATGTCGCAGTACGGCACGGAGCGGGCATAGAGCGTATCGGCCGGAGGTTCGGTGTCGTGAAAGACGCCCCGGGAAATGGCCTTGCGATTGGTGGCATGCTGCAGGGCCTTGCGCACATTAATGTCCGCCAGCACGGGATTCTGGCCGTTGAGCACGATCTGGCGGGTGGAAGTGGGTTTGGAAAGGGCTATGTCGAACTCGTCGCTGTTGCGGTACTTGTTCAGGGCGTCGGCATCCAGCATATTTTTGCCCCAGATCAGATCGATCTCGCCCTTTTCCAGAGCCAGAATGCGGGTCTGATTATCGGGAATGACCTTGACGACAATGCGCCTGATGCGGGGCTTTTCGCCCCAGTAGTTTTCGTTGGCCTCAAATACGGCATATTCGTCGGTGACGACCTTGACCAGCTTGTAGGGCCCTGTGCCGATAAAGGCATTGACGCCGTCCTTGGTGGAGCCGTTCTTCATGGCTTTAGGGGAAATCATGGCAAAGGGACGCGTCACGCCCAGTTCCGTCAGCATGGGATAGTAGGGCCGGGACATGAAAATGCGGAAGGTGTGCGCGTCGGGAGCGTCCACCTTTTCCAGCAGATGCATCATTTCCAGCCAGGTATGGCGGGCGCGGTTTTCGAGGATGGCGTCAAAGTTCGCCTTGACGGCATAGGCGTCGCACGGCGTGCCGTCGGTAAAGGTGACGCCCTTTCTGATTTTGAAGGTATAAACTTTGCCGTCGGGAGAGATTTCCCAGCTTTCCGCCAGGCATGGCTTGTAACCGTCCGGGCCGATATCCACCAGCGTTTCATAAATCATTTCCTGCGCGTACATCTCGCCGGCATAGAGATGCGGGTTCAGGTCGCGCACATCCCGGTAATTGACAAAGCGCAGGGTGTCAGGCTCCTGTTCGGCGGCCTGCGCCTGTCCGGCCCAGAGGGGCAGAAGCGAGCTTCCCGCCATGCAGCAGGCCAGAAGCAGAGCGGGAAGCGGACGTTTTTTCCTGAGACGAGACGTTTCCATGATACCTCCTCAATAATTGAAATTCAAATTCTATTTCTTAAAAGGTACTCTGCCATATTCGCCGCGGGGAACAAAATAGTTTTTTTTCATAGGCTGCGATGCCGCAGCGGCATTGCCGAGAAGACTTTGGCGCGGCTGTTCGCGGCCTTCGGGGATGTCAGGCGGCAACAGGTCGCCAGCCGGATTCCCGGCAATTCCTGTGCGCGAACGTGGCGTCTTGACAGGGCAGCCGGCAGCAAAACAAAGGGGAGGTATGCCCGAAGGCATACCTCCCCTGCGGCGGCTGTCTGCGTCGCTGTATCAGCGTTCAAAATACGTGTAGCCGCGCAGACCGTCTTCAAAGGCCTGCAGGACGGAGAAGCGCTCGCTGGCGGTGATGCGCCCGGAGCGCACGGCCTGTTCCGCCGTGGAGCGCAGATCCTCGACAATGCGTCGAGGTTCGTATTCCACATAACCCAGAATATCGCCGACGGAGTCGCCGCGTATTTCGCGCACATACTCAAAGGAGCCGTCGGCATCGGTGCGGATGGACACCACGTTGGTATCGCCCAGCAGGTTGTGCAAATCGCCGAGGGTCTCCTGATACGCGCCCACGAGGAAGACGCCGAGGTAGTATTCCTCGCCTTCCCGCAGAGGATGCAGATCAAGCGTGGGCTTCATGCCCTGCGGATCGATGAACTGATCAATCCGGCCGTCGGAATCGCAGGTGATGTCCGAGATGATGCCCTGCCGCGAGGGGAACTCGTGCAGGCGATGAATGGGCATGATGGGGAAGACCTGATCGATGGCCCAGGAGTCCGGCAGCGACTGGAATACGCTGAAATTCCCGTAATAAATATCCGCCAGGCTGACGTCGATGTCCTGAAGATCGCGGGGGACGTTCTTGAGCTTGCGCTTTTCCTCGGCAATTTTCATGATGATGGCCCAGAAGAAGCGCTCGGCCAGGGTCCGCTCGCGCAGGCTGACCCGCCCGGCCGAGAAGAGCTGGCGCATTTCGTCCCGGTAATAGATGGCGTCGTTATAGCATTCCTGCAAGTTGCGCAGGCTGATGGAATGCAGCACTTCGCGCAGGTTCTGCACCGGTTCCGGAGTGCCTTCGGGCAGATCTTCGGGCAGCTGCACCTCTTCCACGACGCTGACATCAAGAATGTTGAACAGCAGGACAGAATAATAGGCCACCGTGGCGCGCCCGGATTCCGTGATGATGTGGGGGTGTTCCACATTTTCGGCGTCCAGAATGCTCATGACGGCTTCGATGACGTCCGTGCAGTATTCGCTGACGGAATAATTGCGGGAAGAAACGTAATTGGTGTGCGTGCCGTCGTAGTCCACGGCCAGCCCGCCGCCAAGGTCGAGGTAGCCCATGGGAGCGCCTTCCTTGACCAGCCCGCAATACAGCCGGGCACCTTCCATAACGCCCTTGCGGATGTCGCGGATATTGGAAATCTGCGATCCCAGATGGTAGTGGAGCAGCCGGAAGCAGTCGAGCATGTCATGAGCCTTGAGCGTGTCCACCACATCCACAATCTGGGCCACGGAAAGCCCGAACGTGGAGCGCTCGCCCCCGGAATCCGTCCAGTGCCCGCCCGCCTTGACGGCCAGCTTGGCGCGGGCGCCGATCTTGGGACGCACGCCAAGCGCCTTGCTGCGCTCCAGCACGATTTCCAGCTCGCTGGGCATTTCCAGCACAAAGAAGACATTGAAGCCCAGGCGCTGAGCCTGAAGGCCGAGATCGACGAATTCCTCGTCCTTGTAGCCGTTGCAGATGAGGCAGGCTTCGGTGTCGCGCATCATGGCCACCGCGGCGATAAGTTCGGCCTTGGAGCCGACTTCCAGACCGTGGTGATACTGCGCGCCGAACTGGGCGATCTTTTCCACGACCTGCTGCTGCTGATTCACCTTGATGGGAAAGACGCCGCGATACTGGCCGCGGTAGTTCAGCTCGGAAATGGCCTTGCGGAACGCTTTGTGCAAACTGGAAATCCGGGAATCGAGAATATTTTCCACCCGCAGAAGCACGGGCATGTCATAGCCGCGTTCCTGAAGCCCCGCGATGATTTCCGTAATGGCGATCTGAGGGCCTTCCGGGCCGTCGGGGCAGATGACGACATCGCCCTTGTCATTGACGTTGAAGTAGCCCGCACCCCAGTTGCGGATGCCGTAAAGCTCAATGGAGTCTTCCGTCCGCCATTGCTGCAAAGCGTGGTTTTTTGCCAATGTCTCCTCCTGGTTCCGCCTGAAGCGGGATGTCTCTCTGCGCCCTGCCCGCGGGCGGGCAACACCCCGCCCCGGCAACAGCCCCCTATGTACGTTCTCGCGGCCCCAGCGTCAACAATAGAGCCGTTTTCCTCCTGTTTTCCGCGGTGCGCGACGCTTCCCGTTCCGGCAGGGCGGGCTTGACGGCCTGCCTTTCATATGTTTGTGGTAGGGAAAAGGCAGGTATGTCATGCGAAAACAGACTGGTTGGGCCCGTCTTCTGGCGGGCATGCTGCTGATTTTGAGTCTGGCGGCATGTTCCGACGATAAGAAGGGACAACGGCAGATAGAGGCCCCGCGCGTGCGCGTGGAGCAGGTCGTGCGCGAGGATGCCGGGCGTGTGCTTCAGGTCGTGGGCAACGTCAAGGCGTCCGCGTCGGTGGGCGTGGTGTCGCGCGTGACGGGCGAGATCGTCAAAGTCCATTTTACCGAAGGGCAGGATGTTGAGGAAGGGCAGACCCTGATCAGCCTCGACGATCGTCCCTTCGTGGCGCAGCTGCGGGAAAAGGAAGCGCTGCTGGCGAAGTCCCGCGCCCAGCTGGTCAAAGCGCGTGACGACATGCGCCGCTATTCGGAGCTGGTCAAGAATGGCTACGTCAGCCGGGAAGCCTACGAGGCCACGGCCACCGAAGCGGCGTCCCTTAAAGGGACAGTGCAGTCCGATGCCGCGGCAGTGGATAGCGCGGCTCTTCAGGTAAGTTATTGCACGCTGACCGCGCCTATTAGCGGGCGCGTGGGTTCCCTGTCCGTGGACAAGGGCAATATGGTCAAGGAAAATGCGGAAACCCCCCTGCTGACCATCCACACCATAAGTCCCTGCTACGTGGTCTTTTCCGTTCCTGAGCATAATCTGTCCACCATCTTTGAGCGTCGGGCCGAAGGTCCCGTGGAGGTGACGGCAACCCCTCTGGGCGGCGATCCCGAAAAGGGCGAGCTGACGCTGGTGGAAAACGAAGTGGACACTCGCACGGGCACCATTCGGCTGCGCGCCACCTTTACCAATGAAAGCCGCCGTCTCTGGCCCGGACAGTTTGTTAACGTGCGGCTGCCCCTCGGAACGGAAAAGAATGCGCTGGTGCTGCCGACGGTTGCCGTGCAGTCCGGTCGCGACGGCACCTATGTCTACCGCATTAACGCGGATGGCAAGGCCGAGACGGTGCCTGTCAGAGTGCTGTTTGAATTTGACAGCCGCTGCGCTGTGGATGCGAAGCTGGAAGCCGGGGATAATATTGTTGTGGATGGCATGATTCGTCTTGCCCCCGGTGTGCCTGTAAGCATTGTAAAGTGACGGCGCGGAGTGGGACTTCCCTTTCTCCGCTTCATGCTTATATGAGAGGCGGACGGCGCAGGCGTCGTCCGCCTCTTTTTGCGAATAATAACCAAGGACGCGATATGAAAAAGGTTCTGTTGCTTGTGGGTGACTATGTGGAAGATTATGAAGCCATGGTGCCCTTTCAGATGCTGCAGCTGCTGGGCTATGAAGTGCACGCCGTCTGCCCCGGCAAGAAGCCGGGTGACGTTGTGCGCACGGCCATCCATGACTTTGAGGGCGATCAGACCTATTCCGAAAAGCGCGGTCATAACTTCGCCATCAACTACGATTTCGACAAGGTAAACGTGGCCGACTATGCGGGGCTGTGCGTCCCTGGCGGTCGCGCTCCGGAGTATCTGCGTCTGAATGCCCGCGTTCTGGAGATCGTGCGCGAGTTTGACGCCGCCAAAAAGCCCATCGCCGCCATTTGCCACGGTCCCCAGCTGCTCGTGACTGCCGGCGTGCTCAAGGGCCATACCTGCACCTGCTATCCCGCCGTCCGCCCGGATATGCTGGATGCGGGCGCCACCTGGGCCGACGCCAACGCGACCATGAGCAATGCCGTGGTGCATGAGCACCTCGTCACGGCTCCGGCCTGGCCCGCGCATCCCGAATGGATCGCGGCCTTTGCGAAGCTGATGGGAACCGTCATTACGCATTAGGGGCTTATGAGCTTTTGGGGGAAGGGGAACCCCTCTGCTAGCGCGAGAGGGGTTCCCCTTCCCCCCAAGCCCCCCATCCCCTCCCCAGCGCGCTTTTATCAGGAGGAGCAATGCTACGGGGATGTCGCACGTTCCTCGCTGCATCCGTTCCTCGGTAGTGTTGTATTTCTTTCGGCGCGAGGCGGGAATGATGTGCGGCGAGGAGAGCGCCGTATTTTCGGGGCAGTCGTCCCGGAAAAATGAGAGTAAGTTTTCTGTCCTGTTTTGATGCCTTTCGCTCCTGTGCTGCGGACGGTAGCACAGAAAAGACCTCCCGAAAATCCTACAGACTTTCGGGAGGTCTTTTCTGTCGGGGCGTATTAACCAAACTCCGGCTATGCCGCTCGGCCAGAAGTGGCGGGAAAACTGCGTTTTTCCGCGAAACGACAGACCGTATAGTTTGAAAGCGCAAAGCGTATCAAACTGAAAATACTTTAAAGGCGGCTTGCGCTCCTGCGTCCTTTTGAAAAAGCGCGCTGGGGAAGGGATGGGGGAGTTTGAGGGGGAAGGGATTACAGGAACGCCTTTCCTCTGGAAAGGCTGGGCCTCTCGCGCTAGCGGAGGGGTTTCCCTTCCCCCGACATATTAATAGTCCTCGTCCCTGGGTTCGGGCAGCACGGCGATGGCGTTGGTGATGACGCGGCGACGCTTGGGAGCGGCGGGCGCGTCCTTTTCTGCCTGACGCTGCATGCGGGGCTCAGGCAGCCCGTTGTACAGGGCCCAGAAGGCCGGATACAGGGCGGTGATGATGCCGGGATTGCCGAGCTTGAAGCCCGTGCGCGCGCCGTGGGCGCAAGCAGCCACAGCCAGCGCCAGAGCCCAGACAGGGGTCGGGGCGTTCCAGGGGTGGCGTTCCACGCGGCGTTCTTCGCCGTCCTCGCCGTTTTCGGCGGCGGGGATGTTGCGGGGGCGCACCTTGCCGTCCAGCGCGTCAAGCCCCAGATCCATGAGGAAGCCCTGCGCGTCGGCGCGCAGCTGGGAGTCCGTCAGCGCGGGCAGAGCCGCGTCGCCTTCGCGGAGCGCGGCGGCCGCCGCCAGAGCGATAGGCAGGGGCAGCCAGTCAGCGGGGAAACTGTCGTCGATGGCCGTCAGGGCCTGTTCGGGGAGACTTGCCAGCGGGGTCTTTGCCGTACAAATGACGGCATCCTCGCCGAGAGCCACATCAGCGCCACAGGCCTTGAGCAGCGCCAGTCCGGCTTCCGCGCCGGGATACTGCGGCCAGCGGCTGCGGAGGCGCACTTCGCCGCCGAGGGCCGGAGCCAGCGCCAGCAGGAAAAGGGCCAGTTCGGGTTCCATGGGCAGGAGAGGATGCTGCGGCAGGTCTATGTCGGAAGGAGAAATGCGGAAGGTGTCCCCGTCTTCTTCCAGCTGTGCGCCGATGCTGCGCAGTATGGGCAGCGTGCGGCTCCGCAGGAGGTCCTTATGGGGATGTTCCGCAAGATCAATGCGCAGCGGCCGCTCATAGAAGGAGCCCGCCAGCAGCAGAGCCTCGGCCAGCTCAATGGGCGCTTCGGCGGGGAAACGCAGACTGTCGGGCAGTGCGCCGGAACATTCAATACGAATGGGGAAGCCGTCGCTCTTGGGGACGACGTGCACGAGGCGCGCGCCAAGAGCGGGCATGAGACGACGCAGCGGCGAGAAGTCGCCGAGCTTGAGGCTGGTGTCGCCGGTAAATTTGGTGCGGGAGGGACGGCCGAGATAATAGGCCAGGGCAAGATAGAAGTTCCAGGCGCTGTCGCCGGCATGCAGAACCTTGTCCGGGGCCGTCATGGGAGCGGCCGCGGCGGCGGTGACATTACCGTCCTCGCGGTTGAGCGCCGCGCCCATCTGATTGAAGAGCTTAACGCAGTCCACAATGGGATCATTCATCAGACAGGGGCCCAGGCTCAGCGGACGCCCGGAGGCGGCAGCCAGAAAGAGCCATGCGCGGGTGGCGCGGCAGGCCAGAGGCGCTTCCATGTCCAGCTTGACCGGAAGGGCGGGCGGGGCAAGGTTGAAAGCGGCGCGGCGCTCTTCCCCGTCTTCGGGGCGGGGGAGGAAATCCACTTCCTGCATGAGAGAGAAGAAGCGGCTGGAAAGACGGGCGTCGCGACTGACGCGCGAGACGGCGGCCTCCCAGGCTTCGCGCAGACCTTTTTCTTCTGAAGGGTCGAGAAATCCCTTGGCGTTGTGCATCTTGCGCAGCAGGTTGTGGCGGCGCATCAGCAGACGCAGAATGTCTCGGTCAATATCGCTCACGACATCGCGCAGCGGGCGTCGGGCTTTGGGCTCGTGGAATTGGTCACTCATAAATTGTCAATCCTGCAAAGTGATATGGGCGCACAGCGCCGTGCAAGGCTGTTAGCCCGAAAATGGCCCGCTGGCAAGCCTTGGGCGGGGCTTTTCGGGGGCCGGGCCGGGCAGGGAGCTTCCCTCAAAAGCGCAATGCGGAAAAAACTTTTTTTGCAGGATATAAAAGCAGTGTTTTTTTGATGTGTTATGATGAACTTCAAAAAAAGTAGCCAAGATTTTTGTGGGGAGGGGGTTGACGCAAACACCTTGCGCTTGTTAATTAATACACAAGCCAAGCGCCGGACGGTTTGACACCCTCCCGCGCAGCGACTAAGCTATGACGGCACTCGGGCGGCCCGGTAGCTGCCCGGTCAAGGGTCATGTGACCCGCAAACACTTTAAGAGTCGGAGGATACGTTATGCCTACGTTTGTGGATCCGTCCAAATGCGACGGTTGCAAGGGTGGCGAAAAGACGGCCTGCATGTACATCTGCCCCAATGACCTCATGATTCTCGATCCTGAGGAAATGAAGGCGTACAACCAGGAACCGGATGCCTGCTGGGAATGCTATTCCTGCGTGAAAATCTGCCCCCAGGGCGCCATCACTGCCCGTCCCTATGCCGACTTCGCGCCTATGGGCGGTACCTGTATCCCCATGCGCTCCGCCGACTCCATCATGTGGACCGTCAAGTTCCGCAATGGCAGCGTGAAGCGCTTCAAATTCCCCATTCGCACCACGCCTGAAGGCTCCATCAAGCCTTTCGACGGCAAGCCCGAAGGTGCCAACCTGGATGACGAACTGCTGTTCACCGAATCTTCCCTGGCCGAACCCAAGGAAGTGCTGGGCAAGAAGTTCGAAGTGGCCGAAGCCGACAAGGTCTTCTGCTCCAAGTAGGTCCCTTTCCCACAGTGCGAATGTAAGGAGAAATTCATCATGCCTATGATTCCCGTTAAGGAAGCGATGAAAGGCGTTGCCATTGCTGAACCCGAAGTGAAAGAACATGACGTTGACCTGCTGATCGTGGGCGGCGGCATGGGCGCTTGCGGTACGGCTTTTGAAGCCGTCCGCTGGGGCGACAAGCACGGCCTGAAAATCATGCTCTGCGACAAGGCTGCTCTGGAACGTTCCGGCGCCGTGGCTCAGGGCCTCTCCGCCATCAACACCTATCTTGGCAAGAACTCCGCTGACGACTACGTCCGCATGGTTCGTACGGACCTGATGGGCCTGGTGCGCGAAGACCTGATCTTCGACGTGGGCCGTCACGTGGACGACTCCGTGCATCTGTTTGAAGAGTGGGGCCTGCCCTGCTGGATCAAGGATGAAAACGGCCACAACATGAACGGCGCCGCCGCCAAGGCCGCCGGCAAATCCCTGCGCAACGGCGACGAGCCCGTCCGCTCCGGCCGCTGGCAGATCATGATCAACGGTGAATCCTACAAGTGCATCGTGGCCGAAGCCGCCAAGAATGCTCTGGGTGAAGACCGCATCATGGAGCGTATCTTCATCGTGAAGCTGCTGCTCGACAAGAACACCCCCAACCGCATCGCCGGCGCTGTGGGCTTCAACCTGCGCGCCAACGAAGTGCACATCTTCAAAGCCAACGCCATCATGGTGGCTGCGGGCGGCGCCGTGAACGTGTACCGTCCCCGTTCCACCGGTGAAGGTATGGGCCGCGCCTGGTACCCCGTGTGGAACGCCGGCTCCACCTACACGATGTGCGCTCAGGTCGGCGCCGAAATGACCATGATGGAAAACCGCTTCGTGCCCGCCCGCTTCAAGGACGGTTACGGCCCCGTGGGTGCGTGGTTCCTGCTCTTCAAGGCTAAAGCCACCAACTCCAAGGGCGAAGACTACTGCGTGACCAACAAGGCCATGCTGAAGCCTTACGAAGATCGCGGTTATGCCAAGGGCCATGTCATCCCGACCTGCCTGCGTAACCACATGATGCTGCGCGAAATGCGTGAAGGCCGCGGCCCCATCTACATGGACACCAAGACCGCCCTGAACACCACCTTCGCCACCCTGAACGAAGAACAGCAGAAAGACCTTGAGTCCGAAGCTTGGGAAGACTTCCTCGACATGTGCGTGGGCCAGGCCAACCTGTGGGCGGCCACCAACACCGCTCCTGAAGAGCGCGGCTCCGAAATCATGCCCACCGAACCTTACCTGCTCGGTTCCCACTCCGGCTGCTGCGGCATCTGGGTGTCCGGTCCCGACGAAAAGTGGGTGCCCGACGACTACAAGGTGAAAGCCAGCAACGGTAAGGTCTACAACCGCATGACCACCGTGGAAGGCCTGTTCACCTGCGCCGACGGCGTGGGCGCTTCCGGCCACAAGTTCTCCTCCGGCTCGCACGCCGAAGGTCGTATCGCCGGTAAGCAGATGGTTCGCTGGTGCCTCGATCACAAGGACTTCAAGCCTGAGTTCAAGGAAACCGCCGACGAACTGAAGAAGGAAATTTACCGTCCTTACTACAACTACCTGGCTGGCAAGGACGCTTCCACCGACCCCGTGGTGAACCCCAACTACATCACGCCCAAGAACTTCATGATGCGTCTCGTGAAGTGCACCGACGAATACGGCGGCGGCGTGGGTACCTACTACACCACCTCCCAGAAGCTGCTTGACACCGGCTTCGATCTTCTGACCATGATGGAAGAAGACTCCGAAAAGCTGGCTGCCCGCGACCTGCACGAACTGCTCCGCTGCTGGGAAAACTACCATCGTCTGTGGACCGTGCGCCTGCACATGCAGCACATCGCCTTCCGCGAAGAATCCCGTTACCCCGGCTTCTACTACCGCGCCGACTTCATGGGTATCGACGACAGCAAGTGGAAGTGCTTCGTGAACTCCAAGTACGATCCCGCCACTGGCGAAACCAAGATCTTCAAGAAGCCCTACTACCAGATCATTCCTGACTAGTCGGCCTTAGAAGCTCTACGGGGTGGCCGCAAGGCCACCCCTTTTTTTCCCCTGCGGCGGCCGGGAAATCTCCCGCCGCCGCGTATACGCTTAACGCCGCGCGGCAGGCTACGGCCTGCATTGTTGCGCCTGCCTGCGGGCTTTTTGGACACACGCCGCCGGCCTGGCGCGCGCGCCGTCCCTTGCGGGGGGCCGGGCGCGGCAACGCAGGAGGATCCGGGATGTCCAACTCCATTCTCGTCGTGGGCGGCGGCTTTGCAGGCCTCACTGCCGCCATTGAAGCGGCGGAACTGGGTCACGATGTCTACATCGTGGAGAAAACGCCCTATCTGGGCGGTCGCGTGGCCCAGCTCAACAAGTATTTCCCCAAACTTTGTCCGCCTTCCTGTGGTCTGGAAATTCAGTTCCAGCGCATCAGGAAGAATCCGCGTATCAAATTTTTCACCATGGCCGAAGTTACCGGCCTTTCGGGCACGAAGGGCGACTATACGGTAACGGTCAAGGTCAAGCCGCGTCGCGTGGTGGCCCACAATGTGGACCTTACCCTGCTGGCGTCCAGCCTCGAAGGCACCGTGGACAATGAATTTGATCTCGGCCTGTCCAAGCGCAAGGCCGTCTACAAGTCCATGCCCTTTGCCTATCCCAATCGTTTTGTCTTCGATCCCGCCGCGCTGTCTCTTGCCGACACGGCGCGCGTGGCCGCCAACAAGTACCTGCTCCCCGAAGAGCCCGAAAAGGAGCTCACCCTTAACGTGGGCGCCATTGTGGTGGCTACCGGCTGGAAACCCTACGATGTCACGCGCCTGACCAACCTCGGCGCGGGTTCGGTGAAGAACTGCATTTCCAACATGCAGATGGAGCGCATCGCCGCCGCTTCCGGTCCTACCGGCGGCCGCATTGTGCGCCCCAGCGACGGTTGCCGTCCCAAGAGCATTGCCTTTGTGCAGTGCGCCGGTTCGCGCGATCAGAATCATCTGAACTACTGCTCCTACATCTGCTGCATGGCCAGCCTGAAGCAGGCCCAGTATGTGGTCGAGCAGTGCCCCGATGCCCGCGTGAGCATCTTCTACATCGACCTGCGCACGCCCGGCCGTTACGTGAACGTGCTTGACAAGGTCAAGGCCTGCCCCAATGTCCAGATGGTCAAGGGCAAGGTCGCCGATGTGCGTCAGGGCGAGAACAACACCGTTGTGCTGACGGTGGAAGACGCCGTGCGCGGCGAGAAGATGACGCTGAACTATGACATGGTGGTGCTCGCCACCGGCATGCAGCCCTCGCTGGCCGACGACAAGCTGCCCTTGCCGTTGCCGCTGGACGAGGATGGTTTCGTCATGGGCGGCGAAGAAGCCGGCATTTTTGCCGCCGGCTGCGCGCGCATGCCGCTTGACGTGATGCGTACGGCCCAGTCCGGTACGGCCGCCGCCCTCAAGGCGGTGCAAACGGTGAAAGGGAGGTAAGGCGGCATGGCCAGCAAGATAGGCGTCTATTTTGACCTGCAAAACATCGGCGGCGGCCTTGACGTGGAGGCCCTTGCCGAGCAGGCAAAGGCAAAATGGGGCGATTTGACTCCTGTGGTCAAATGCGTGCCCGTGCTTTGCGATGCGGAAAAGGAAATTCTGGCGGATATCGAGGCCAACGGCCTTGACGGCGTGCTGCTCTGCGGCGCGAGCCCCCGCGATATGGCCGACGTTCTCCGTCTGCCCGTTCTGACCGAGCATGTGAACCTGCGCGAACAGTGCGTCCTGGCCTATAAGAACCCCGACGGTTCCCCGCTGGGCAACGGCGACGCGCCCGAACTGCTCAAGATCATGGCCCGCGACTATGTCAACATGGGCGTGGTCAAACTGCAGAAGAGCGAAATGCCTGATTCCGCGGCTGTGGAAGGCGTGAAGCGCATTCTGGTCATCGGCGGCGGCTGGACGGGTCTGACGGCGGCCATGGAAGCCTCGGCTACCGGCTACGAAGTCGTGCTGGTGGAAAAGGCCGACGTGCTGGGCGGCGCTGCCAACAACATTCCCACCGGTTCGCCTCTTAAGGCGCCGTGGGAAGACAAGGAACCCACCAACGTCAAGGCCAAGATCGACGCCGTGACCGCCGATCCGCAGATCACCGTGCACATGTCCTCGCGCATGGCGAAACTGGAAGGCCAGCCCGGCGAATTTACCGCCACCATCGCCACGCCTTCGGGCGAAGTGACCGTGGCTGTGGGCGCTGTGGTTCTGGCTGCGGGCTGGGCTCCGCTGGATCCCAAGTATCTTGCCGGCATGGGCCTGGGCAAGAGCCCGAAGATCGTGCATGCCGCCGAATTCGGCAAGATGCTGGTCGCTGGTAAGGTGGACGCGCGCCGTATCGCCTTTGTGCTTGATACCACCCTTGCCGAGGAAGCTCTGAAAAGCGAAGCTCCGGCCGAACCCGAAGCCGGCGGCGAAGCTGCCAAGGCTCAGGTGGAGGAAGGCGAGGAAAAGGCCTTCATCAAGGAAAACCTTGAGAGCATCAAGCACCTGCGCTACTCCAACACGGTCAACAGCGTGGGCATGCTGCGCCTTGCCAATATCGTCTGCGAAAAGACCAACGACGCCACGCAGGCCTTCATCCTGTACAAGGATATGATGATCCCCGGCATCCTGGAGCGCTTCTACAAGAAGATGCAGGATCGTCTGGGCATCATGATGACCAAGGCCGACGTGACCGCCATCGACGATCGCGGCGATCGCATTGTGGTTTCCTGCGCCAATACCCTTCTGGGCATGGACTTCGATCTTGACGTGGACATGGTGGTGGTGCCTACCGGTATCGTTCCCGTGACCGCCAAGGATGTGACTGTCGAGTTTGCCTACCGTCAGGGCCCGGACTTCCCGGACCTCGGTCTGTTCGACGGTTTTGCGGATTCCAACTACATCTGCTTCCCCTACGAAACCCGCCGTACTGGCGTCTATGCTGCCGGTTGCGTGCGTCAGCCTCTGACCATGGACGCCTGCGAAGAAGACGCTCGCGGCGCGGTCCTCAAGGCTGTGCAGTGCATCGAAGCCGCTGATCACGGCGTGGCCGTGCATCCGCGTTCCGGCGACCGTTCCTATCCTGTCTTCAACTTCGTGCGCTGCACCCAGTGCAAGCGCTGCACCGAAGAATGCCCCTTCGGCGCTCTGGACGACGACGAAAAGGGCACGCCGAAACCCAATCCGGCGCGCTGTCGCCGTTGCGGCACCTGCTTCGGCGCCTGTCCCGAACGCGTCATCAGCTTCGCCAACTACAATATCGACCAGATCGGTTCGATGATCCGCGAAGTGGAAGTTCCCAAGGACTTCAAGAAGGAAGGTCCGCGCATTCTGATTCTGGCCTGTGAAAACGACGCCTACCCCGCGCTCGACATGGCGGGCATGCGCCGCAAGGCCTGGAATCCCTATTGCCGCATCATTCCTGTGCGCTGCCTCGGTTCCGTCAACGCCATCTGGGTTTCCGACGCCATGAGCAAGGGCTTTGACGGCGTGCTGCTGCTGGGCTGCAAATACGGCGACGACTATCAGTGCCACTTTGTGAAGGGTTCTGAAATCTGCAACCGCCGTAAGGAAAACATCGCCGAAACGCTCAATCGTCTCGGCGTGCAGCCTGAGCGTGTGGAACAGATGGAAGTGGCCATTGACGAATATGACAAGGTGCCCGACATGATCGACGATTTCGTGGCCCGCATCACGGATATGGGCCCCAACCCGTTCAAGGGCATGTAGGAGGAAGGCTGTAATGGCACAATATAACCTCGAGCCGGATTCCGGCTTTACCAAAGAGCTGATGGAAGCCGGGGGCGAGTCTCTCAAAAAGTGCTTCCAGTGCGCCACCTGCTCCGTGGCCTGCCCGCTTGCTCCGGAAAACAACCCCTATCCGCGCAAGGAAATGGTCTGGGCTTCGTGGGGCGTGAAAGACAAGCTGATGACCGACGTGGACATCTGGCTTTGCCACAACTGCGGCAACTGCGCGGATCTCTGCCCGCGCGGCGCGCGTCCGGCTGATGTCATGGGCGCGGCCCGCAATATGGTCTACAAGAAACTGACCAGCCCCAGCATTGTGGGCCAGTGGATGAGCAAGGCTTCCGGCCTGCCCATTCTCTTCCTGATTCCCGCGGTGCTCTGGCTGGTGGTGTGGTGGATCCGCGCCGGTTTCAACGGCGGCGAATGGTTCCCCCGCGCGGCTGACGGTCGCATTGTCTTCGGGCAGATCTTCTATGGCGACTATACCATCGACCCCATCTTCATGCTGACCTTCTTCGGAGCAGTGGGCATTCTTGCCGTGGGGGTGCGGCGTCTGTGGAAGAGCTTCGAGCCGGGCAAGGTGCTCATCGTGGGCAAGACCAAGTCCTGGTTCTGGCATCTTTTCGATGTCCTCATGGAAGAAATTGTGACGCATAACAAGTTTGACGAATGCTATGGCGGCCCCAAGACCCCGGTGGAAACGCCCAGCCGTCGTGCCGGCCACATGGTGCTGGTCTATGCCTTCGTCATTCTGGCCTTTGTGACGGCCGTGGTGGCCCTTGGCCACTGGGGCGGCAAGGTCATTCCCTTGATCAAGATTGAAACGCCCATGCCGCTGACCTTCCCGGTCAAGATTCTGGCCAACCTCGGCGCGCTCATGCTGGTGGTCGGTCTGGGGCTGCTGACCTGGCGCCGCATGCGTCTCAATCCCAAGTATCAGGCCAGCAGCTTCCAGGACTGGTACCTGCTCGGCGTCATCTGGGTTGTGGCTATCACGGGCATTCTGGCTCAGTGCTTCCGTCTGGCGGACGCCATTGTGCCTGCCTTCGTGATTTACTACCTCCACCTTGTGTTTGTGTGGATGCTGTTCGCGTACCTGCCCTGGTCGAAGCTCGGCCATCTGGTGTACCGCACGGCGGCCCTGCTGTACGTCCGCATGTACGGTCGTCCGTAGGAACGATTGTCGGCCCGCGGCCGCATGGGCGGCGGGCCGCAGCAAGATAACTTCTTTAAAAAAGAATTACGCACTCCCAAGGAGGAGGCCGCAATGTCTGATACCGCTCGTAAAATGTTTCCTGTGGCTACGGTGCTCGCTCTGGTGACGGGCAAGCAAGGCGTGGACGTCAAGGATATCGCCGGCTATATTGCGGGTCGCAGCCTGGCCTGCGATACGTGTGCCGCCGCCGTCGCGCCCTTCGCGGCCGCCTGGCTCGCCAAACTCTGCCCCAAATTTGCGGAATTTGATCTGAAGGATACCGACGACTGGTCCGATTTCGTCAAGCGCGCCACCGGCGTGCTGGGCGACAAGGTGTCCCTGCCGCCCATGGACGGGGCCCTCAAGGCCGCTACCGACAAGGCGCTGGACGCCCTGATCGAAATGTATGACAGCGTGGTTGCCCTCAAGGCCGACAACGCGGCTCTGAAGGCCGAAGTGGAAAAGCTGTCGCCCGCGCAGGCCAAGGCCGTCGAGCTGCAGAAGAAGTGCGACCAGCTGGAAGAAAAGATCAAGGGCATGAACACCGATATGGGCGGCCTGCGTCGTCAGGTGGCCGAATTCAACGGCAAGGTTGCCATCAGCCACGATGAACTGATGGAAACCATCAAGGATGCCATCAAGAGCAACCTCAAGAACATCACCGTGGCTGCCGGCGCCGGCGCTGCTGCCGGGGATGCGGCCGAAGAAGCGGCTCCTGTCGAAGAAAACAGCGTGCCCGACGATTTCGGTTTTGGCTCCAGCGGCGCCAACTCCGACGGCTTCGGCTTCTAGTTTCCAGAACTGTGAAAAACGGGCTGCCTTTGCAGCCCGTTTTTTATGCCCGCCCGGGCAAGATGGAACGAGGCCGGAAGAGGAGTTTCCTCTTCCGGCCTCGTTCTGTCTTTGGGATTTCATTTTGTTTTGAGGGGGAAGGAACCCCTTTTGCTTGCGGCAAAAAGGGGGTCCTTCCCCCTCAAACTCCCCCATCCTCCCCAAAACCCGCGCACTATAGAGTAACTTCAGTTTAAAATGCTGCGTATTTCAAACCATACGGCCTGTCGTTTCTCGGAAAAAACGCGGATTTTCCGCTCGGTTCGGGCCGGGTGGCGCTGAGTCGCCGCCTCGCGTTTCTCCTTTTTTCAAAGTTGAAACGCTCTAGTTACCACCGGGCAAGCGAATACGCCTGTACAAGAATGGTTCCAACCGAATCTGCCTTTTCGAGCGGCATATTCCCGTAGCAAGGAGAGAGCAACCTAAGGGACTGTGCGGCCATATCTTCGACAGCATCAGACACGCAGTGTCTTTCTCCGGGAGAAGATGAGCAATTTGATGGAGCTGCTATCCTTCACGTTTCCGGGGGACGGTTACCGCAGGGAAAGCTCCTGCGGCGCCATATTGCTACATTCTCCAAATAAAAGCGCGCTGGGGAAAGGATAGGGGGCTTGGGGGAAAGGAAAACCCCTCTCGCGCGAGCAGAGGGGTTTCCCTTTCCCCCAATATGTTGCGCATAGCGTCAGTAGCCCCTAGCCGCGCTTCATTTCCGCAATGAGCGTCGAGAGTTCCTGCATCTGGTGCGCCAGCGCCTCAAGGGCGCTGCTGGCCTCGTTCATGGTTGTGGCTGTTTGCGTGGAGATGGCATTGACCTCGTCAACAGCGTTGCTGATGGCGTTGCTGGCCGCAGACTGTTCCTTGCTGGCATTGGCAATGGCGTTGACCTGTTCCGCCGCCTGTTCGATGTCCGCGACAATTTCTTTCATGGATTCGCCGGACTTTTGCGCCAGCACGGTTGTCTGTTCCACTTCTTCCACCGTTGTTCCCATGATGCGCATGCTGGCTCTGGTGCTTTCCTGAATGGCCCGAATGGCGTTGCCCACATCGGCGGTGGAGGCCATGGTCTTTTCCGCCAGCTTGCGCACCTCGTCCGCAACGACGGCAAAACCGCGTCCGGCTTCGCCTGCGCGGGCGGCTTCAATAGCGGCGTTGAGCGCGAGCAGATTCGTCTGATCCGCGATATCGGAAATGACGCCCATGATCTGATTCCAGAAAGAATTCTCCCAGTGTCAGATGTTGCGGCTTCTCGCAAAGCATTTTTGCTTCGGGAGATATGGCGCCTATGCTGACGGATATGGGCAGACGGCGTTCGCCCACGGCGTAGGACCCTTCCAGCGCTTGTTTGAACTGAGCCAGTTTCTGGGAAAAGTCGGTTGTGCTGTAGATTGCCGCCACAAATTCATCCCCGCCGAAACGGGAGGCGAAGTCCTTGCAGGAAAGCTCCTGCGACAGACGCCGAGAAAATTCGATCAGAATTTTGTCGCCTGCCATATGCCCATAAGTATCGTTGATCATCTTGAAATTGTTTAGATCAAATACGCGCAAGAAGAGGCGGGGAGAGCTATTTTTTCTGTCGTCCTGCAGGTAGGTTTTCAAGGCTGGCTCAAGGAGCTCCCAGAAAGCTCTCTTGTTATAAAGGTCTGTAAGAATATCCATCTTTGACTGAATAAGTATTTCATTTTCTTGTTAAGCAGCATGGAAAACTGCATTATGGATATTGAGAGAAGGATGCATATCGGTATAGAAAAATATACATAAAGAAAAATGGTGTTTGTATCGAGCCATCCGTTCACAGGACAAATGTCAAAATACCATGTTGTATTGGGGAGATAGACTGGATGTCGTTGCGGCTCATTTGTTAAAGATGCTTTTGAGGTGAGCAGGGTGACCGGCTGGCCGCTAACCGCATCGGTGCGCCACAGGGCCCATGCAAAGCCTCTGCTGGCAAGCACGTTGAGATCCGGCAGGGTAAAGTCCATTTGTTTGAGAAGAACTTCCGGGAAACGATAGGTAATGATGGCAAATCCCCAGAATTGTTTCTGCTGCGGATTTTCCGGCGAGGGGAGGTAGACCGGCTGACGAAAGGCGAGCCCCGTGCCCCCCTGGACGAGCTGGAATGGGCCGGAAAGGGTTATACGGCGTGAATCCCGCGCGAGTCGGGCCTCCTGCCGTCGTTGTTCCGCTTCCAGAAGATTGTGACCCAGAGCGATTTTATTCCGCTCATACGGATAGACATTGGTAACAATACCGTTTCGGGCAAGATTAATATTGATTATTTCAGGATTTGTATGAGCAATATGTTCCGCCACTCTTTCAAAGTGATCTGTTCTGCCATCATGCAATATGAGCATAGTGTAAAGAGGCGTAAGATTACGTGACAGCGACTGGAGAGACGTCGATATTTTTTGCGAAAAGTGATCCCCATAAAAATGGGCGATTTTTTGAAGTTTCACTTGTTCATTTTGCAGCGAGGCAATAATGAATATTGCAGCCAGCAACACGGATATGACAAGCGACGATAAAAAGACAACGGCAATGTTTATATTCTTTTTATGATGATATGTCAGATGGGTGTTGTTCATGGCAGTTCTCGAAAAGGCGGAGCGCAACGGTTGTCCTGCCGTTATGATATCGTGTGCCGGGCTCATGAGCTGCTTGAAGCCGCGGCAACCAGGATCGATCCTCATAAGAATGGGCTGCTTCTGGCAGAGAAAGGTGAGCGTATCCGACGGAATTCATTCCTCTTACGCTGAGGTTTTTTCCTGGATCGGTCCTGTCAGGGCAGCGCGGAGAGTATATGTCGGCAGAACGCCTGTAGTCCAGAGGTCTGTCTGTTCTCAGGCGAGAGAAACGGACGGGAGCGCGGGCATGGGGACTCCTGAAAAAGCGCATCTTCAGTCGTGACCGTAATGATGAGCGCCATATCGAAAATTCCCCTGAGCATGGAGGTTGGAAGGCTATAGCGCACAGAGAGAAATCCCTTCTGCGGGGCAGAAGGGATTTTTTCTCCCCGTGACATATTTTGTAACAATTCAAGGCGTTATATCCTTTTATTCAACCATGCATGGTTGATGAAGTCAAACGCGAGATGGCGTATTGCTGCCCTCTGTCTCATTCTTTTATATGAAAAAGCGCGCGCGGGCAGGAGGGGGAACGCGAAAGAGCGTCTCTCCCGCCGCGCGCCGACTTGCGCGCAAATCCGTCTGGATGTATTCTGTTCTCCCGATATTTGCCCCTTACTTCTCCCATAAAACCGCAGCTGTGCAAGAAGAATCATGGCCCACAAAAAAAGACGCAAAACAGGGGAGCGAGCGCCCGCTCTCTCGCTCGCGGAGCGCATTGAGGCGCTGGAAGTGCCCGAAACCAAGAGGGCGGTGTATCGCCTTATTCTTGAACGGGACGCTTTGAGCGCCGGAGGCTTTGTCAACACAACGGACTTTACCTGGCAGGAGCGCCTGGCCGTTGTTTCTCTGCCGGTCTTGCTTGCCGGGTGGATTGGCTACTTCATTTATGGCGTCTGGCGCAAGGGCTTGACGCTGGCCGCGCTCTGGGCAGCCTATGTGCTGGCCGTCTGGAAGCTGAACGGGGAGATCGGTCTTTTGTATCTGTATCTTCCCAATATCATTTTTGCCTTTATGGCCGTGGGAGATACGTACAGGCAGCGCGTCCTGCAGGAAAAATTCTGGCTTTAGAGCCTGTTGAACTGAAAATGCTCAGCGGGACGCAGCCCGAACAAGGGCTTTCCGCTCTGCCGGATGCCGCTCCTTTGCCTGTGTCGCACAAGGAACGCGATTGCGCAGCTGTTGAGACTCCATTCCATCTATCCCGTTCGTATGCGTATTTCCATCATTATCCCCGCCTGGAATCTTTGGGAAACAACGGCGGCCTGCCTTCATTCGCTGGCCCGGTATGATGCGGGCGCGCAGGTTGTCGTTGTGGACAACGGTTCCACGGATGCCACGAGTTCCGAGCTGGAGCCGCTCGGCCGGAGGTTGTTCGGAGAGCGTTTCCTGCGGGTACTTCTGCCGGAAAACCTGGGCTTTGCGGCCGGTTGCAATGCCGGAGCCCGCGCCGCTGACGGCGATGCCCTTCTCTTCCTTAATAATGACACGCAGGCATCGCCCGGCTGGCTGCCGCCTCTGATTGAGGCGCTGGACGCGCCGGGCGTCGGGGCCGTGGGCCCTTTGCTGCTGTATCCCGACGGGCGGACGCAGCACTGCGGCGTCAGTTTCACGCCTCTCGGCGGCGTCCGGCATCTTTATGCGGATTTCCCCGGCGATCATCCTGCCGTGCGGCGGACCCATCCTCTGCAAGCTATTACCGGAGCCGCTCTGTTGCTGCGGCGTTCTGATTTCGAGGCCGCGGGCGGCTTCTGCGAGGACTACGCCAACGGCTATGAGGACCTTGAACTCTGTTTTGCCCTGCGGCAGCGGGGGCTTTCGCTGGCCGTTGTGCCCGCGTCCGTGGTCTTTCATGCCGAGAGCAGGACGCCGGGGCGGCATGCCCGCACCACGGCCAACGCGACGCTCTTCGGGCAGCGCTGGGGGGAGTCTGTCCGTCCCGACTTTCATTGTCAGGTTGCGCTGGACGGGTACGAAACGCGCCTCAATGCGCAGGGCGTCAGCTGTGCCGTTCTGCCGCAGGCGCGCGAACAGGCCCTGACGGCGCGCTGGAGCGGCAGGACAGCCTCGGCGGAGGAGGTGCGGGCGGCCCTGAATGAAGAGCCCCTCTGGCAGGGCGGGCATCTGTTGCTGGGGCGGCTGCTGGCCGGGCGCGGAGCCTGGCAGGAGGCTCTCGACGCCGCCGAGCTGGCCGTGCGTCTTCTGCCCGTGCCGGAAATGATCCGTCTGCTGCTGCGCGCCGCTCAGGGGGCCGGGCAGCGGGAACGGGCGGCGGCTATTGCGGCCTCCCTGCGTCCGGACCCGGCCGCGCTGCGCGAATGCGCCCGCCGGGTACGAGCTCGCCGGGCGCAAGCTGCCGCGTGGAATGACGCCGCGCTGGAGCATATCTGCGCCGACTGGCTTCGCGCGTTCGGCGGATAGTGTCGTTTGCGGAGCGGAGTTTGCGCCTGTTGACAACGACGCTGGGGCCGCTTTCCCGAACGGTCTGTCGGCGAACCGGCCTGGTTTACTTGTCGTAGATTTTTATTTGAAGGACGGCTTACATCATGCAGCATTCCTTGCCTGATATCTGCGTTGCCGGCGGCGGCAGCTGGGGGACGGCGCTGGCCCATCATCTGACTACGTGCGGTCTGAAGACGGCGCTCTGGCTCCGGGATGGCGCTGTGGCGCAGGCCATCAACGAGGAACACCGCAATCCGCGTTATGTTTCGTCGCACCGGCTGCATCCCGCCCTGACGGCGACAGCGGACCCGGCTGTGCTGGGCGCGCCGCGGGTGGTGCTGGCCGTGCCGTGCCAGCAGCTGCGCGGCTGGCTGACAGCGCACAAAGAGCGCTTTTGCGCCGAGCCGGTGTTTATTGACGCCTCCAAGGGGCTGGAAGTGGGCACGCTGGCCTCGCCGGGCCGCATGGTGGCGGAAATTGTGGGGGAAAGCGCCCGCTATGCGGTTTTGTCCGGGCCGTCCTTTGCCGACGAAGTCCTGCGGGGGCTGCCTACGGCTGTAGTGCTGGCCTGCGCCGACGAGGCGCTGGGGGCGCGGCTGCGCGATGCCTTCTCCGGGCCGACTTTCCGCTGCTACAGCAGCACGGACGTTGTCGGCGTGGAGCTGGGCGGGGCGCTCAAGAATGTTATCGCCATTGCGGCGGGTATGTGCGACGGTCTGGGCTTTGGTCACAACAGCCGCGCGGCGTTGATTGCGCGCGGGCTGGCGGAGATAAGCCGGATTGGCGAAGCCTGCGGGGCTCGCCCTTCCACCTTTATGGGGCTTTCCGGCCTGGGCGATCTGACGCTCACCTGCACGGGGGATCTTTCCCGCAACCGGCAGGTGGGGTTGCGGCTTGGTCGCGGGGAAACGCTGGCGGAAATTACGGAGGGGCTGGGCATGGTGGCCGAGGGCGTGGCCACGGCGGACGCCGCCTGCATGCTGGCGCAGCGTCTGGGAGTGGACGCCCCCATAGCCGCGGCCGTGCGCGCCATTGTGCGCGAAGGGCATTCGCCGGCGGATGAGGTGTATCGCCTCATGACGCGAGAGCTGCGGGAAGAGTAGTCGCGGCTGGCGCGGGCGTCGGCGAATCGCATATTCTCAAGCCGCTGTTGCCTGCCTTATGTTGCGCCGGAACATGAATTGCGCTAGTCTGGACAGCAAAGTTTTCGCTATTGTTTGCAACCGTCATTTTTCGTTAAACTTTTTTTGTTTGATTGTAAAATCGCAAGGAAGGTTTGCGTTATTGCGGTTGCCGCGAGGGGCACGGTAGGCCGCCGCGCGGGCGAAAGCGGGAGGAAATGCCCGCAGGGCACGCCGGGAAAAGAGCGCCCGGAGGTGGCCTGCGCGTTGTGAAATCCAACTGCTCAGGGGCGCGTATGTTTGATCCTTCTTTGACTGCGGGTGCGGCCTTTCTGTACCTGCCGGGGCTTTTTTTTCTGCTGGCGGGCACCTGGCTTGCCGTGCGGCAGCGGCATGATGCAAGACGCCTGATTTACTGGGGCGCGCTGCATGACGCGGGCCTGCTCTGCATCGCTCTCGGCGCAGCCAATGGACCGGCCTTTGCCGGGGTATGGCTGTTTCTGCTGTTTCAGGCGGTCTCCCGTTTGCTGGCCCTGCGGGCTCTGGGGGTGCTGGCGCAGGCTCGCGGCGATGTGAGCGTGGAGGCCCTTCGCGGTGCGGGCAGTACCTGCCGCAAACCCGCGTTGCTTTTTGCTTTCGGCCTGATGGCGGCTGTGGGCGGAACGCCCTTCCTGATGCCTGAGGCGCGCGCCTGTATCACGCAGGGCGTGCTGATGGCGGCGCTGCCGTTCGGATCGGCCAGCCCTCTGGTGGTGCTGCTTATTGAAGCCGTGTGCGCCACCGTTTTTATTGCCCTGCATGTGCAGGTGCTGCGTGTCGTCTGGTTTGAACCCGCGCCTCTGGGCGCCGCGGATCGCGACGACGACGGCAATGTCCGGGCGGGCTTCCTGGCCGGCCTGCTGGCCGTGCTCGTGGCGGGCATGGGCCTGCTGCGTGGTCCCATGCTCGACATGGCCGCCTCGTTTGCCAGCTACGCCGCGCCGCATGCGCCCGTGCATCCCGCCTTCTGGATGCTTTATTGCGGCGCTTTCGTGGTGGGGCTGGCTTTCTGGTTTAAGGTGCGCGGCGCGGAATTTCTGGGCTGTGTCGCCGCCCTGCTGGCCTTCTCGTCCGTCATTAACGAACCGCATCCCGTGGCGGCGGCGGAACTTTTCCTCGTCATCATTTCTCTGGTGACGCTGGTTGTCGCCATCTACTCCGTGGGCTATATGGCGCACGCCGAGCGCAAGGGCTGGTACTGGTTCTTCCTGCTCCTGACCTTTGCCTCGCTGGCGGGCATCGTGTCTACCGCTGATATGGGCGCGCTGCACGGCTACTGGGAGCTGATGACCTTCGCCTCCTACTTCCTCGTCGTGCATGAAAATAACCGCACCGCGCACGATGCGGGTTTCAAGTACTATATCATGTGCGCGGGCGGCGCCTGCCTCATGCTGCCCGGTCTGATGCTGCTGGGCGGGGGCCACTCCCTGCTGGCGGCCGTTCCCCACGTCGCGCCGCAGCTGAGCGTCTGGGCCGCGCAGGCCGCTATTCTGCTCTGCTTTGTCGGCTTTGCCGTCAAGGCCGGTCTTGTGCCCTTCCATTCCTGGCTGCCTGATGCCCACCCCGCCGCGCCTTCGTCGGTGTCCGGTCCGCTTTCCGGCGTCATCACCAAGATGGGGATTTTCGGCATTATCCTGATTATCTATGGTCAGGCCGGCAGCGTGACGGAAGCCATCGAGGGGAGCATAGCCTCTTCCTTCGGCCTGAACTGGTTCGGCGGCTGGCTGACCCTGCTGGGCGCGGCCACGCTGATTTTCGGCGAAGTCATGGCCCTGCGTCAGGACGACATCAAGCGTATGCTTGCCTATTCGACGCTGGGACAGATCGGCGAAATGGCGCTGGTGCTGGGTATGGGAACCTGGCTGGCTGTTACCGCGGGTCTGGCGCATACGCTTAACCACGCCATCATGAAGGACCTGCTCTTCCTCGGCGCCGGCGCGCTCATCCTGCGCACCGGGAGCCGCAACCTTCAGGACCTGCGCGGTCTTGGGCGGCAGATGCCGTGGACGGTCTCCTGCATGGCCGTGGGCCTTGTCTCCATCATGGGCCTGCCGCCTTTCGGGGCCTTCTTCAGCAAATATCTGATGATTCAGGCCGCGGTGCAGGCGGATCACATCTGGCTCGGCGCGCTGATCTTTGCCGGTTCGCTGGTGGGCGTCGTCTACTATACGCGCATTCTGAAAACGCTGGTCTTCGAGGAGCGCCCCGCGCATCTGCCGGTGGTGAGCGAAGTTTCCGGCAGCATGCGGATTGCGCTGGGGCTGCTGGCCTTCCTCTGCCTGATGACCGGTCTTGCGCCGCAGCTGCCGCTGCTGCTGGTGGCGCCCGTGGCTTCGGCCTGTTTCGACACGCTGGGCGGCGAACTCCTCGTATTCCAGTCTGTGCTGGTTCCGTGGGAATGCTATGTTATCGTGCCGGTGTTCGGCGCGCTGCTGCCTGTGTTCTTCCGTAAGTCCCCCGTGAAGGCCGGTCTGGCCAGCGTGCTTGTGCTGCTGGTGACGGCCCTGCTGGTGGCGCTTGAAGGCTCTAATCTGGATACCCTGTCGTACTGCTTCGCGCTGATCGTGCCGCTGGTGGGCGCGCTCAACATGATTTACGCCCTGGGCTACATGAGCCACAGCCACACGCAGTGGCGCTTCTATGCCGCCTTTACGGCCATGTGCGGCGGCCTGATCGGTATGGTCTCCAGCACCTACCTGTTCAGCTTCTTCCTGTTCTGGGAAATCATGAGCTCGTGGACGCTTTATCTCGCCATTGCTCATGAAGGCGATCGGGACAGTCTGCGCGAAGCCTTCAAGTACTTCTTCTTTAATGTACTCGGCGCGGGCTTCATCTTTGTGGGCGTCTGCGTCATCGGACCGGCGGCTCCTCTGTCCGCCGTTGCCGCGCTGCGTCCCGACGGACTGCTGGCTGTGCTGCCTCCGTGGGCCGCGTGGGTCGGCATGGCGCTGCTGGCCGTGGGCTTTGTCATGAAGGCCGCCCAGCTGCCGTTCCGCATTGACTGGCAGATGCACCCGGCGCTCGCGCCCACGCCTGTGTCGGGCTACATATCGTCTGTGCTGCTGAAGAGCGCCGTCATTGGTCTGATTAAGCTCTTTATGCTCATTGGCGGCGGTCTGGCTCTGGCGCGGGTGCTGGGGCTGGAAGAAATATCGCTCATCACGGACGTAGTCATGTGGATTGGCGGTATCACCATCGTCATGGCCGCTATTCAGGCGCTGCTTGTCAGCAATGTGAAGCTGGTCTTCATCTACTCCACCGTAAGCCAGATTGGTTATATGGTGCTGGCCGTGGCGGCGGGCGGCGTGCTCGGCTATGCGGGCGGCATGCTGCACCTTGTGAACCATGTGTTTTTTAAGGACCTGCTCTTCCTTGTCTGCGGCGCCGTCATGTTTGCCACGCATAAGGACAGCCTGGACGATCTCGGCGGCATCGGCCGCAAGATGCCCTTCACGCTGTGCATGTTCGCCATTGCCGGTCTGTCCGTGGTCGGCGTGCCGCCGACCAGCGGCTTCACCTCCAAGTGGCTCATCTACCATGCGCTTATGCAGGCCGGACAGCCTGTGCTGGCTCTGCTCTCGCTGGTGGGCAGCGTGCTGACGCTGGCCTATGTGGCCAAGTTCCTGCATGCGGCCTTCCTCGGCCAGCCGGGCGAGCATCTGGACGATGTGAAGGAAGCTCCCTTTGCCATGCGCCTGCCCATGTTTGTGCTTGCCGTGGGCTGCGTGCTGACGGGCGTGTTCCCCGGTCTTGCGCTGTCGCCCATCAATGCCGTGCTGGCCGAATACGGCGCGCCCACGCTGGACGTGGGCCTGTCCGGCGTTTTGAGCGGCGTGGGCGCGTGGAACGCGACGGCCGTGTTCATCATGATGGCGCTGGCCTTCGCGGGCGGCTGCTGGTTCCTCAAGCGCTTTGTGCGCCTGCGTGAAATTGACGTGCATATGTGCGGTCTGCCGCCGCAGACGGCAAGCAGCCGCATGAATCCCGCCGGCATGTATGCCGGGCTGGAGCGCGTGATGCGCTTCTTCCCTGGCAACGAGCAGCGGCGTCTTCCGGCGCCTGAACGCGAAGAACGGTAGGGGCTTTGCTCGGTACGGTCCAATAGCAAGATAGTTTGGGAAGCGCGGGGAGCCGCTCGCGGCGGCTCCCCGCGGCAGGCCGGAAAAAATTTTTTTTCGGCGGCGCTCCTTCCTGAATCGGCAGAGAACGAGGAGGAAAATCGGCATGAGCGATATTCTGCTTGCCGTTGTGCATATGTGTATTTTCCCAGGAGGCGTTTTTGCGCTGGCTGTGGGAATGCTGTTCAAGGGGATTGATCGCCGGGTGGAGGCCCGCCTCCAGCGGCGCGTGGGGCCGCCGCTGGTGCAGCCCTGGCTGGATGTGGCAAAACTGCTGACCAAGGAAACGCTTATTCCCCGCACAGCCTGCAAGAGCGCCTTCCTGCTGGCTCCGGTGGTGGGCTTTACCGGCATGGCCGTCTGCGCGGCCTTCATTCCTGTGCCCGGCGTGTTTCAGGGGCTGTTCAACATGGGCGATTTGCTCGTGCTGTTCTACCTCCTGCCCATCCCGGCCATTGCCATGATGCTGGGCGGCTCGGCTTCCAGCTCCCCCTTCGGCGCGGTGGGCTTTTCGCGCGAAATGCTCATGATGCTGGCTTATGAAACGCCGTTGCTCATGGTGCTGCTGGCCGTGGCCATGCTGGTGGGTAAGTCTGTGGGCACGGGAGCGGAATTCTCGTTGCTCAACGTGGTGGGCTGGCAGCTGGAGAACGGCTCCATCGGCTTTAATCCCGTCATGATTCCCGCTTTTGTGGCCTATCTCATGTTCCTGCCCGGCACGCTGGGCGTGGCTCCCTTTGATATTCCTGAGGCGGAAACGGAAATCATCGAAGGTCCCCTGCTGGAATACGGCGGCCCCCTGCTGGCCCTGTTCCAGATCGGCACGGCGCTCAAGAGCTTTGTCGTGCTGGGGCTTGGCGTCGCCCTGTTCTTCCCCGGCACCATCGGGGATTTCTGGTTGTTCAATCTGGTGTGGTTCTGCCTCAAGTGTCTGCTGCTGATGTTGCTTGCGGTGACGTTCGTGAAGTCCGCGACGGCGCGTTTCCGCATTGAGCAGGCCTTCCGTTTTTATGTGACGGTTCCCACGGTTCTGGCGCTGATCAGCCTCGTGCTGGTCTGGGCGATGTAAGGAGGTCTTCCCGTGAGCATGGATACATGGCTCAAGAAAATGTCGGTGCGTTCGCCGTGGCTGTTCCGCATTAATGCGGGCTCCTGCAACGGCTGCGACGTGGAACTGGCCACGACCGCCTGCATTCCCCGCTACGACGTGGAGCGCCTCGGCTGCAAATACTGCGGCAGCCCGCGTCATGCCGACATCGTGCTGATTACCGGCCCGCTGACGGCCCGCGTGCGGGATCGCGTGCTGACCGTCTGGAATGAAATTCCCGAACCGAAAGTGACGGTGGCCGTGGGCATTTGTCCCATTTCCGGAGGGGTATTCCGCGAGGGCTACTCCATCGAAGGCCCCATTGATCGCTATATTCCCGTGGACGTGAACGTGCCCGGTTGCCCGCCGCGTCCGCAGGCCATCCTGGAAGGCGTGGTGTTGGCCCGCTCCATCTGGCTGAAAAAACTGGGTCTGGAGGGATAGTCATGGCGGGATTCCTTAAGGTTCTGTTCCGCAATCTCATGCAGGGGCCGTCCACGGACCCTTTCCCGCTGGGCGAAACCTTCACGCCGCAACGTCTGCGCGGCAAGGTGCATATTAATCCTAATCTGTGCATGGGCTGCGGCGTCTGTCGCAACTCCTGCACGGCGGGGGCCATTGATATCCGCCAGCTGGAAGACGGCACAGGCTTCAAGATTACCGTCTGGAAGAATGCCTGTTGCCTGTGCGCCTCCTGCCGTCACTATTGCCCCATGGGGGCCATTACCATCGACAACAACTGGCATTCCGCCCATGCGGCGGAAGAAAAATACGACAAGGTCGAGCAGCAGATCATCCGTTACGAACCGTGCAGCCATTGCGGTTCGCTGATGCGTCCCCTGCCTCTGGAACGGGTCAAGGCCCTGTACGCCAACGATGATTCACTCGATCCCAAGCTGCTGCGCACCTTGTGTCCCAAGTGCCGGCAGATTGAAGATGCCAAGCGCAACTCCTGCAAGCTGCCGGGAGCTCCCGGCAAGAGCGCTTCGGCCAACGATGACGCCGCAACTCCCGCTTCGGCCGCGCCGACGGCCTAGCACGGGAGAAAATGAGGTTTTTTATGGAAGAACAGCATATTCTGCACGGCGATGCCGAGCTGATGAACGGTCTTTCGGCCCTGTGCGCCGCGCCCGGCGTAAAGCTGGGAGACGCCTCCAAACCGGAGCCCGCGCAAGTGGCGGCGGAGCATCACAGCGTGGATTCTTTCGGCAATGCCTATCACTGGTATCGGCTGGTGGAACCCGGCGCGCTGGTGCCTGCCGCGCAGCTGCTTAAGGAAAAGGGGGCGCGTCTGTGCATGATCTCCCCCTACAATGTGCGCCACATGGGCGAGATGCAGCCTGAAGTCTGCTATCATTTCGAGCTGGGCGGGGTCGTGTACAATCTGACGGCCGTGCTGGACCCCAAGCGGCCCGCAGTGCCCAGCATCACGCCTGTTTTCGCCAATGCCGACTGGCATGAACGTGAAATGATGGAGCTGTTCAAGATCAGCGTTGAGCAGCATCCTAATCCGCGCCGCCTCTTCCTCGACGAAAAGCTGGATGCGGGCATTCTGAATCAGGCCGTGCCGTTGTCCGTCATGATGAACGGCGCCTGCACGACGGACTTGTGGGAACGCATTCTCGCCGGCAAGGGAGACAAAGCATGAGCGCGCAGACTTTCAGCATGCCTCTGGGCCCCGTCCATGTGGCTCTTGAGGAACCTGTCTATTTCCATCTTGACGTGGACGGCGAAACCATCCGCCATGTGAGCCTGACCTCCGGTCATGTGCATCGCGGTATGGAAGCCATGGCCACCCAGCGCAATTTGATTCAGAACACGACGTTGACAGAGCGCGTCTGCTCGCTCTGCTCCAACAGCCATTCCTTTACCTACAGTATGGCTGTGGAAAACGTGCTGGGCATTGAGATTCCCGTGCGCGCCCGCTATCTGCGCGTGCTGGCGGAAGAAATCAAGCGCGTGGCCTCGCATTTGTTCAACACGGCCATTCAGGCGCACGTGATCGGTTTTAAATCCCTGTTCATGCATGTCATGGAAGTCCGTGAAATGATGCAGGATGTTAAGGAAACCGTGTACGGCAACCGCATGAATCTGGCTTCCAACTGCATCGGCGGCGTCAAGTGCGACGTGTCGCCGGAGCTGCTGACCTACATTCGGCAGCAGGTGGAAAAAATGCGTCCCGCCGTGGCGGAAATTCGCGACATCTACGCCACCAACAGCATGGTGCTGGGGCGCACAAAAGGCATCGGTCTGCTGCCGCATGACGATGCCGTGCGGCTCGGCGTCGTCGGCCCTGTGGCGCGCGGTTCGGGCATCGCGCATGACGTGCGCAAAGATTCCCCCTATGCCGCCTATATGGATATGGACTTTAACGTGCCTGTGTACGACGGCTGCTGCATCCATTCGCGCACCATGGTGCGTCTGGATGAAGTCATGGAGTCGTTCGGGATTATCGAGCAGTGCTGCACGCGCATGCCCGACGGTCCGGTTACCGCCCCCATGCGCCAGATTCACGTGGCCGAAGCCTGTGCGCGCAGCGAGGCTCCGCGCGGCGAGGTCTTCTACTATATCCGCACCAACGGCACCGATATGCCCGAACGCCTCAAGTGGCGCGTGCCTTCCTACATGAACTGGGAGGCTCTGGGAGTGATGATGCGGGATTGCGCCGTGGCGGATGTGGCTCTGATTACCAACAGCATCGACCCCTGCGTTTCCTGCACGGAGCGTTAGGCGATGCATGAGGCAAGCCTTGTTCAGGGCTTGCTCAACGTCGCCTTCAGGGCGGTGGAAGAGCACAATGCGCAGGTGGATGCCCGCCGGGCGGCGGGTGATGCCCAGGCAGGGCGCAAAGCCGTGAGCATTACGCGCCTGACCTGTTCGCTGGGCCTGCTTTCCTGTGTGGAACCGCAGACCCTGACGGCCTGCTTTGAACTGCTGGCCGAAGGTACGCCTGCCGAAGGCGCGCAGCTCCTTTTAACGACGGAGCCTCTGCCCTGCCGCTGCGAGGATTGCGGCGCCGCCTTTGAATTGTGCGAACGGCGTTTTGTCTGCCCTGCCTGCGGGAGCGATGCCCTTCGCTTTCATGGCGGACATGGCATGACCATGACGGGCCTTGACGTGACGGCGGAAGAAGAGTCCGACACGCCGACGGCCGCAAACGAGGACAAGCATGATTGAGCATATTCAGGTAATACCCGACAAATGCCGTGCCTGCCGCCGCTGCGAAGTGGCGTGCATTGCCGCGCATCATGGCATGACGTTCAAGGAGGCCATGAAGCACCGCGACGTGCTTGTCAGTCGCGTGCAGGTGGTCAAAGCGGAAGGTTTCCGCACGACGGTGCGCTGCCATCAGTGCAACCCCGCGCCCTGCTGCAATATCTGCCCGACCGGGGCCCTGCAGCAGGAAGAGGACGGGCGCATCACCATGCGCGTGCAGCTGTGCATAGCCTGCAAGCTGTGCATAGCCGCCTGTCCTTACGGCACTATTTCTCTGGACACTATCGGCATGCCCGATATGTCCGGCGAGGACGCCGAAACCATGGCCCAGCGTTCGCGCCGGGAAGTAGCCGTGCGCTGCGACATGTGCCATGCCTGGCGCGAGGAAAACGGCAAGAAGATTACCGCCTGCATGGAGGCGTGCCCTGTGCGCGCGCTGTCCATGGTCGAGCCCGACGGTACCGTTATCGAGGCTCCGCTGCCGGTCAAGAAGGCCGCGGAACCGGAGAGCAAGCCGGAAAAGGCCGCGAGAATCGTGGCTCCGAGCAAGGAGCTTGCCGAACAGGCGGCGCGCGATGCCGCTGGCGCGCGCGAGCAACCCGAAAAGCCGCAGACGCGTCCTCTGCCCAAGCCCGAAGGCGTTATTTCCCGTCCTGCCGTGCCTGCAACGGAAGCGGTTATTGCCGAACTTCTTCAGGCCTTCAGCTCTGCTTCCGAAGTCAAGAGCGAGCCTGAACAGGAGGAAGGCGGCCTGACGCCCGGTCTGGTGGCTGAGAAGGTTGCCGCCGAGGTCGATCATGACGCCGCGGCCAGAGACGCCGGGGCGACGCCGCCTCCCGCGGAGGAGACGCCGCAGACGTCTCCGAAGGAGGAGGCCCCCGCCGAAGCGGCGGCGCAGGCTTCCGAAGCCGCTCCCGCAGCAGAAACCCCCGTGACGGAAGCTGCTCCCGAAGCCGAAACGGCCCCTGTCGCTGATGCCGCGCCGGAAGCGCCAGCCGCTTCCGAGGCTGAGGCTCCGGCTCCTGCGCCTGCCCGGAGCAAGAGCGGCGGCAAGAGCGGAACAAAGGCTGCGGGGGCGAAGAGCTCTTCGACGCGCAAGACCGGAACGAAGACTACAACGCGTAAAAAGACCACCAAGAGCTGATAGTAACTGACTCATTCTGTAAGGGCACAGGCGTGCGGCATGCGCGCCTGTGCCCTTATTTTTTTCGGATGCTCTGGGGCGTGTTAACAACTATTCGTAAGTTGTTTGGGGGGAAGGGAAACCCCTCTGCTCGCGCGAGAGGGGTTTCCCTTCCCCCCAAGCCCCCCATCCCTTCCCCAGCGCGCTTTTTCAAAGGGGGAGACAGGCCATGTGGCAAGTGACTTTCAAAGATTATGTTAGGTATTGTCTCAAGCCTATTTATTTGAAATAAATAGAAAGTTACTATTAACAGGCCCTGAAGCGTTTTAACTTTGAAAAAGGTGAAAGGCTCTTATACCGCCGCTCCGGATTCTTTCCGTTTTTCAGCACCGTTATGGTGTACCTGTCGTCCGGCAGGCAGAGAACGTATTCCTGCCGGAGCGCCGTACAGGCAGGCATGCGGACTTTGAAAGCGCGCTGCTTCGTGGTATTCTTTTGCGGATCAGGACAAGTATTCCTTTTCTTTTTTCTTTTGTTATCTGCCGCAGCTGCGGCAGGTACATGACGTTTTCTTTCCCGCAAGGAGAATATGTTTCATGAAACGCACCTTTCCCCATTTGTGCTCACCGCTTACTATCGGCAATGTTACCTTTCGCAATCGTATGTTCTCGGCTCCCATGGGCGGTACGGACATCACTAATGACGGCTGCATCGGGCCCAAATCAACGGCGTTCTATGAGCTGCGCGCTCGTGGCGGCGCTGCGGCCGTGACGGTGAGCGAATGCATGGTGCATCCGCAGACGGACGGCAGCCATGCCTATCATCTGGATACGTCCATTCTGAATTCCCTGGCCTCCTTTGCCTATACGGCCGACGCCATCCGGCGGCACGGGGCCATTCCCAGCGTGGAGCTTTCGCATTCCGGCATGTATTCCGGCACGTACATGACGGACAAGACCCGCCAGCACGGACTGGCGCAGTGGGGGCCGTCCGCCTGTGTTCGGCCTGACGGCGTGGAAGTGGGCGAGCTCTCGTCCGAGATGATCGACGAGATTGTGGACGCCTACGGCCGCGTAGCCGGCCTTGCAAAGCGCGCCGGGTTTGAAATGCTTATGATTCATGGCGGGCACGGCTGGCTGATCAATCAGTTCCTTTCTCCGTGGTTCAATCATCGCAAGGACGAGTACGGCGGCTCTCTGGAAAATCGCTGTCGTTTTGCCCGGCGAGTGCTGCAGGCTGTGCGCGCTGCCGTGGGCCCCGCCTTTCCCATAGAATTCCGAATGAGCGGTTCCGAACTTTTTGAGGGGGGCTATACGCTGGATGACGGCGTTGCCATCGCGCGAGAGCTGGAAGACTGCGTTGATCTGCTCCATGTCTCTGCGGGAACGTATCAGCGCGGCTTTGGCATAACGCATCCCTCCATGTTCAAGGAACACGGCTGCAACGTGTATCTGGCGGCGGAAATAAAGAAGCATGTTTCCATCCCTGTGGCGACCATTGGCGGGCTCAATGATCCTGAACAGATGGAAGAGATCATAGCGTCAGGGAAAGCGGATGTGGTCTATATGGCGCGCGCTCTGCTGGCCGATCCCTTCCTTCCCGAAAAGGTCATGGCCAACCGCGACAATGAGATTGTTCGCTGTTTGCGCTGTTTTACCTGTATGGCCGAGCGCGCCGCTACGGCTACGCGCCGCTGCACGGTAAATCCCTTGATTGGGCGCGAGCTGGAAGGCCATGAGATTGCGCCCGCTCCTGTGCGTCGCAAAGTGCTTGTGGCGGGCGGCGGTCCCGGCGGGCTGTATGCGGCCTGGACAGCCGCCCGGCGCGGACATCAGGTTATTCTGTGCGAAAAGGAAGGCGAGCTGGGGGGTATCCTGAAAAGCGAGCAGGCTTTACCCTTTAAATACGAAATGTATCAGCTTGCAGGTACGTATGCCCTGCTGGCTCGCAAGGCCGGCGTGGAAATCAGGCTGAACACGACGGTGAACGCCGAGTATGTGGATCGGGAATCGCCCGACGCGCTGATCATCGCCGTGGGGTCTCGTCCGCTGCTGCCGCCCATTCCCGGCCTGCGCGGCGACAATGTGGTTGTGGTCAACAACTACTATCTGGAAAAGAACAGAGTGACGGATGACGTGGTCGTGTTTGGCGGCGGTCTGGCCGGATGCGAGTGCGCCATCCATCTTGGGCAGGAAGGGAAAAAGGTGCATCTGGTGGAAATGCGGGATGAGCTCGCCCCGGATGCCAATGTGCGCCATCGTCCGCTGTTGCTTCAGGAAATAGAGAAGTATGCGACAGTGCACATAGGCTGCCGGGGGCTGGAAGTCCGCCCCGACGGCATCTGGTGCGAAGACAAAAGCGGAAAGCAGTTCCTTGTGCCCGGTACAACCGTGATCGCCGCGCTGGGCCAGCGCTCCCGCTCTGATGTCGTGGACGCGCTGCGGGACGGCGCGCCCTTCGTCCGGGTCATCGGCGATGCCGCGCGCGTCTCCACCATCACCAATGCCGTTTACTGGGGCTATCACGCGGCGCTTGATATTTAATTACTGGGGGAAGGAAAAACCCTCTGCTGGCACGAGAGGGCCCAGCCTTTCCGCAGCGAAGCGGGGAAAGGCGTTCTTGTAAATCTTTTCCCCAGGCCCCCTTCCCAGCGCGTTTTATTCTGAAAAACGCGACGCTGCGGGAACGCCGACGCTTTCCTCGTGCCGCTCGTCTCCCGGAAGTGCCTTTATGCGTCTTTGGAAATAGAGCGTTTCTCTTTTGAAAAAGGCAACACGCGCGAACGACAGGCCGTATGGTTTGAAATGCGCAGCCTTTCAAACTGAAATTGCTCTGAAATATCCTGTACCCAACAGAAAAGCCCGCCAAAATAGCGGGCTTTTCTGTTGGGTTGCTGTCATGCGGACTTCCGGGGGACGGTTACCGCAGGGAAGGCCCTTGCGTTTCCGCATCGTGCTATTCTCCCGATAAAAGCGCTCTGGGGAGGGGAGGGGCTTGGGGGAGGGGAAACCCCTCTCGCGTCAGCAGAGGGGTCCCCCTCCCCCAAAATCAGCAA
>CALVHG010000006.1 GCA_944327285.1 uncultured Desulfovibrio sp. | reverse complement strand
GGCCGTGTCCGTTAGGCGACGCAGGAGCCTTACGGACATCGACAGCAGAGCAAAGGGGTTCCTTCCCCCTCAAGATAAAACATAAAAAGTCCTTTCCCTTCCCCCAATAAGCTGCGGATGGCGTTAACAGAAACTAAAAAAGGCACGGAGCGCCGTAGCGCAGCCGTGCCTTGGTTGCCGGGCGTCGCGCAATGCGCACGACGTCCGGCAGGGGCATGACAGAAACTTACTTGCCCAGCACTTCCAGCGTGGCCTGAGCGATCTGCAGTTCTTCGTTGGTGGGGATGATGAGCACCTTCACCTTGCTGTCGGGCGTGGAGATGGTGCGCGCACCGGGCTTGCGGGTGCTGTTTTCTTCCTTGTCGATGAAGATACCCAGATGCTCAAGACCGGCGCAAACCTGCTCGCGCACGATATCGTCGTTTTCGCCGATGCCAGCGGTGAAGACCATGGCGTCCACCTGGCCGTCGAGCAGGAAGTAGTAAGCGCCCAGCGTCTTCTTGATGGAGCGGACCAGCATCTTCAGGGCCAGGACGGCGCGCTCGTTGCCCTTTTCCACTTCCGCGTGCACGTCGCGCATGTCGGTGAAGCCGCACAGGCCCAGCAGGCCGGACTTCTTATTCATGAGAGTGTCGGCTTCAGCGGGGGTAAGACCCTTCTTTTCCATAACGAAAGGCACGATAGCGGGGTCGATGGAACCGCAGCGGGTACCCATGATCAGGCCTTCCAGAGGCGTCAGGCCCATGCTGGTGTCGAAGCAGACGCCGTTTTTCACGCAGCTCATGGAAGAGCCGTTGCCGAGGTGCATGGTGATGGAACGCAGCTCGGACTGGGGCTTGCCCAGATATTCGGCCGTCTTCTTGGCGATGTACTTGTGAGACGTGCCGTGGAAGCCGTAGCGGCGAATCTTCAGCTCTTCATACAGCTCGTAGGGCAGGCCGTACATATAGGCTTCCTTCGGCATGCCCATGCCGAATTCCGTATCGAACACGGCCACGTTCGGAACGCCGGGGAACAGCTTTTCGGCAACTTCAATGCCCATCAGGTTGGCGGGGTTGTGCAGGGGGCCAAGCAGGAAGTTGTCGCGGATGATCTTCTTGACGTTGTCATCCACCTTGACGGTGCGGGTAATGTCTTCGCCGCCGTGGAGCACGCGATGGCCGATAGCAAAGATTTCGCTCTTGTCCTTGATGACGCCCTTTTCGGGGTCGGTCAGCAGGGAGATGACCAGTTCCATGGCTTCCACATGGGTGGGGAAGGCCGCTTCCTTCACAATCTTTTCGGCCTTGTCGGTGTCAGGGGCGATCTTGTGGGTCAGGCAGCCCATGCCCTGGCCGATGCGCTCGGCAAGGCCGGAAGCCAGCACGCTTTCATTGTCCATTTCCAGCAGCTGATATTTGCAGGAGGAAGAACCGGCATTGATGACCAAAACTTTCATGCGAAAACCTCGTAACAGGATGATTTGCCTGCGCCCGCGCATTCCGCGTCCCGGAAGGCCGCCCGGCGGCACGGCTGAACAGAAAAATATGGGGGCGCGCCTTGTGCGGCGCGCGACGCCGCATCATGCACTGAATTTGCCCGCAAGGCAAACAGTGCGCGACCGGGCAGGCGCCCGGCCGGAACAAAAAATTCCGCGCGACCCGAAAAAGGGGAAAAGCGGGGGGAGGGGCTCCCCCCGCTGGATTCGCGCTTAATCGCCAAAACGCGGTTTTGGCTCCCGCACGACGCGCTGCGCGCCGTGCCGGCATTTCAGCAGGAAATGCCTAGTTTTTTTCGGCCGCGGCCTGAATGGCCGTAATGGCCACGGTGTTCACGATGTCGGGCACGGTGCAGCCGCGCGACAGGTCGTTCACCGGCTTGTTCAGGCCCTGCAGCACCGGGCCGATGGCCACGGCATTGGCGGCGCGCTGCACGGCCTTGTAGGTGTTGTTGCCCGTATTGAGGTCGGGGAAGATGAAGACAGTCGCCTGACCGGCCACCTTGCTGTCGGGCAGCTTGGTCTTGGCCACGGTGGGATCGATGGCGGCGTCGTACTGCAGAGGACCTTCCAGCGCCAGTTCGGGAGCCTTTTCCTGCGCAATCTTGGTCGCTTCGACCACCACATCCACGTCCGCGCCCTTGCCGGAAGTGCCGGTGGAGTAGGACAGCATGGCCACGCGGGGATCAATGCCGAAGACCTTGGCCGTATGGGCCGAAGCCAGAGCGATTTCCGCCAGCTGCTGGGAGGTGGGGTTGGGATTCACGGCGCAGTCGCCGAAGGCCAGCACGCGATCCTTGAGGCACATCAGGAAGACGGAAGACACCACGGAGAAGCCGGGCTTGGTCTTGATGAACTCAAAGGCCGGGCGGATGGTGTGAGCCGTGGTGTTGACAGCGCCGGAAACCATGCCGTCGGCGTCGTCCTTCTTGACCATCATGGTGGCGAAATAGGTGGCGTCGCTCATGACGTCGCGGGCGCGTTCGATGGTCACGCCCTTGGCCTTGCGCAGTTCAGCATAGGTTTCGGCGTATTCTTCAAACTTGGGCGAGGTCGCGGGATCGATGATCGTGGCCTTGCTCACGTCAAGATGCAGGTCGGAAGCGGTCTTGCGGATCTTGTCCTCGTTGCCGAGCAGGATGATCCGGGCCACTTCGCGGCGCAGCAGGATGTCGGCGGCCTGAAGAATACGGGGTTCTTCGCCTTCGGCCAGCACGATGCGCATATTGGCGCGTTTGGCGCGCTCGATGAGGTTCAGTTCGAACATCATGGGCGTCATGCGGTCGGCGCGGGACACGTCAAGGCGCTTGGTGACTTCCTTGCCGTTGACATAGTGCTCGAACAGGCCGAGCGCCGTGTTGATCTTGCGGGTGTCCGTGGGCTCGATGAGGCCGTAGACTTCCTGCAGGGCCTTGATGGTCTTGTAGGTGTGCTCCTTGGTGAGCAGCACGGGCAGGGCGGCGCCGGCCATGCCCTCGATCATGTGGCAGACTTCCTTCGGGGGACGCAGGCCGCCGGTCAGCAGCACGCCGGCAATGTCCGGCTCGCTGCTGGACAGACGGGCCGCCATGGAGGCCAGCAGGATGTCCGTCCGGTCGCCGGGCGACACAATGAGCTGATCCTTGGCGAGATAAGGCAGGAAGTTGTCCACGTGCATGGCGGCAATCAGGTATTCGCCCACCAGAGCATCCAGATTGCGCTCGCCGAACAGCACTTCGGCGTCGAGGCCCTTCAGCACGTCGCGCATGGTGGCGCGGCCCAGCAGGGGCTCTTCGGGAATGGCGTAGATCAGAGCGGGCTGGCCTTCCTTGGAGAAGCGCTGGCGCAGCTCGTCCAGATCGGTCTGGGAAAGACCGGCGCGGTTGATGATGGTAGCCACCACGTCCAGCTTATGGGGTTCGAGGGCGTCCATGGTGAGCTGGAGGGAATCGCGGATTTCCTCGGTGCTCTTTTCCACGCCGCTCTGAATCAGCATGACGGGGCAGCCGAGGTTGGAGGCGATCTCGGCGTTCAGTTCAAATTCAAAGACCGGGTCCTTGCCCAGAAAGTCGGTGCCCACGCACAGCACGAAGTCGTAGCGGGCTTCCAGTTCCTTGAATTTGCGGATGATGTTTTCGATGACGAGATTACGGTCGCCTTCATTGATGGTGGTGCGCACTTCGTCGTAGGTATAGGCGAAGGTGTCGCGGTAGTCCTGCTTGAGCTGGAAGTGCTGGAGCAGGAGATCGATGTCCGGCGCGCGGTCGTCAAGCAGCGGCTGATTGATGATGGGGCGGAAAATGGCAATATTCTGCATTCTGCTGGACAGCAGCTGCATGGCGCCCAGGGCCACGGCACGTTTGCCGGTGCGCGGGCCTGTGGCAGTGATATAGAGGGATCTCGTCATGATTTCCTCCTGAACTTGCCGGCATCGGCAAGCGTTTTAGAGCGTTTTACCTTTGAGAAAGGTAAAAGGCGAGGCGGCGGCACAGCGCCGCCCGGCCCAGAGAGAGCGGAAAAACCGCGTTTTTTCCGCGAAACGACAGGCCGTATGGTTTGAAACGCAACACGTTTCAAACTGAAAATGCTCTGGGTCGGCTTCGTCGGGAGCCGACGGGCTCCGGAGCAAAACGGGGCGCGGCGTTGTCGGCCGCGCCCCGCAGGCGTGTCAGCTTACACGCCCCGTCGCGTCAGGCGACGGAACGATGGGCCTAGTTGCTGCCGGGATGCGGCAGGTCGGCCAGCTGCTTATACAGCTTGTAGCGTTCGCTGTAGGACTTGGCCAGTTCTTCCTTGAGCTGCTTGGAGACTTCGGGGGCCTTCTTGTCCAGAGCGGCGAAGCGGGTTTCGCCGGCCATGAACTCCTGAATGCCTTCCTTGGGCTCCTTGCTGTCAAGCTGGAAGGGATTCTTGCCTTCCAGAGACAGATCGGGGTTGAAGCGGTACAGAGGCCAGTAGCCGGTTTCCACGGCCAGCTTGCCTTCTTCCATGCTCTTGCCCATGCCCTTGCGGATGCCCTGGTTGATGCAGGGAGCGTAGGCGATGATCAGCGAGGGGCCCTTGTAGGCTTCGGCTTCGCGGAAGGCCTTGAGCACCTGCTGCTTGTCGGCGCCCATGGAGATGGAGGCCACATACACATAGCCGTAGCTCATGGCCATACGGCCGAGGTCCTTCTTGCCGATGCGCTTACCGGCAGCGGCAAACTGGGCGATGGCGCCGAGCGGCGTAGCCTTGGAGGCCTGACCGCCGGTGTTGGAGTACACTTCGGTGTCGAGCACGAGCACGTTGATGTCGTCGCCGGAGGCCAGCACATGGTCCAGACCGCCGTAACCGATATCATAGGCCCAGCCGTCGCCGCCGAAGATCCAGACGCTCTTCTTGGTGAAGAGGTCGGCCATTTCGGCCAGTTCGTGGGCAAGACCGCAGTCAAGGGCGTGCACTTCGTCCAGCAGGGCAAGCACGTCTTCGCCGTACTTGCGGGAGCCTTCGGCGTCTTCCTTGTTATCCAGCCAGCCCTGCAGAGCGGTCTTCAGCTCTTCGGACAGGCCTTCCAGAGCGAGGGCCTTTTCCACGGCAAGGGCCAGACCGGCGCGGCGCTGCTTGTAGGCAAGGCCGAGACCGCAGCCGTATTCGGCGGCGTCTTCAAACAGGCTGTTGCCCCAGGCGGGACCGAAGCCGTCCTTGTTGGTGGTGTAAGGCGTGGTCGGCGAGGAAGCGCCCCAGATGGAGGAGCAGCCGGTGGCGTTGGCCACAATCATGCGCTCGCCGAAGAGCTGGGTCAGCACCTTCACATAGGGGGTTTCGCCGCAGCCGGCGCAGGCGCCGGAGAACTCGTGCAGGGGCTGCTGGAGCTGCGAACCCTTGAGGGTGCCGCGATCCATCAGATCGTCCTTCTGGCTGATGTTGGCTTCAGCAAAGGCCAGATTGACTTTCTGATCTTCGATCTGGGTTTCCAGAGGCTTCATGACCAGAGCGCGCTTTTCGGGCTTGGTCGGGCAGACTTCCACACAGGAGCCGCAGCCGAGGCAGTCTTCGGCGTAGACCTGCATGCGGAACTTCATGTCCTTGAGTTCCTTACCCTTGGCTTCGGCCGTCACAAAGCTGGCCGGAGCGCCTTCCAGTTCGTCAGCCGTGGCAACCACGGGACGGATGGTGGCATGGGGGCACACGAAGGAGCACTGGCAGCACTGGATGCAGTTTTCGGCATTCCATTCGGGCACGTTGATAGCCACGCCGCGCTTTTCACAGGCGGCCGTGCCGAGGGGCATGAAGCCGGCCGGTTCCATGGCGGACACGGGCAGCTTGTCGCCGCGCTGGGCCAGAATGGGACGCACGTAGTCGGAGATATAGCTGTCGTCGTCGCAATGGCAGACAACGGCGCCTTCCGTGGCGTTGGCCCAGGATTCGGGGTATTTAATTTCCGTCAGGGCATCCATACCCTTGTCAACCGCGGCAATGTTCATATTGACGATCTTGTCGCCCTTCATGCCGTAGGTCTTCTTGATGGATTCCTTGAGCAGTTCCACGGCCTTCTGGAAGTCGATGACGTTGGCGAGCTTGAAGAAGGCAGTCTGCATGATCATGTTGATGCGGCCGCCGAGGCCCACTTCCTGAGCCACCTTCACGGCGTCAACATTGTAGAACTTCAGATGCTTGCGGGCGATGATGCGCTTCATGGAAGCAGGCAGGTGCTTTTCCATGTCGGCCAGCGTCCAGTTGGAGTTCAGCACGAAGGTGCCGCCGTCCTTGATGCCGTCCAGCACGTCATACTGGGTCACATAGGCCGCCTTGTGGCAGGCGATGTAGTCGGCGTGCGAGATGAGGTAGGAGGACTTGATGGGCTGCTTGCCGAAGCGCAGGTGAGACACGGTGAAGCCGCCGGACTTCTTGGAGTCGTAGGCAAAGTACGCCTGGGCGTACATGTCCGTGTTATCGCCGATGATCTTCACGGCCTGCTTGTTGGCGCCCACGGTGCCGTCGGCGCCGAGGCCGAAGAACTTGCACTGCACGGTGCCGGCGGGCACGGTGTCGATTTCCTCTTCCACGTCGAGGGAGAGGTTGGTCACATCGTCGTTGATGCCCACGGTGAAGTGATTCTTGGGCTGCAGACCCAGCATGTTGTCATAGATGGCCTTGGCCATGCCGGGCGTGAAGTCCTTGGAACCGAGGCCGTAGCGGCCGCCCACGATGGTCGGGGCTTCGCCCTTTTCCATGAAGGCCGTGCACACGTCCTGATACAGAGGTTCGCCGAGGGAGCCGGCTTCCTTGGTGCGGTCAAGCACGGTGATGGTGTTGGCCGTGGCGGGAATGGCCTGGAGCAGATGCTCGGCGGAGAAGGGACGGAACAGGTGCACTTTCACCAGACCGGTGCGCTGGCCCTGCTTGTTCAGGTAATCCACGGTTTCTTCGATGACTTCGCAGGAAGAACCCATGCTCACGATCACGCGGTCGGCTTCGGGATGGCCCACGTAGTCGAACAGGCGATGCTTGCGGCCGGTGATGGAAGCAACCTTCTTCATGTTTTCCAGCACGATGGCCGGAATGGCGTCATAGTAGAGGTTGCTCGCTTCGCGGTTCTGGAAGTAAATGTCGGGGTTCTGAGCGGTGCCGCGGATGTGCGGATGTTCGGGGTTCATGGCCATAGAGCGGAACTCGGCCACCTTTTCCCAGTTCACCAGACCGCGGATGTCTTCGTAGTCGATGACTTCGATCTTCTGCACTTCGTGGGAGGTGCGGAAACCGTCGAAGAAGTGGCAGAAGGGCACGCTGGAATCAATGGCGGAGAGGTGCGCCACCAGGGCCATGTCCATGGCTTCCTGAACGGAGCTGGCGCAGAGGAAGGCGAAGCCGGTCTGACGGCAGGCCATAACGTCCTGATGGTCGCCGAAGATGGACAGGGCATGCGACGCCAGAGCGCGGGCGGACACATGGAACACGCCGGGGAGCAGTTCGCCGGCGATTTTGTACATGTTCGGGATCATCAGCAGCAGGCCCTGAGAGGCCGTGAAGGTGCTGGTCAGGGCGCCGCCGGACAGCATGCCGTGCACGGCGCCGGCCGCGCCGGCTTCCGACTGCATTTCACGCACGTTGACGGTCTGGCCCATCAGGTTCTTCACGCCCTTGGCGGCCATTTCGTCCATCACTTCGCCCATGACGGACGAAGGGGTGATGGGGTAAATGGCGGCGGTATCGGACAGGGCGTAGGCAATATGCGCGGCGGCGTTATTGCCGTCCATGGTTTTCATTTTCGCCATTGGATCCTCCTTGCGCGTCAAGCGCGCCTGTTTTTCTGCAAAAGTTCATGTCGCAAAGCCGCGAAGCCGGGCTCCGCGGGACCTGCGGGCGGCATGAACGTTGCGGGGAAGGCGAATCCGGCGGCGGAACGCGACCCGCGCGGCGGCCTGTTACGCCCTTCCCTGCGGCGATAGGGGGCTCTTAGCATAAAACTGGTTGTTTGAACAGTCAGAAGATGGCCGTTCTGCCGAAAAAATTTTCCGCCCGCTGATCGGCCCCTACCAAGAAGCGCCGAAAATGGCAATAACTTTGCGCGGGCAACGACGGGTATTTTCCTGCTGAAACGGCTCTAACCATTTTTTTCACATAGCGGATCGACCGCAAAAAATTTTCCATCTCTCTGGGCGGAGCATTTTCAGTTTGAAACGTTCCGTATTTCAAACCATACAACCTGTCGTTTCGCGGAAAAACGCGGCTTTTCCGCTCGATTCGGGCCGGGCCGCGCTGAGCCTCTTCCAGAGACAAAACGCTCTGAAAAACAGAAACGCCGGAGCATTTTCACGCCCCGGCGCTGTTGTCTGTCAAAAAAAGGATGCCTACGGCTTCATGCCCATCTTGAGCACGGCCTGCATGCCGCCTTCGGAGTTCACCACGTCGGTGATGCCGTGGCGGGCAAGGGTCAGCACCACGTCATAGGCGCGCAGACCCGTATTGCAGATGACGGCCACCTTGCGATCCTGCGGCACGTCGCCAATGCGGGCTTCCACATCTTCCAGCGGGATGGAATGCCATTCGGGATGCTCGGCCTGTACGGCCTGCCCGGCCTTGGCGGGACGAGCGTCAATGAAGAAGATGTGATTATCGTCGCGCTTCTGCCACAGGTCCATGAATTCTTCGGCGGTCACCGGGGTGAAGCGGCCTTCCAGCACGTTTTCGGCTACGTTGCCCACCACGTTGATCACGTCCATAGCCGCGGCAAAGGGCGGCGCATAGGCGGCTTCCAGCGTGCAGATATCGGCCACGGTCGGCTTGCCGTGCTGCAGCAGGGCGGCCACCATATCGGTGCGCGCCTTGACGGAATCGCCGTTTTCGCACGCGCCCTGAATGCCCAGCACGCGGCGGCTGGGCTTATCCACGACCAGCTCCAGCGACATCATTTTCTTGTCGGGATAGAAATGCGCCTTGTCCAGCTGTTCCACGCTGACGGCGATGGCGTCAAAGCCTTCCTTGCGCGCCCGTTCCACGGTCAGGCCCGCGCCGCAGAACGACATGTCAAAGAGCTTGACAGCCCAGCTGCCCACAAAGCCGGGGAAGGTCTCGTTGCCGCCGGCCAGATTGGTGCCGATGATGCGGCCCTGACGGTTGGCCATGCTGCCCAGCGGCAGATAGCCGGGCTTGCCGGTGATCAGGTTGGTGATGGCCACGCAGTCCCCGCCCGCATAGATGTCGGGATCCGTGGTGCGCATATGCTCGTCCACCATGATGGCCCCGAAAGGAGCCACATCCAGCCCGGCGTCCTTGGCCAGCTGGCCGTTGGGGATGAAGCCGGCGGCGAAAATGACGAGCTGCGCCGGGATTTCGCGCTTATCCGTCACAACCTTGGCAACAGCGCCGTCCTGCCCTTCCAGACGCTCCACCTTTTCGGAGGTGAACACCTCGACTCCGTGGGCGCGGCAGTCCTGGGCGGCCATCTGCGCCAGACCATGCGACAGCACGCCGGGCAGAATCTGATCCATCATTTCCACCACGCGCACCTTGACGCCCCACATGTCGGCCAGCGCCACGGCGGCTTCCAGACCGATGAAGCCCCCGCCCACGATGACGGCATCCGTCACCTTGCCGGCCTGGCAGGCGGAGCGGATGGCGTCCGCGGCTTCCAGACGGGTCAGGGAAAGCACGTTGGCCAGATCATGGCCGGGCACAGGAGGCATGCGCGGCGTGGCGCCGGTCGCCAGCACCAGCTTGTCATACGGCAGTTTTTCTTCCTTGCCGGTGGTCAGGTCCTTGACAAGCAGGGTCTTGCCGGCCCGGTCAATGGCCAGAGCCCGCGTACGGGTGCGCACGGTGAAACCCTTCATCTTGCGGAAAAATTCGGGATCGCGCACCGTATGGTAAGGCGTGGAGCGCAGGTCGTCGATATTGTTGATCTCGCCGGATACGAAATACGGAATGCCGCAACCGCCGTAAGAAATGAATTCGTTTTCATCCACAAGCGTAATCTCGGCGTCCGGCATAAGCCGCTTGCAGCGGCAGGCAGCCTTGGGACCAAGCGCGACACCACCGACAACCAGAATCTTTTTCGACATACGATTGCTCCTTGAATGTTGCTGCGAAGGAAGGGCAGAAATCGAGCGCCGCTTCATGAGCATTTTCAGTTCGAAACGCTGCGCGTTTCAAACATACGGCCTGTCGTTTCGCGGGAAAAACGCTGTTTTTCCGCTCAGTTCGGACCGTGCGGCGCGGTGCCGCCGCCCCGCGTTTTACCTTTTTTTTCAAAGGTAAAGCGCTCATGGGGCGCGTCCCGGAGGCCGCGCCCTCCCGAATACTTTTCTTTCTCATACGCCCATAAAAGGGGCTACGGCAACTGTATTGCGAAAAAGAATTTTTGCGCGAACAAAAAAGAGGAGCGCCCACGGGAGGCGTTCCTCTTTTTTACTGGAAAAACTCTCAAACCATACGGCCCGTCGTTTCGCGAAAAAAACGCGGCTTTCCCGCCCGCTTCGGACCGGGCGGCGCTGCGCTGCAACCTCGCATTCTGCCTTTTTCAAAGACAACATGCTCCAAGGGCTGTTAACACAATTTTACAAACAATTTCAATAGATAGAATAAACAGGCAGTACGCACGCCACTTGTCTTTGGAGGCGGGGTCGCCTCGTATTCCTGACTTTTCCCCGATAAAAGCGCGCTGGGGAAGGGATGGGGGGCTTGGGGGAAGGGAAACACCTCTCGCGCTAGCAGAGGGGTTTCCCTTCCCCCCAAACAACTTACGAATAGTGGTAACAGGCTCTAACGGCCGCGATATTGCCTCTTGTCGCCGACGCGCACGGTAATCTTTTCTCTGTCCATATATTCCAGCAGGGCTATCAGGTACTTGCGCGACAGGCCCAGCAGAGTCTTGAGGCCAGCCACGTCCAGATCGTCATGATCCGCAAACCATGCCCGCACCTTGTCCAGAATCTCGTCCACGGCCGCCCGCGAGCAATACAACCCGTCCTTGAGCCGCACAAGGCGCTTTTCCTCGCACAGCAGCCGCAGCACCGGCGCGGCCTGCTTTTCCGTCGCCTCGATCTGCTCCAGAACATCCTTGAGATTAGGCGGCGTCATGCCCGCCTTGTCGTGCGCCTCCAGCAATGCGGTCCGCAGACGTTCCGCGTCGCTGCCAAGGCTGACCTTGTGCGAAGGCAGACGCAGACCGTCCCCTTCCCGAACAAGCAGCTCCTTCTTCAGAGCCAGCTCCAGAACCTTCTGCACCAGTCGCGGCGGCAGACCGGCGCTCCAGCCGGCGCAAATGGCCCCCTGACTGACAGCGGGCTTGAGCGGATCTTTCGTATGGCACTGTCCGGCGCGGGCCACGCAGGCATCCAGCAACTGTTGCAGGGCCGGGGACGTTATCCAGGAACGGCTTTCCTTATCCCAGCAGATCACCTTGCCGCGCGAGGCCATATCCAGCAAACATTTTTGCAGAGGCGTCGCCCCCAGTCCGGTCAGCGCCTGAAGGTGAGGCACGTCGGCCCCCGCGGCGCCTGCCAGCTCGAGCGCCGCCGCCACCAGATCCGACGCCGTATGCGCCGTTAAATAATCAGGCGCGGCCAGTTCCGGCAGACGGTGCAGCAGGTCCAGCTTTTCGGCCCGCTGCGGATCACGGGCGCGCAGTTCCGGCGGCAGGGGACTAACGACAATGCCGCCCGCCACCGTGCGCAACGGCGAATACGCACGCAACACGCAATGATCGCCGAACAAACCCACCATATCTTCAGAAAAACGCAGCTCGGCAAGGCAGCTTTCGCCGGGAGCAAGTTTGTCCCGGTCATAAAAACGCACGCGCGCCGCGCATTCCCGCGTGCCATGATGAAAATGCACCTCCGTCCGCTGACGCAGCGGCCGGGGCGCAGAAGTAAGACTCGACAGACGGACCAGCCAGCGACGGGAAGGGAACAGCGTCCCCGGACGGCAGATAACATCACCCCGGCGAATATCGTCCACTTCCACGCCCTGCACATTCATGGCGCAGCGACGTCCGGTGCGCACCACTTCGGCGGGATCGCCGTGACATTGCAGACTCCGGGCCCGACTGAGCGTGCCCTGCGGCTGAATGCACACTTCCTCGCCCGCCTCCACAGCGCCGGAAGCCACCGTGCCGGTCACAACCGTGCCGTGCCCCTTGAGCGTAAAGACCCGATCCACAGGCAGACGGAAAATATCCGAACTGTCCCGCGTGGGCATTTTCTTCACGCTGTCGAAAATATACTTTTTCAGCGCGTCCAGCCCCTCGCCGGTAGACGCAGACACAGGAAAAATGGGCGCGCCTTCCAGAAAGCTCCCCGCCACAAACTGGCGCACATCTTCCGTGACCAACGCCAACCAGTCGGCATCGACCATATCAATCTTGGTCAGGGCCACAAAACCGCGCCGAATGCCGAGCAACGAGCATATTTCCAGATGCTCGCGCGTCTGCGGCATAACGCCTTCATCCGCCGCAATGACCAACATCACGAAATCCACGCCGGACGCGCCCGCCACCATATTCTTGACGAAGCGCTCATGTCCGGGCACGTCCACGATGCCGAGCCGCTCGCCGTCCGGCATGACGGCCCAGGCAAAGCCCAGTTCAATGGTGATGCCGCGCCGCTTCTCTTCCTCAAGCCGATCGCAGTCGATACCCGTCAACGCCCGTACCAGAGATGTCTTGCCGTGATCAATGTGTCCGGCCGTACCCATGACTACTGACATGCTGCCTCCGCCTGCGGGAAAGTGTGCGAAATTGTTTGCGGGATGTCCGCGCGCCCCTGGCAAACAGGACTCATTATATTTTGCCTTGAGGGGGAAGGGACCCCTTTTGCTTGCGGCAAAAAGGGGTCCCTTCCCCCTCAAACTCCCCCATCCTCCCCAAAACCCGCGCACAGTATCTGACGGGTAAAGAAAGACATATTTTGTGGAACATCTGAAATGAGTCCTGCCCCTGGAGCATTTTCAGCTTGAAATGCTTTGCGTTTCAAACCACACGGCTGTCGTTTCGCGGAAAAAACATATTTTTTCCGTTCTCTTCGGGTCGGACGGCGCGCCGTTCAGGCGTGCCGCGCTTTCTGCTTGTACGCCAGAGCAGGTAGCAATGCAACGCGCCGTCACTGCCGGTCCAGAACGCGCAGGGCCACGGCTTCAGCCAGATGCGGCAGTTTCAGGGGCAGGGTTTCGGTGCTGCCCGCCCGCACGGCTTCCAGATCCGCAATGGTGCGCGCCAGACGCAGCACTCGCGTGTACGCCCGCGCCGAAAGTCCCAGACGCTGCACCGCGCTTTCCAGCAGGGCGTGCCCTTCGGCATCCGGCGCACACCAGCGTTCCAGCAGACTGCCGGAAAGATCGGCGTTGCAGCGGGCCGCCGTCCCCGCGTAACGCTCCAGTTGCAAGCGTCGGGCTGCCGCCACACGCTCCCGAATTTCCGCCGATGTCTCCCCTTCTCCTGTGGCGCGCAACGCCTCGTAAGGCACGGCCGGAACTTCCACATGCACGTCGATACGATCCAGCAGCGGGCCGGATAATCTGGCCCGGTAGCGTTCCCGCTGTTCCGGGCGGCAGGTACAGGCATGCGTCGGATCGCCCAGATACCCGCACGGACAGGGATTCATGGCCGCCACCAGCATGCAGTCCGCCGGATAGACGACGCTCTGACTTGCGCGGGAAATGCAGACACGGCCGTCTTCCAGTGGCTGGCGCAGCACTTCCAGCGCGCTTTTGCGGTATTCCGGCAGTTCGTCCAGGAACAAAACGCCCCTGTGCGCCAGCGTAACTTCACCCGGACGCGGCCATGCGCCGCCCCCGACCAGCGCAACTTCCGACACGGTATGATGCGGCGAGCGGAAGGGACGCCGCGTCATCAGGCCCTGACCGGGGCGCAGCAGCCCCGCCACGCTGTACACTCTGGTCACGTCCAGCGCATCCTCAAAGTCCAGCGACGGGAGAATGGTCGGCAGACGCTGGGCCAGCATACTCTTCCCGCTGCCGGGCGGGCCGATCAGCAAAATATTATGACCGCCCGCCGCCGCTATCTCAAGCGCGCGCTTGGCGGCCTGCTGCCCCTTCACTTCCGCGTAATCCTGCGCCATGCCCGGCCCTTCGTCCTCCGGCAGCGTCGGCGACACGGGCTCCAGCGTCACTTCGCCGGCCAGAAAGGCGGCGCACTGCGCCAGCCCGGCCGGAGCAAACACAGACAGCCCCCGGACAACGGCCGCTTCCGCCGCATTGCCCGGCGGCACGATGATACCGCGCACGCCCCGCTCGCGCGCCAGAATAGCCAGCGGCAGAATGCCCGGCACGGGCCTGAGTTCGCCGGACAGCGAAACCTCTCCGGCCATGAGATACTCGCCCACGGCATCGGGCGGCAACAGCCCCGCCGCGGCCAGCAGCCCCATAGCCAGCGGCAAATCATAGGCTGTGCCGTTCTTGCGTCGCCCGGCGGGCGCAAGATTGACCGTCACCCGCGCCGGAGGCAGACGAAAGGCCGCCGCGCGCAAGGCAGAAAAAACCCGCTCCCGCGCTTCCCGCACAGCCGTTTCCGCAAGTCCCACCAGACTGAACGCAGGCAGCCCCTGCCGCGTATAGTCCACCTCCAGCTCTACCGGATAGGCGTCCACGCCCTCAATTCCGCCGGACAACAGGCGTACAATCATTGTGCGGGCTCCTTGCTCGATTGCGTCCACCGTTTGGGATGTTTGGGGGAAGGGGAACCCCTCTGCTAACGCGAGAGGGCCCAGCCTTTCCGAAGGAAAGGCGTTCTTGTAATCCTTCCCCCATGCCCTCCATCCCTTCCCCAGCGCGCTTTTCAGAAAGATATATCAATATATTGATATATTTAACTTATTTACACTTTAGAGCGTTTCAACTTTGAAAAAGGTGAAACGCGAGGCGCAGACAGCGCCGCTCGGTCCAAAGTGAGCGGAAAAACCGCGTTTTTCCGCGAACCAACAGGCCATATGCCTTCAAACAGAAACTCTAAAAAATCCCTCGGTAAATTTTCATCCCTCGCATGCGCTTTCCCGCTCTTCCGGGGGACGGCTGCCGAAGGGAAAGCGGCGGCATTCCCGCAACGTCCATTCTCCAGATAAAAGCGCGTTGGGGGAAGGATGGGGGGCACGGGGGGAAGGAAACACCCTTGCGCGCCAGCCAAGGGGGTTTCCTTCCCCCCGTAATCCACTGTAAAAAAAGCCCCCTACGCCTTGCGGGGCTGATAGGTGCACAGGGGTTCCGGGGCCATATGGTTGCCGCTCATGCTGTAGGCACGGGCGCGGCACCCGCCGCAGACCTTGTGGAACTCGCACACGCCGCACTTGCCCTCATAGCACTTCTGATCGCGGAACTGCTTGAAATAGGCGCTGTTGCGCCAGATTTCCGGGAAGGGCGTCTCGCGGATATTGCCGCAATTCAGCTCCAGATAGCCGCAGGGCTGCACCTGCCCCGTATGGCTGATGAAGCAGAAGCCGGTGCCGCCCAGACAGCCGCGCGTCAGGGCGTCCATGCCGAAGGTGGCCGGAGAAACGCTCACGCCCTCCTCATGGGCACGCTGCCGCATAATGCGGTAGTAGTGGGGGGCGCAGGTTGCCTTCAGGTGCATGGAGGTCGTCTTGCGGAAGTCGTACAGCCAGTGCAGCACGTCCTCGTATTCCTCGGCGGTGATGACCTGATCGGCCAACCCGGCCGCCCGGCCCATGGGCACCAGCAGGAAGATATGCCACGCCGCCGCGCCGATGCGCTCGCACAGCTCAAAAATCTTCTTGAAACTGTGGAGATTGTTGCGCGTGACGGTCGTGTTGATCTGGAAGGGCAGTCCGGCCTCCTTGAGGTAGCCGATACCCCGCATGCTGGCGTCGAAAGCGCCGGGAACGCCCCGGAAGGCGTCATGGCTGGCGGCATCCGCGCCATCGATGGAGATGGAGCAGCGATCCACGCCCGCCTCCTTGAGACGACGGGCATTTTCGGGCGTAATCAGCGTGCCATTGGGCGAAAAGGCGCAGACAAGCCCCTTGGCATGCGTGTAGGCAATCAGATCATAGACATCGGCACGCATCATGGGATCGCCGCCGGTAAAGATGATGATGGGCTTGCCTACCTGCGGGAAGGTGTCGATCAGCGCCTTTGCCTCTTCGGTGGACAGCTCGCCGGGATAGGGTTCGGGATGCGCCTCGGCCCGGCAATGCTTGCAGGCAAGATTGCAGGAGCGCGTCACTTCCCAGGCGATGAGCTTGCAGGCGGGAGAACCGTCTTCCAGCGTCCGGGGGCCGCCCATGGCCGGATGCCCCTTGCGGGGATCATGCCCGCCCGGATGGCCGCCCGGATGTCCTGCGGTGTTGTGAGGATGTTCCGTCATCAGCGCACCAGCCCCTTTTCCAGCAGGGTTTCGCTGAAATAGGTAATCAGCATCTTCGCGCCCGCGCGCTTGAGGCCCAGCAGGCTTTCCAGCATTACGGCCTGCTCGTCAATCCAGCCGTTCATCCCCGCGGCGCGGATCATGGCGTATTCACCGCTGACCTGATAGGCGCACAGGGGCACGTCCACATTTTCGCGCACAAGGCGGATAATGTCGGCATAGGGCCCGGCGGGCTTGACGATCAGCGCGTCCGCCCCTTCTTCGATAACATCGGCGCAGGCTTCCAGCACGGCTTCGCGCCAGTTGCCGGGGTCCATCTGATAGGCCTTGCGATCGCCGCAGGACGGCGCGGATTCCGCCGCCTCGCGGAACGGGCCGTAATAGGCCGAAGCATACTTGACGGCATAGCTCATGATGGGCGTCATCACATGCCCGGCCAGATCCAGCGCTTCGCGGATGGCGGCCACGCGGCCGTCCATCATGTCGGACGGGGCCACCACGTCCGCGCCGGCCTCAACCTGGCTTACCGCCGTCTTGGCCAGCAGCTCCAGCGTAGGATCATTGAGCACCCGGCCTTCGGGCGTAAGAATGCCGCAGTGGCCGTGGCTCATGTACTCGCACAGGCACACGTCGGTCATGATGACCAGACGGGGGAAACGCTTGCGCAGACGGCGCGTTGCCTGCTGCACAATGCCGTTCTCGGCATAGGCCCCGCTGGCCTTTTCGTCCTTGACGGCCGGGATACCGAAGAGGATCACGGAGGTCAGGCCCATGTCCACGGCCTTTTCCACCTGTTTTTCCAGTTCGTCCAGCGAGAGCTGATACTGGCCGGGCATGGCGGAAATTTCCTTGCGGAAATGGCTGTCGTCCGTTTCCACCACAAAATAAGGCATGATCAAATCTTCTGCCAGCAGCGGCGGCGTATCGCGCACCAGCGCGCGCAGTTCCGGCGATTGACGCAGACGACGACCACGATGAAAATCACGCAGCATGAGAACCTCTGTCGTTTAATGTCCTGTTCCGGCCGGAGAAGGGGCCCGTCCCTTTCTCCGATGTGGGTCATCACTAGAGCATTTTCAGTTTGAAACGCTGCGCGTTTCAAACCATACGGCCTGTCGTTTCGCGGAAAAACGCGGTTTTTCCGCTCACTTTGGGCCGGGCGGCGCTGTGCCGCCGCCTCGCATTTCCCCTTTTTCAAAGTTGAAACGCTCTAGAGCATTTTCAGTTTGAAATGCTGCGCATTTCAAACCATACGGCCTGCCATTTTACAAAAAAATGCTGTTTTTCCGCCAAATTCGGGCCGGGCGACGCTGTCCGCCGCCTTATGGCTCGCCATTTTCAAGGGCAAAACGCTCTAAAAAAGCGCGTTGGGGGAAGGATGGGGGGTCTGGGGGGAAGGAAACGCCCCCTTGCGCGCTAGCCAAGGGGGGTTCCTTCCCCCCAGAAGAACGATTTAATGTTGACAGGTCCAGTTCAAAGGGGGAAGGAGAATCCCTTCCGCAGCAACGCAAGGCCCCTCCTTCCCCCTCAAAACAGAGCTATTCACTTTGGGCCGGGCGGGGCGCTGTGCCGCCGCCTCGCGTTTTACCCTTTTCAAAGGCAAAACGCTCTACCCCGCAATTACAGCCCGATTTCCTCATCGGTCAGATAGCAGGCGGGGTCCTGGGCCCAGATATCGCCGTAGTAGGCTTCGGCACGGGCGCGGAAGTTGCCGCCGCAGATGGAGAGATAGCGGCACTTGGCGCAACGGCCGCCCACATGGGCTTTCTTATCCTTGAGCTTGTGCAGCAGCTCGATGGAAGGATCGTCCCAGATTTCCGAGAAAGGACGCTCCAGCACATTGCCGAAGGTATGGTTGCGCCAGAACTGATCGGCGTGCACCTGTCCATCCCAGGAAATGCAGCCGATGCCGCGCCCGGAGTTGTTGCCTTCGTTGAATTGCAGCAGCTCGAACACTTCCTCGGCGCGCTTGGGATCTTCCTTCTTCAGACGCATCCAGACATAAGGCCCGTCCGCATGGTTGTCCACGGTCAGAATTTCCTTGGGCTTGCCCGCATCGAAGCAGGCGCGCGTCTCGTCCATGATCAGATCGAGCACCGCCCTGGTTTCGGCATGATCAAGGTCTTCCTTGATCAGCTCGGAACCGCGACCGGAATACACAAGGTGATAGAAGCAGGCGCGGGGCACTTCCAGATCGCGCAGCAGCTGGAAGATACCGGGGATTTCGGCAACGTTGCGCTTGTTGATGGTAAAGCGCAGGCCGACCTTCAGCCCTTCGGCCTGACAGTTGGCGATGCCTTCCAGCGCCTTCTTAAAGGCGCCGGGAACGCCGCGGAAATGGTCGTGCACCGGCTCCAGACCGTCGAGGGAAATGCCCACGTAGGACAGACCCACCTGCTTGAGCTCGCGGGCCTTTTCCTTGGTGATCAGAGTGCCGTTGGTGGAAATGACGGCGCGCATGCCCTTGCTGGTGGCATGGCTGGCCAGTTCCACAAGATCCTTGCGCACCAGCGGCTCGCCGCCGGAGAAAAGCATCACCGGCGCGCCGTAGGCCGCCAGATCGTCGATCATTTCCTTGGCCTTTTCGGTGGAAATCTGATCGCGACCATCCTCTTCCACGGCCTGCGCATAGCAATGCACGCACTTGAGATTGCAACGGCGGGTCATATTCCAGACCACGACCGGTTTCTTGTCCTTGGAGAACTGGAGAAGGTGAGACGGGAGCTGGCCGGAATGCCGACCGTAACGCAGCGCGTCGGAGGGCTCGACCTGCCCGCAGTAAAGCTTGGAAATGCCGATCATCGTTTATCCTTACACTGTGCCTCGGACGCGCCCGGTTTCATATGCGCGTCGAAGGCAGGCTGAGGGAACCGCGGAAAAGGACGCGCCCTTTCCGCGGCATGGCAACACAACAGGAACGCCCGAAGCGGCTTTCCCCTGACGGGAACGCCCGGCGTCCGTCGCCGCCCTTATGCAGGGCGTACGAAAGGTTTAGCCGCCGATGCGGGCCCGCAGAACGGCAAAGGCTTCTTCCACGGCGTCAGGCTTGCTGCCGCCCGCACGGGCCAGATCCGGGCGACCGCCGCCGGAACCGCCGCAGGGCGCGGCCACGTCCTTAATCAGGGCCGGAGCCGTGAAGCGGTCGTGCAAATCCTTGGAAACGTAGAGAACAAGACTCACCTTGTCGCCTTCAATACCGGCAAGGCAGGCCACGCCGGAAGGCATGCGCGAGCGCACGTCGTCCATAAGATCGGGCAAAGCCTTGCCGGAAACGCCCGGCAGGGCGGCCGTGGCGACCTTGATACCGTTGATTTCCGTCGCTGCGGCCACAATATCCGCGCCCGACGTCGGCGATGCGGACGCCTTCTCGGAAGCCTTGCGCAGCTTCTTCACATCAGACTGAAGCGCCTTGACGCGCTCGGCAAGCTGATCGGGCTTGGTCTTGAGCAGACCGGCCAGTTCATGCAGGGTCGTCCGCTCCTCATCGGCCAGGGCCAGCGCATTCCAGCCGGTAACGGCCTCGATGCGGCGCACGCCGGCGGCCACGCCGCTTTCGGACACAATGCGCAGGCAGCCGGCCTGCCCGGTGCGGGCAAGATGAGTGCCGCCGCACAGTTCCAGCGAGAACTGCTCCGCGCCTTCGCCCATGTTCACCACGCGCACAACGTCGCCGTACTTTTCCCCGAACAGGGCCATCGCGCCCAGCTTGCGGGCTTCGTCAATGTGCATTTCCCGGCACTGCACGGGCAGGTCCGCCATGATGGCCGCGTTGACCTGCCGCTCGACGGCAGCCAGTTCTTCGGGCGTCAGAGCCGCAATATGCGAGAAGTCGAAACGCAGACGCTGGGGCGTCACCAGCGAACCGGCCTGCTTGACGTGCGTGCCGAGCACATTGCGCAGGGCGGCGTGCAGCAGATGCGTGCAGCTGTGATTGCGGGCCGTGGCGAGGCGCTCATCGGCATGGACGGTAAAGAGCGCTTCCTGATCAAGACGCAGCGCGCCCGACGTAAGGCTGACGCAGTGCACAATAAGGCTCGGCACAGGCTTGATGGTATCGGTCACGTCGGCAACGCCGTCAGGACCGGCAATAACGCCCGTATCCCCGGCCTGACCGCCGGACTCGCCGTAGAAGGGGGTCTGACTGGCGACCACGTAGCCCTTGCCCGTCAGTTCTTCCACCTGCGCGCCGCTTTCATCCAGCAGGGCCACAATCCGGCCGCGGGCTTCGGTCTGTCCGTAGCCCACGAAACGGCTTTGCAGACCGTCTTCCGCCAGCGCGGCAAAGATGCCGCTGCCGCCTTCTTCCTTACCCAGCAGGCCGGTTTTCTTCTGGCTTTCGCGGGCGCGGGTACGCTGGGCGGCCATGTGGGCTTCAAAGCCCTCGGCATCCACGCTGAAGCCGCGCTTTTCGGCCACATCGCTGACGATATCCAGCGGGAAGCCGTAGGTGTCGGACAGCTTGAAGCAAAACGCGCCGTCAATGCGGCGTTCGCCCTTCTTCTCCAGAGCGGCGAGTTCCTCTTCCAGCATTTCCAGCCCCTTGTCGAGGGTCTGGGAGAAACGCTGCTCTTCCTCGCGCACGGCGCGGGCAATGAAGTCGGCGTGTTCCACCAGTTCGGGATAGGCCTCGCCCATGACTTCCGTCACCTTGCGGGCCACCTTGTACAGGAAAGGCTCGTGCACGCCCATGAGCGTGGCAAAGCGCAGGGCACGGCGAATCAGACGGCGCAGCACGTAGCCGCGGCTTTCGTTGGAGGGCAGCGTGCCGTCGGCAATGAGGAAGGCCGCCGCGCGAGCATGGTCGGCAATGACGCGCAGCGCCGTGTCCACGTCGTTGGTGTCGGGCGCGCTGAACGAATATTTCACGCCCGCCAGCTCGGCCGCGTACTGGATGATGTCCTGAAAGAGATCGCAATCAAAGTTGGAACGCTTGCCCTGACAGACGGCCGCGATGCGCTCCAGCCCCATACCGGTATCGATATTGGGACGGGCCAGACGATCCCGCGTGCCGTCGGCATGCTGATCGAACTGAGTGAACACAAGATTCCAGATTTCGAGGAAGCGGTCACAGTCGCATTTGCCGATGCCGCAGTCAGGGCCGCAGGCCATGTCTTCGCCCTGATCGATGTAAATTTCCGAGCAGGGACCGCAGGGGCCGGTATCGCCCATGGTCCAGAAGTTGTCCTTTTCGCCCATGCGCACGATGCGGGAAGGATCGAGCCCCGCCACTTCCTGCCAGATCTGCGCGGCCTCGTCGTCCTCGCGGAACACCGTCACCCAGAGCTTGTCCTTGGGCAGGCCCAGTTCCTCGGTCACGAACGCCCAGGCCCAGGTGATGGCTTCGCGCTTGAAGTAGTCGCCGAAGGAAAAGTTGCCCAGCATCTCGAAGAAAGTATGGTGGCGAGCCGTGCGGCCCACGTTTTCAAGGTCGTTATGCTTGCCGGAAACGCGCAGGCACTTCTGCGAGGTCGTCACGCGCGGCACGGCGCGCTGCTCTTCGCCAAGAAAAAACTTCTTGAACTGCACCATGCCCGCGTTGGTGAACAGCAGCGTGGGATCGTTGGGGGGAATCAGCGGACCGGAGGGCAGAATGTCGTGCCCGTGACGGGCGAAGAACTGGAGATATTTCTGACGAATTTCCTTGGCGGTGAGCATGAGAGGCTCCTGCGGGGCGGCGGGGCGGCGGGGCCTCCGCGCCTGTTTGGCGCATGGCCGACAAACGGCCTGCATGCGGAATCGGGTTATTGACGGCAAGAACGGACGGCGTTTCCGCCGCCCGTTCGCAAAAAGACAACGGCCGCGACGCCGTCGCTCTTTCGCGCGGCAACGTCGTCACAAGGAGAGACGGGCCTACTCGTCCAAAGGTTCGAGCTCGCCCTTGTCTTCCTCGATATCCTCGGCCGTGGGCACAAATTCGTTGGGATGCATGCCCAGAAATTCAACGACTTTCGCCTCGATGCGGCGACGCAGTTCGGCGTCCTCTTCCAGCAGCGCGCGGACCTTTTCGCGTCCCTGTCCCAGCTTTTCAGAGCCGAACGCAAACCACGAACCGCTCTGCTCGATAATCTTCGCGTCAAGACCAAGATCAATGAGCTCGCCGGCGCGGGAAATGCCCTGCCCGTAGAGGATATCGAACGTTGCGCTGCGGAACGGCGGCGCAACCTTGTTCTTGACCACGCGCACCCGCGTCCGCGAACCGAAGGACTCTTCCTTGTCCTTGAGGGTCTGGATACGCCGGATGTCCATGCGCACGGAGGAATAGAACTTGAGCGCATTGCCGCCCGTGGTGGTTTCCGGGCTGCCGTAGCCCGTAACGCCGATCTTCATACGAATCTGGTTGATGAAGATAACCGACGTGCGGGACTTGTGAATGGTGCCGGTCAGGCGGCGCATGGCGTGGGACATCAGACGGGCATGGCCGCCCACCTGCGATTCGCCCAGATCGCCCTCCAGTTCCGCCTGAGGAATGAGCGCGGCCACGGAGTCTACAACCACAAGATCCACCGCCCCGGAACGCACCAGCATGTCGGCAATGTCGAGCGCCTGCTCGCCGTAGTCCGGCTGGGAAATGAGCAGCTCGTCGGTATTCACGCCGAGCCGGGCGGCATAGGTCACGTCCAGAGCGTGTTCGGCGTCCACAAAGGCGCAGGTGCCGCCCATTTTCTGGCATTCGGCAATGATATGCAGGGTAAGCGTCGTTTTACCCGAAGATTCGGGGCCGAAAATCTCCGTAATGCGCCCGCGGGGAATGCCGCCCACGCCCAGGGCCAGGTCCAGACCAATGGAGCCGGTGGGAATGACGGAAATGTTGACGTGCGCATCGTCCGAAAGCTTCATGACGGCGCCCTTGCCATATTTGCGCTCAATGGTGGACAGGGCCGTATTGAGCGCTTCGGCGCGGGCATCTTCGGGGGAAAGGGCCGGTTTCTTGGCCATGACAATTCTCCACTGGCAGGCGCTGCAAGCGCGAGTTCTCTAGAGCATTTTCAGTTTGAAACGCTGTGCGTTTCAAACCATACGGCCTGTCGTTTCGCGGAAAAACGCGGTTTTTCCGCTCACTTTGGGCCGGGCGGCGCTGTGCCGCCGCCTCGCGTTCCGCCCTTTCCAAGGGCAAAACGCTCTGGAGCATTTTCAGTTTGAAACGCGTTGCGTTTCAAATTCCAAAGACAGAACGCTCCATCTCTGTTGGGGGCCGCAACATACCAAAGGCGTCACCTCAAGGCAACAGCCCGGAAACGCCCCGGAAAGAGGCTCCCGCGCGGCTCTCTGCGGCGGCCAGCAATGATAATTCTTCTTAACAGGAATTCATATCAAAAAAGGGGCATCTTGCCAAGCGCCCGCCCTTTTCGTAGAAGTGCGGGCTATGAAAGAGAACGAGAAGACCATCGCCCGCCCGGAAGCCGACGCCGTCGTGCTCTTTTCCGGCGGCCTGGACAGCATACTGGCCGCGAAGCTGCTGGAAGAACAGGGGCTGCGCGTGCGCTGCCTGCATTTTTATTCCCCTTTCTTCGGAGACCCCGGCGCCATAGGCTACTGGCAGCGTACCTACCGGCTGGAAATCGAGGCTATCGACGTGGGGGAGGACTTCTGCGATCTGCTGCGTCGTCGTCCTGAACATCAGTTCGGCAAGGTGCTCAACCCCTGTATGGACTGCAAGATTCTGCTGCTGCGTCATGCCCGCCGTCATATGGAACGGCTGGGAGCGCGCGTCATCGCCACCGGCGAAGTGCTGGGGCAGCGTCCCATGTCGCAGCGTCGGGACGCGCTCAACGTCATTCGCCGCGACGCCGGCGTGGAAGACGTGCTCCTGCGCCCGCTGAGCGCCCTGCACCTGCCTCCCATTCCCGCCGAGGAAGAAGGCTTCGTGGATCGGTCGCGCCTGCTGGGCATCAGCGGACGCGGACGCAAGGATCAACTGGCGCTGGCCGAAAAATTCCGACTGACGCGCATCCCCACGCCCGGCGGCGGCTGCCGCCTTACCGAAAAGGAAAACGCCCGCCGCTACTGGCCGGTACTGCGGGATATGCCGCATCCCGTGGCCGCTGATTTTCACCTTGCCAATCTGGGGCGGCAGTTCTGGCTGGAACGCCACGGACGCCGCTTCTGGCTGAGCATGGGCCGCAACGTGCGCGATAATGAAGCGCTGGCCGCCGCCCTGCGGGACGGCGACGCGCGCGTGGGGCTTGCCGGTCTGCCGGGCCCTGTGGCCGTGGCCCGCTGCGGCGCCTCCTGGCCCGCGGACGTGCTGGCCGACGCCGCCGCCCTGACGGCTTCCTACGCGGGCAAAGCCACCGCCGCGGCCCAGCGCGGCGAAACAGTTTTTGGACGAGCCCAGACGCCTGACGGACGGGAAATCTGGCGCGGCCCCATCGAACCCAGCCGCGACACGGGCTGGCAGGAACCCCTGTGGGAACCCGCCAGAGAAGAAATTCGCGAGGAACAGCGCCTGCGCATTCAGGCCCTGGAACAGGCCCGCCTTGCCCGTAAGGAAGCACGGCGCAAAATGGCCGCTGACAACGGCGAACCGGCGACAGCGGACGCCGAGCCTTTACAAAGTCCATCAGAAAACGTATAGTGTCCTATTCAATAGACACTAGTTCTTCCCCAGAGCTGCCCCGCACAGGCAGAGGGAAGACGGAGAGGAACATGGATCAAAAAGACATCGAGTATTTCCGAAAGCTGCTCACCTCCATGCTGGATGAAGCCAAGCAAAAGGGCGATTCCACCATTGAAGAGCTGAACGGCAGCAACGAGCTTTTTGCCGACCCTGCCGATCGCGCCACTGCGGAATCCGATCGTTCCTTCACTCTGCGTATCCGCGACCGCGAGCGTCGCCTGATTCGCAAGATCCAGGCTGCGTTGCAGCGCATTGACGAAGGCTCCTACGGGATTTGCGAGGAATGCGGCGAAGAAATCGCCGTCGCGCGTCTCAAGGCCCGCCCCGTGACTCGTCTCTGCATCAACTGCAAGGCCAAACAGGAAGAGGACGAACACCTGCGAGGCGACTAGAGCATTTTCAGTTTGAAACGCTGCGCGTTTCAAACCATACGGCTTGTCGTTTCGCGGAAAAAACGTGGTTTTTCCGCTCACTTTGGGCCGGGCGGCGCTGTGCCGCCGCCTCGCGTTTCACCTTTTTCAAAGTTGAAACGCTCTAGCTCACCTTTTGCGCGGCGCGCAAAGGCGGCGCCGCAAGTCGTGGCGTCCGTTTCCGTGTCGCGGGGCTGTCGTCGCGGCGATGTCTGCCTTTTTTGCCCAACTCCTTCCCGACAGGAAGGCTGCCGCCTTCGGCCTGCGCCGCAAGGCGGCTTTTTTCATGCCGTATTTCGGAGAAATTGCGTATGGATGCCCATGTGTTCCGGGCCCTGTGCCACGCCCTGACCCCGCGTCTGGTCGGCGCATGGCTCGACAAGATACAGGAGCCCGCTCCCGGCGTCACCAGCATGGCGCTTGCCCTCCCGCACCATCCCGCCCCCGGCGCGGCAACTCCCGGAAGCTCGCGTAAGGCATGGCTCGTGCTGCGCGCCGAACGCAAGGACCCTTTTCTCTTTCTCACCCGCGACAAGCCCGCCGCGCCCATATCTCCTTCCGCCCCCGTCATGCGTCTGCGCAAGTATGCTGCCGGGCGGCGTATTCTTTCCCTCGTGCCCGACTTTGCCGAGCGCCGTCTCTGGCTGCTGCTGCACGGCGACGCCCCCGCCGGACTTGCGCCGCGCAGCGAGGAAGCGCGCCCCTCTGCCCTCTGGCTGCTGCTGGATCTGCGGGAAGGCCCGGCCCTGCGCCTCCTGACCGAAGATCATAGCCCTCACCCCGTCGAACCAGCCTGGCCCGCTCCCGATCAGCTGGAAGAGGCCTACCGCCAATGGCGCGACTGGCCCGTAATCACGCCCGCCCTGCGGCGCGTGCTGCCGCTCATGGACACGCCTGATCAGGCTGCGCTGCTGGAAGACCTCCGTATGGGCGGCGGAGATCTTTTCCTCTATCAGCCCGTCGATGCCGCAGGCGCGGTCTGCGATAACCTTGAACCGCGCTGCCTGCTCAGCGCCTGGCCCCTGCCCCCGGAACGCAGGCCCGCTCTCTGGCCGGACTGGCAAGAAACAGCGAGCGACGACATTCTCTCCCTCACGGAGCAGGCCGGGAAACTGCTGGTGCTGGCGCGTGCCGGGCGCGACGCCGCGGGGCTTGCCGCCGCCCCCCTGCTGCGGCAGGAGCGCAAGACAGCCCGACTGCTGGAAAAAATGCGGGAAGAGGAAAGCCGTCTGCAACGCATGTGCGACCAGCTCCGGGATGCCGAAGCCCTGCGGGCCAACCTCTGGCGCTGGCCTGCCGACGCCCGTCTTCCCTTTGCGGATGTGGAGGAATACGCGGACGACGGCAGTGTCGTAACACGCCGTATTGCCATAGATCCCCGCCGCACTGTGCGCGAAGAAATGGAAGCCCTCTTTCATGCCGCGCGTCGCGGCAAGCGCGGTCTGGATCATGTGGCCCGGCGCAGGAAGGAGCTGGAGGCCGAACTGGCCCGGCTGCAGCAGGATCGTCGCGGCATTCTGGCCGGTTCCTTGCCCGATCCGCGTCTTGCCGCTCCCGCTCCCACGGAGCAGGCGGCCCGTCTGCCGCGCAATGTGCAGCTTTTCATCAGCTCCGACGGTTTCGCCCTCCTGCGCGGCCGTGACGCCAAAGGCAACGGCGCGGCTCGCCGCATGGCCGCCCCCCACGACATCTGGCTCCATGCCGACGGCGGCCCCGGTTCCCACGTCATCATCCGGCGCTCCTACGCCGGGCAGGAAGTCCCCGAACGCACGCTGGACGAGGCCGGCGGGCTGGCCGCCTGCAAAAGCTGGCTGCGCGACGCCGCCCGCGCCCGCATCCTCTATGCCGAAGTCCGGCATATCAAACCCCTGCGCGGCGCGGCCCCCGGCACGGTGCGCATGGATAAAATCTGGCTCTCGCGCGAAGTGCCCGTCCGCCCGGAGCTGGAAACCCTGCTCGCCCCCGCCGCCCCGGAACCGGAGTAGGAAGGGTTATTTTTTCTGGGGGGAAGGAAACCCCCTTGGCTGGCGCACAAGGGTGTTTCCTTCCCCCCAGGCCCCCCATCCTTCCCCCAACGCGCTTTTATCTGGAGGATGAAACTCTGCGGAGATGCCGCCGCTTTCCCTCCGGCAGTCGTCCCCCGGAGAATATTTTATAGCAAACGATACATAAATCATTCATCTTGAAAACGCAGCACAGCGCCGCCCGACAAAAAGTTAGCGGAAAAACTGCATTTTTTCCGCGAAACGACAGGTCGCAGGGTTTGAAACACACAGTGTTTCAAACTGAAAATACTATAAAGAGAGCGAAAGAACCGTTACAGAAAAAGCCCTCTGGAGAATCTCATGACCGCACAACGCCCTCGCCAGTCCGAACCGCGCGGCAAAGGCCGCCCGCGCGCCTTTGACCGGGCGCAGGCCCTGAACAAGGCGCTGGAAATCTTCTGGCGGCAGGGCTATGCGCCAGCCTCCGTGGCGGAACTCTGCAAGGCCATGGAAATCAATCCCCCCAGCCTGTACGCCACCTTCGGCAACAAGGCGAATCTCTTTCTGGAAGCCCTGCGACATTACGAACATACCTACTGGGACGCCCCGGCCCGGCGCTTTCTGGCCGAACCCGACGTCTATTCCGCCGTCGAACAATTTTTCCAGGAAGCGGCGGAAATACTCCTTTCCCCGGAAACGCCCTGCGGTTGCATGGTAGTGCTGGCAGCCGTCAACATCTCGGAAGATGAAAAAGAAATTATCGCAACTGTCCGCGATCTCAGACTGGCAACCAAAACCATGTTTGCCGACAGATTCCGGCGCGCCATACAAGAAGGACAAATTCCTGCGGACACCGATGTTCCGGCGCTGGCCGGAGCGCTGAACACCCTGCTCGAAGGACTTTCCCTTCAGGCCCGCGACGGACTTTTTCAATCCGAATTGAAGGCCATTGCCGCGCACGCTGTGCGCATGCTCCCCCCGCGATCCCCGAACTCCTGAGTTTTTTCCTCTGTCAGCGACGGCAAAAAAGCCGACGAACAGCTGTTGACAATTTTTTAGCAATCACTAAAAAACTGTCAGCAACTCTGATAAGGAGGAAAGAATCATGAGCAAGCGCATTCTCATTTTGAACGGCAGCCCCCGTCTGAAGGGCAATACGGCCATGCTGTGCGACGCCTTTACGGAAGGCGCTGCGAGCGCCGGACACATCGTAACGCGCTTTGATCTCCAGAAGCTGGACATTCACGGCTGTCTTGGCTGCGTAAAGGGCGGCAAGGACCCGGCAAGCCCCTGCGTACAGAAAGACGGGATGGCGGCCATATACCCCGCCTACAGGGACGCCGATCTGATTGTGCTGGCGTCGCCCATGTACTACTGGGGATTCTCCGGTCAGCTGAAGACGGCCTTTGACCGGCTGTTCGCCGTGGCCGAATGCAATCCCGGCTATGCGAATCCGCGCAAGGAATGCGCGCTTATCATGGCTGCCGAAGGCAACAGCCCGGATAACTGGAAACCGGTGCTGGAGTACTACCGCGCGCTTCTTGACTTTCTGCAGTGGAAGGATCGGGGGCAGGTTCTGGCAGGCGGGGTCTTTGATGCCGGCGCGGTCGCCGGACAGCCGGTGCTTCAGGAAGCGCGCCGCTTTGGCGCTTCCCTGTAGACAACGCCCCCTAATTCCCGGAAAACGCTCCGCATCACCGCACCTCCGGGGGACGGCTGCTGACAGAGACGCTCCAGCGACTCCGAACTCTTTCATCCTCCTAAAAAAGCGCGCTGGGGAGGGGCGGGGGTTTGGGGGAGGGGAACCCCTCTCGCGCTAGCAGAGGGGTTCCCCTCCCCCAACGCTCTACTCATCTCCCGCATCAGACGACGGTGCGTGCTGCGCGGCCCAGGCGGCCAGGGACTTTTCGGTCTGCCAGCGTTCCAGCCCATTGAAAATGCAGCGCCGGGAGTCCTTGGCCACGGCATAGAGATGTTCCAGGGTGGCGGACATATCGCTGCGGGCCGTTTTGCCGGCCGAGGGGCAGGTATTGGCCCAGAGGGGCAGCTCCCATTGCCGGGCGGCCTTAATGATATACTTTTTCTCCACAAAGAGCAGCGGCCGGATAAGACGCAACGCGCCGCCGAAAAAGGGCTCGTTGGGGCTGAGGCCGTCCACGCGACCGTTGCGGCACAAATTCATAAAGAAAGTCGCGGTCAGGTCGTCGGCATTGTGCCCCAGGGCAAGATGCGTCAGCCCATACTGGGAGCAGAGCTCAAAGAGACGCTTGCGCCGCAGCCATGCGCAGCGAAAACAGGGGGAGCGCCGCAGATTGCGTTCCGAATGCGCTTCAGGACCGAAATCGGTCACTTCCAGATGGGCGGGAATCCCGTGACGGGCGAGCCAGTCCGCCAGCGGGGCGTGATTGTTCGCGTCAAACCCCGGATTGAGATGCAGAGCCATGATCTCGAAGGGAAAGGGGACGATGCCCTGCCGGATGTGCAGACACTTCAGCAGCACGAAACTGTCCACGCCGCCGGAAACGGCAATGCCTATGCGGCTGCCCGGCTGCACCATATGAAGCTGCTGCATGGCCTTGCCCGCGCTTTTGACGCAGTATTCCTGCGCAAAGGTTCGTTTTTCCCTCATCGACTATCCTTTTTGTTGCGGCCCCGGCATGCCGTTTCAGGGCAGGAAAGGGCGTTGTGACAGGAATCATTGCTTGACAGGTGCGCAGACTCTACCTATTGTGGCTTGTTACGGCAAGCAGGCCGCCGCAGGCGGTCTCCTTGCCTCTACCCATTTTTTGCCTTGCCTACGGCAGGTATGGAGGAACCATGGCCCGCATTACCGTGGAAGATTGCCAGGAACGCGTGGACAACCGCTTTTTGCTCGTGCAAATGGCCATCAAGCGCGTGCGCCAGTATCGCGAAGGTTACGAACCCCTGCTTGACACCAACAACAAGGAAGTCGTTACCGCCCTGCGCGAAATCGCCGCGGGCAAGGTCATGCCTGACGACAAGAGCCTGTATAACCCGCTGCCTGACGGTCAGCAGGGCCCCGAAAACGAAGGCTAGAGCGTTCTGCCATTGAAAAAGGCAAAACGTGAGGCGGCATGGCACCGCCCGGCTCGAAGCGAGCGGAAAAACCTCGTTTTTTTCCGCGAAGCGACAGCCCGTATGGTTTGAAACACGCACAGCGTTTCAAACTGAAAATGCTCCAGGTCCTGCCCGGCAGGATGCGGCCTTCGGCGGACGCGCAGCGCCTCCGCGCCACACGAGCTGCGCGCGTCGTCCGTTCCTTTCAGTCTCTGATGCATTAGAGCGTTCTGCCATTGAAAAAGGCAAAACGCGAGGCGGCGCAGCGCCGCCCGGCCCGAAGCGGGCGGGAAAACGCGCTTTTTCCGCGAAACGACAGGCCGTATGGTTTGAACACACAGTGTTTCAAACTCAAAATGCTCTAACGTCAATCTGCTCCAGCAGACGAGAGTCCAGCGAGACATTGCATGGCACGCGACTATTATGAAGTTCTCGGGGTCGAGCGTTCGGCCGGCGAGGAAGAGATCAAGAAAGCCTATCGCAAGCTGGCGATGAAGTATCATCCGGATCGCAATCCGGGCGACGCCGAAGCGGAACAGAAATTCAAGGAAGCGGCGGAAGCCTACGATGTTCTGCGCGATCCCGAAAAGCGCGCGCAGTATGATCGCTTTGGCCATGTGGGCGGCGCCGGCGGCGGCTTTGGCAGCACCGAAGACATCTTCGCCCATTTCAGCGATATTTTCGGCGATCTGTTCGGCTTTGCCGCTGCCGGGGGCGGAATGCGCCCTATGGCGGGAGCGGATCTGCGCTACAACCTGAGCATCAGCTTTACGCAGGCGGCCAACGGCGACGAAATCAAGCTGTCCCTGCCTAAGCACGTGGACTGCCCCGAATGCAAGGGCTCCGGCGCGGCGGCGGGCAGCAGCCCGGAAACCTGCCGTCACTGCGGCGGCATCGGCCAGATCCGGCGCTCCCAGGGCTTTTTCCAGCTGGCCATGCCCTGCTCGGCCTGCCACGGCACCGGACAAATCATTACCAAGCCCTGCCCCAAGTGCAAGGGCGAAGGCACGGTGGAAACCATCCGGGAAATCGTGGTGCGCGTGCCTGCGGGCGTTGACACCGGCACGCGCCTGCGCGTGCGCGGCGAAGGCGAGTCCGGCATTCACGGGGGGCCTCCCGGCGACCTCTATGTGGTGCTGCATGTGGAACAGAGCAAGCAGTACCGCCGTCAGGGACAGGACCTCATCTATACCTGCGAGATCAGCTTTGTAAAAGCGGCGCTGGGCTGCCGGGTGGAAGTGCCCGGCCTGAAGGAACCCCTGCCGCTGGAAATTCCCAAGGGCATACAGAGTGGCACGCTGCTCCGCCTCGCGGGCGAGGGCATGCCCTATCCGGGAAGAACGCAGCGCGGGGATCTGCTGGTGGAAGTTCGGGTGCTGACCCCCACCAAACTGACCGAAAGACAGGAAGAGCTGCTGCGCGAGTTCGAGACCTACGAGCAGGAAGAAGGGCCTCTGGACAAGGCCAAGGACTTTGTCAAAAATATCTTCAAGAAAGAAAAGAAATAAGTACGAGGCGCCCTCCGGGGCGCCTTGTTTTTACGCCGCGGCTCCGGTCACCGGACGCCCGTCCCAGAAGAGGTTGTTATGCTGCGTCGTTGCCTGCCGGCTCTGCTGGCCCTGCTGCTGTTTGCCCTCCCCTGCCGGGCCGAAGAGCGCTATCCTGTCAGTCTGCTGCATGGAGCCGTCTCGCTGGAGGTTCCCGAGGGCCTGTCGCCGCTGGCCCCGGATCTGCGCAAGGCCAAGTTTCCCGATCTGCCGCCGGACGCCGGAGACGTGCTGGCCTCGCGCGACGGCAGCGCCACTGTGGTTGCCGCCTACAGTCCCGACACGCCCTTTCCTGACGATATGGCAACGGCCCGGCCCGCCCTTTCCATGGAAATGCACGAGCTGTACCCGGACGCCCGCTGGCTGCGCGACGAGCTGGTTATGGTGGACGGACGTTTCTGCGCCCGCTTTGAATTTGAAACCGCCGCGCCGGACGGCCCCATACACAACGACATGATTGTGCTGGGCCATGAGGGACGCATGCTCATTATCTCGGTCAGCGCCGGAGGCCCGTCCAGGGAACGCTGGATGCGCCATAGCGAAGAAATCCTGCAAAGCCTGCGTCTTCCGACAACGAAAGAAAGACCCTGACCCCATTCACAGCCTGACGGCCGGGAGCGGAAATCCGTTCCCGCACAGGAAAAACGCAGAAGGGATCGACATGAATCACGAGGAGACGCCGCCGAAGAAGCGCAAGGCGGCACGACAGAGGGCCGACGCGCTGGTGCACGCGCAGGGGCTGGCGGAAAGCCGCGAACAGGCCCGGCGTCTGATTATGGCGGGCAAAATTGCGCTGGAAGACGCCGGCCTGCCTCCGGGCGCGCCGCCCCTCAAGGTCGATAAACCCGGCCATCCCTACCCGGAAGGAACGCTGTTCCGCCTGCTGGAGAGCGAACGCTTTGTCAGCCGGGGAGCGTATAAGCTGCTGACCATCATGGAACGCTTCGGACTGGATGTGCGGGACTGCGTCTGCCTTGACGCGGGCGCGTCCACCGGCGGTTTCACGGACTGCCTGCTGCAGCACGGCGCGCGGCGCGTCTATGCCGTGGATGTGGGGCGCAATCAGCTGCACGAAAAACTGCGGGCCGACGCCCGCGTGGTCAATCTGGAAGGCGTGAATCTGCGTCATGCGCCGGCGTCGCTGATTCCCGAAGCCGTGGATCTTGTCGTGGCCGACGTTTCCTTCATTTCCCTGACGCTGGTGCTGCCGCCCTGCATGACCTGGCTCAGACCCGGCGGCCGGGCAGCCGTCCTGATCAAGCCCCAGTTCGAACTGGGGCCGGACGAGACGGTCAAGGGCGTCGTTCGTGACGAAGCGGCGCGACAGCGGGCCGTGGACAAGATCGTCACCTTCTGCGACGCGCAGCTGGGGCTGGCGTGCGAAGGCGTGGTTCCCGCGGCCGTCAAGGGACCGAAGGGTAATCAGGAATACATGGCCCTGTTTTCCCGACGCGCCGGCACAACGGAGACTTCGAGCAGCTAGAGCGTTTCACCTTTACAAAAAGCAAAACGCACGACGGCGGCACAGCGCCGCCCGGCCCAAAATGAGCGACAAAACCGCGCTTTTGCCGGGAGAGGAGGGCCTGCGGACTTGCAAAAACTAGCGAAACAGGATACAGATTTGAGCCTTCATCTCGTGCAGCCATATGACAGCGGCGGGCAGGGGGCGAACGATTTCACGAAAACCAACGGCATATGCCGATGTTATGAGGTAGCAATCATGAAGAAAGACATTCATCCCACCGTGTACAAGGCCACCATCACCTGCGCGTGCGGTCATCAGGAAGAAGTGCTCTCCACCAAGGGCGAACAGGTGCATGTGGAAGTGTGCTCCGCCTGCCATCCCTTCTTCACGGGCAAGCAGCGCTTCCTGGATACGGCCGGTCGTATCGACCGCTTCCGTAAGAAGTACGCCAAGTTCGGGCAGAAGTAAGCGTCGCGCGCTTCGCTTCGCCTCGTGCGGTTCTTCGCCCCGTTTTTTCGGCGCGGGCGACGTTGTTTTTGCCTCCGGCGGGGCTGTTGCGCGGAATACGGCGCACGGCCTTGACGGAGGCTTGACGTTTTGCGCTCCGGCACAATCCCCGGTCGGCGGCGCGGAAATGAGCGCGCCGTGACGCGCGCACGAAAACAGGATATGCATTTCCCCTTTTCCGGCGCGTGGCGGCGCTGCCGTCGTCTGCTTACCGCGTCCCTGCTTGCGGCCGGCTGCCCTACGGTCGGCGGGCAGGCTGTCATGGAAGGCGTCATGATGCGCAACGCCGACGTATACGCGCTGGCCCTGCGCATGCCTGACGGCAGCATTCAAGCCCGGCGGTTGCCCTGGTTCAGCCTGACGCGCTTCTGCCTGTTCAAACTGCCCTTTGTTCGCGGCTTTCCGCTGCTGGTGGAAACGCTGGTCAACGGCATCAAGGCACTGAACCGCTCGGCCGAGGCGCTGGCCGAGGGCGAGGAAGAGCCCCTGCAAAACTGGCAGCTGGCGCTGACCATGATTTGCGCCGTGGGCATGGCGGTGCTGCTGTTTGTTGTCGCCCCGCACGGACTGTCTCTGCTCATGCAGTGGCTGGGTCTGGGCGGCGCGGTGGAAGGGCTGAGCTTCCACCTCTGGGACGGCTTTTTCAAATGCTGCATCTTCATGCTCTATATCCGGGCCATCTCATGGGTGCCGGATATCCGGCGCGTGTTTCAGTATCACGGAGCGGAGCACAAGACCATTCACGCCTTTGAGTCCGGGCAGACCGTCGACGCGGACTTTGCGGCGCGCATGAGCCGCCTGCATCCCCGTTGCGGCACGACGTTTCTTCTGTTCGTGATCTGCATTTCCATCGTACTGCATGCGGTGCTGGTTCCCCTGCTGCTGGCGTACTGGTCGCCGGAACAGACCTGGCTCAAACATGCGGGCACGCTGCTTTTCAAGATTGCGCTGATCGTGCCCATCAGCGCGCTGGCTTACGAGCTGATCCGCTTTGCCGCCAGACTGGACGACGGCATTGCGGCAACGATTCTGCGCGCGCCGGGCCTGGCCCTGCAGCGCCTGACCACCGAAGAGCCGGACGAGGGCCAGCTGGAAGTGGCCATTGTGGCCCTGTACGAGGCTCTCGGCCCCGAAGACGGCGCGCGGGTTCTGACGGTGCCGCACAGCCTTCAGGACGACGTGCCCCGCGCCTAGACGCTTTCAGTTTGAAATGCTTCGCATTTCAAACCACACGGCCTGTCGTTTCGCGGAAAAAGCGCGTTTTCCGCTCGCTTCGGGCCGGGCGGCACTGTCCGCCGCCTCGCGTTTTGCCTTTTTCAATGGCAAAAAGCGCTCCAGGGGCTGCTGACACTGTTTTTTCTATTTTTTCAAATAAATAGAAAATACAGACTACATAACCTTTGAAAGGTACTTGCCGCGTGCCCTGTGTCCTCTCTGAAAAAGCGCGTTGGGGGAAGGATGGGGGGCCGGGGGGAAGAACTACAAGAACGCCTTTCCTTCGGAAAGGCCGGGCCCCTTGCGCGCCAGCCGCGACCGAATGACGGCCGCAGGCCGTGCCCGTCAGGCGACAGCCTTACGGGCATCGACAGCAGAGATAAGGTGGGTTCCTTCCCCCAAAGCAGAAAAGCAATTTAGAGTTAACACGCCCTGGCGCGGCCCCGTTCCGTTTCTTTTTTCCGCGCAGTTTGCGCCCCGACATTCCCGGCGGCATGCCGCATCCCCCATGCGCGCGCCGTCGGAGCTGTCGAGCTCATTTTCCGAGGAGTATCTATGTTTGCCAAGCTGGAAGGTCTGGAAAAAAAATATATGGAGTTGGAAAAAGCTCTTTCCGACCCGGAAGTCTTCAACGATCAGGACCACTACCGCAAACTGACCAAGGCCCATGCCGACCTGCGCGACGTCGTGGAACTCTTCCGCCGTCATCGTGACGCCGTGCGGGACATCGAAGACAACAAGGCCCTGCTGCACGATCCCGATCCGGATATCAAGGCCATGGCACAGGAAGAAATCGCCGCGCGGGAGGCGGAACTGCCTGAAATCGAGCAGAAACTCAAGGTGCTCCTGCTCCCCAAGGACCCGCTGGACGAAAAGAACACCATTCTGGAAATCCGCGCCGGCACCGGCGGCGAAGAAGCCGCCCTGTTTGCCGCGGATCTGTTCCGCATGTACAGCCGCTACGCCGAACTCAAGGGCTGGAAAGTGGAAGTCATGAGCGAGTCGCCGTCCGATTCCGGCGGCTACAAGGAAATCATCTGCCTTATTTCCGGGGATCGCGTTTACAGCCATCTGAAGTTTGAAGCGGGCGCGCATCGCGTGCAGCGCGTTCCCGCCACGGAAACGCAGGGCCGCATTCACACGTCCGCCGCCACCGTGGCCGTCATGCCGGAAGCTGAAGAAGTGGACGTGGAAATCCGCCCCGAAGATCTGCGCATCGATATTTATCGCGCATCGGGCGCGGGGGGCCAGCACGTCAATAAGACGGAGTCGGCGGTGCGCATCACCCATATTCCCACCGGCACCGTCGTGACCTGCCAGGATGAACGCTCGCAGCACAAGAACAAGGCCCGCGCCATGAAGGTGCTTGCCTCGCGCATCCTTGCCGCCGAGCAGGAGCGCCAGAACAGCGAGCTTTCCGCGGACCGTAAGGCGCAGGTGGGCAGCGGCGACCGTTCCGAACGCATCCGCACCTACAACTTCCCGCAGGGACGCTGCACGGATCACCGCATTAATCTTACGCTGTATTCTCTGGATCGCATCATGGAAGGCGAACTGGACACCCTGCTGGAAGCCCTGGCCACGGCCGCGCAGGCCGAGGCACTCAAGGCGCAGGCCGAAGACAGCGAATAGCGCTCCGCATGACGGAGAATCCTTGCCGCTCCTGTTGCGCGCCCCGCCGGGGCCCCTCTTGCGATTGCAGCCCGGCAGTGGCACAATAGACAGGTTATGGCGGCGCAGGCCTCAAGGTTGTTTGCGCTTTTGCCGATAAGAGAAGCATGCGTTCGCAGCCTTACGGAGGATTGTACATGAGCCAGCAGACCACAGAGCAGCAGGCACACGATGACGATCTGATACAGTTGGTGACCTTTCATATCGGCGACGAGGAATTCGGCGTGGATATTCTGGCGGTGCAGGAAATCATCCGCCTGATGCAGATCACCATGGTGCCCCGCGCCCCCGCGTTCATCGAGGGCGTCATCAACCTGCGCGGCAAGGTCATTCCCGTGGTCAACATGCGCACGCGTTTCAACAAGCCCGCTGTGGAGCACAACGCCAGCACCCGTATCGTGGTTATGGAATTCGATCAGAAAATCGTGGGCTTCCTTGTGGACGCCGTCTCCGAGGTTCTGCGCATTCCCGCTTCCACCGTGGAAGAGGCCCCGCCGGTGGTGGCCGGCATCGGTTCCGAATATATCCGGGGCGTCGGCAAGCTGGGCGACAGGCTGCTGATCCTTCTCGATCTCAACTACCTGCTGAACAACACAAGTCTGGAAGTCAACTAGCGCCGTTTACAACGACGTTATGCCGGAGAAGGGAGTTCTCTCTTCTCCGGTATATTTTTTTGCGCGCGTGCACTTTTCCCTTGAAAAAAGGGAGAAATACGAGGCGGCGTCGAACCGAGTGAAAAAAACTGCGCTTTTTCCGTGAAACGGCAGGCCCTATGGTTTGAAACGCACAGCGTTTCAAACTGAAAATGCTCTTAAAACGAAGAGGGCCCGCTTTCGCGAGCCCTCTTCGTCAGCACCTGCGCCGCCTTCGGCGCTGCCGCGCATGCGGCGGCGAAACAGGCGGCGTTATTTTACGGCGATGGCTTCGATTTCCACGCGCGCGCCGAGCGGCAGGGCCGCCACGGCAACGCAGCTGCGCGCCGGATAGGGCGCGGAGAAGAATTCCTTATACACTTCGTTGACGGCGGCAAAGTCGCCCATATCCGCCAAAAAGACATTGACCTTGAACACCTTGCTCATGGAGGAACCGCCGGCTTCAATAACGGCCTTCACATTGTTGAGGGATTGCCGGGCCTGATCCGCGATGCCTTCGGGCATGCTCTTGGTCAGCGGATTCACCGGAATCTGACCGGAGCTGAACACAAGATTGTCAACAGTCGTCCCCTGAGAGTAGGGGCCAATGGCAGCAGGGGCCTTTTCGGTGGCAATGGGCTTGAACATGGAAGCTTCTCCTTCTGAAACACAGGTGTCGGCGCATGTGCGCAGACCTGCTTTTCCCAAATTTTAGGCTTTTTTTCAAGCCGTGAAACATCTCGAATTCCGTGCTTCGGCGTCGATGTTTCATGCCGGGAGGCTGTCGTGCGACGACGCCCCGCTGCCTCGGCAACATCGAGCGGAATGCGGCCTCCGCTTACTAGAGCCTGTTAACACTATTCGTAAGTTGTTTTGGGGGGAAGGGAAACCCCTCTGCTGGCGCGAGAGGGTTTTCCCTTCCCCCCAAGCCCCCCATCCCTTCCCCAGCGCGCTTTTATCGGGGAAAAGTTAGGAATACGAGGCGATCCCGCCACCAAAGACAAGTGGCGCGTGTACAGTCTATTTATTTTATCTAGTGAAATTATTTATAAAAGTTGTGTTAACAGGCCCTGGAGCATTTTCAGTTTAAAACGCTGTGCGTTTCAAACCATACGGCCTGTCGTTTCGCGGAAAAACAAGTTTTTTTCGTTCGCTTCGAGCCGGGCGGCGCTGTGCCGCCGCCTCGCGTTTCACCTTTTTCAAAGTTGAAACGCTCTAGCCCCCTGCGCTTTCCAGCTGTACGCTGGCAAGATGCTCAAGGTGTTCGGACAAATCCAGACAGAAGGCCAGATTTTCGCCGTGGCAACAGAGGCCGTGCCCTTCCATCCAGACGGCAGAAGCCGTTTGCGCCGCCCGCGCCACGGCCTGGGCCAGCTCCGGCGTTCCCGGCGGCAGGGCGGGCACAAAGGCCAGTCGCTGTTTCCACGTCTGCGCCTCGAACAGGGGCAGAGACAGAAACGCCTCTCGCCAGCTGTCGCCCTCGCGCGCGGCAAGCCGCAGCGACAGGGCCAGCAGCCGGGGCGGGTGCGTGTGCAGCACGGCCTGCGTTTGCGGCAAGGCCGCGTAGATGGCCAGATGCATCTGCCCTTCGGAGGAAGCCGGGCCTCCGTGCAGAAGCGCGCCGTCGGGAGCCTGCACGCAGGCATCCTCCTCCCGCAGTCGCCCCTTGGCGCATCCGGATCGGGTAATCAGCATTGCGCCGTCAGACAAACGCACGCTGGCATTGCCGTTGAAGCCCCGCAACAGACCAACCTGCCAGGCATCCCGACACAGCCGCGCAAGCGTCTGCCAGGAGGCGGCGACTTCGTTCGAAAGCGGCGCATCAGGCATGACGCGCCTCCCAGAAATGATCAAAACCGCGCACATCTTCCAGCGAACGGTTATTGCAGGTCAGCCCTTCCTCAGTCACAACGCCGATGGTCATAAAGCCGGGAATGGCGGCATGCAGCGGCGGCAGCATGTCCGGAGCGCAGGCCCCCAGCAGCGCATAATCCTCGCCGCCCAGCAGCGCCTGTTCTACGGGGTCCAGCCCGTGCGCTTCGGCGTAGCGGCTCACTTCCGGGTGAAGCTGGCCGCGCGGCAGCACCAGGGCCGCGCCAAGGCCGCCGCCGTCCTTGCGCCCACTGCGATCCAGCAGGCGGGGCAAATCGCGGGCCAGCCCGTCGGAAACGTCCATCAGCACAGGAGGCCGGGCATTGCTGCCCGCGCGCGCCAGCATCAGCCCCGCATCCACCTGCGGCAGCGGGTGCAGGTGGGCGGCGCAGGCCGCGGGCCAGCGCTCGATTGCCGAACGGCCGTGCTTTTCCAGAACCGCAAGACCGACGCGGGCAAGACCGACCTGCCCCACAAGAAAAATACTGTCGCCGGGCATGGCTCCGCCGCGAGCCAGAAAGACGGGCTCGTCCGGCGCTCCGTAGGCTTCGCCCCAGACCGTAATGGACACATGCAGCCGGTCGCAACGGGACAAATCCCCTCCGGCCAGCGCCATACGCCAGGGACGCGCCGCATCGGCCAGACCCGCGAAAAAGGCGTCCAGCCAGGCGACGTCTATGTCGCCGGGAAGCCCCAGCGCCAGGGTAAAGGCCTGCGGACGAGCCCCGCAGGCAGCCAGATCGCTAATATTGACCGCCAGCGCCTTATAGCCGACATCTTCAGGCGTAAAATAGGAACGCCGAAAATGCACATCCTCCAGAAACAAGTCATTGCTGACACACAGAGGGCCGCCGGGGCGGAGCATCGCGCAGTCGTCGCCGCGGCCAATGAGCAGCGTTTCAGGAGTATCCGGAAAATGCAGCGACAGCCGTTTCAGGATGTCGTCCTCGGAAAGGGGAGGACAGAAGGGTTTTGGCATAGCTACTCCTCAGGAAGCAGATATTCCGCCAGTATGACCTTCAGGCCAAAACCGGGGAAGTTCACCTGGACCTTATCGGGAGGCAGGCGGCGCACAATCTTGCCCCTGCCGAAAATTCTGTGGCGGCAGTAGCCGCATGCGCCCGCGTCCGCCGTAGGAGCCTGACGGCTTCTGTCCGGCGACGGCGCGGAGCGATACAGGGAGGCGCGCTCTTCCGGCGGCAGCTGGCAGTCGTCGGCGTATGACGACCGCCCCCCGGCGAAAGCCTCGCCGGACATTTTACGGCGCAGCATGCCGCCGTAGCCCTCGCTCCAAGCCTCCACCAGACTTGCGGGCAGCTCCCGGACAAAGGGGCTCTGCCCCACGGGCATGCTGCCGCGCTCCGCCTTGTCAAAAATGGTTGCCGGGCAATACAAATCCAGCTCCTTGCGGGCCCGCGTGCAGGCAACGTACATCAGGCGGCGCTCCTCCTCGAATTCTTCGGGGCGGCTCATGGAATGCCGCGAAGGGAAGCGATCTTCCGCCAAATCAATGATCAGCACCGCGTTCCACTCCAGCCCCTTAGAGGAATGAATGGTGGACAGCGTTACCGCGCCTTCGTCCACGTCTTCATCCTCCGGCGTATCCAGCGCCAGATCGGCAATGAAGACATCCAGCTCCTCATAGCCGGCGGCCATCTGCACGATCTCTTCCAGCGCCTGCTGCCGGCGCGGCCAGTCGTCGGGATAAACCTGCTCCATATGGGGGCGGTACTGTTCCACAATGGACGACAAAATCCCCGCCGGGCTGAGCGCATGGGCCCGCAGCGTGTCCAGAAAATCCAGATCCGCCCGCAGGCTTTCGTGCCGGGCCAGGGCCTTGCGCAGGGCGGCCGTATCGCCGGAAAGCAGCGTCGCATGGATCTTGCGGGCCGTCCGGGGACCGATGCCCGGATGCAGCGCCGCCACGCGCTCAAAGGACGGCATATCCAGAGGATTGATCAGCAGGCGCGCATACGCAATGGCATCCTTCACATGGGCGGCTTCGGCATAGCGCAGTCCGCCATACTTCCGAAAGGCGATGCCGCGCTGATTGAGCGCCATTTCCAGCTGAAAGGAGTGGAAACCCGCCCGGAACAGAACCGCAATCTCTCCGGGGCGATAGCGCTCCAGCAATTCCCCAATGCGGGCGGCCACAAGAGACGCCTGCGTTTTATCGCTCAGGGTCGTGACCAGCCGCACCGGCGCGCCGCCCTCCTGCCGGGTAAAAAGATGTTTGCGAAAGGATTCCGCCGCATGGGAGAGCACGCTGTTGGCAACGTCCAGAATCGGCTTTGTGGAGCGGTAGTTTTCTTCCAGCCGGATAATGCGCGCTCCGGGAAAAAGTTTGGGGAAATCAAGAATGTTTCTGACATTCGCTCCGCGAAAGGCATAGATGGACTGGGCCTCGTCGCCCACGGCCATGACGTTGCCCATGTCTTCCGGCGCGGCATCCGGCGGCCCGGCCAGCAGACGCACGATCCGCGCCTGCACAAGGTTGGTATCCTGATATTCGTCCACAAGAATATGACGAAAGCGGGCCCGCAGCTGCGCCGCCGCCTCGTCATTATGCCGCAGCAGCGCCTCCAGCTCGAACAGCAGGTCGTCGTAGTCCAGCAGTCCCCTTTCCCGGCGATAGGCCGCATAGGCCTCGCCCAGCCGCGTCAGGGACTCGGCATGCGGCAGAAGCTGGCAGGCTTCCCGCTGCAAAATGACGTCCAGAGCCTGTTCCTTGTTGCGCGCCTTGCTCAAAAGGCCGACCACAGCCTGCGTCTTTGGAAAGGAGCGATCCCCCTTGGCAATGCCGAGGCTTTCCCTGCACTCCTTGACGGCGGCCGTAATGTCCGCGCTGTCCATCAGGGAGAAGCCGCGTCCTTCGAGCCATTCCGGACGCCAGCGGCGCAGAACGCCGAAAGCGAAGGAATGGAACGTTCCGCCCTGCACTCCCGTAAGCCCCTGATCGCCCACCTCCGCCGCGCGTTGCAGCATTTCGTGCGCGGCCTTGCGCGTAAAAGTCAGCAGCAGCATGGACGAAGGCGAAACGCCCTGTTCCGCCAGCCAGGCCAGGCGATGCACGATGGTCCGGGTCTTGCCGCTGCCCGCGCCGGCCACGACCAGCACGGGACCGTCGCCGCAGGTGGCGGCTTCATACTGGGCGTCGTTCAATCGTTGTCTGAAATCTATCATGAAATCCGTGAGAGGAAGTTTAATGTGCGAAAGAAAGAAGGCCGAAAGGCCCGCCGGGACGCGGCCGGGCGGGTGCGATCAGCCTCCGCCGCAAAATTTCCGCAACCGGAATCTGTAAGCCTACCTCAAAAGCGCCCGGCACGCCAGAAAAGGGCGATCCCCCTTCCCGGCAGGCGCGGGGGTGTTGACGCGTCCCTCCCGCATCCGTACACTTTTTCCCGCCCATGCCCGGACCGTCTCCCGCCGTCCGGCGCGCGAGGCGGTATGCAACCTTCAGCGAGGAACCATCCCCATGCCTAAAGAGCAGGAACAATTTCAGCAGGCCGTCGTCAGCATTCTTGAAGCCGTCATGTTCGAGAACTGGCTGCGTTTCTACTTCATTGCCGAAAAGGCCGATGCCGACGACGTGGACGGCGAGCACACGCTCTATCTGGCCGTTCCCGACAAGGCCATGACCCGCATCCGGGAAGAATACGCGCATCTTCTGCCGCTGGCCGAGGAGCTCAACGGCAAGACTGCCTCCTTTGAAAACTCCCAGCAGGCCGTGTGCAGCTTTGTGGTGCAGCATCTGGACGGCAAGTCCATGCCCCGCCAGATGGCCGATATGGTCTTTGACAGCTCGTCCTTCCAGACGCGCATGCAGCTCTTCAATGCCTGGGTACAGATGCACGAGGCACAGCTGGAACAGACCTTCATGGACTTCGGCCAGTGGCGCAGCCTGTTTGCTCAGTGGTGCGAAACCGACAAGGTCAAGGATCTGGCGACCCGCCTTGCGGCGGCGGCCATGCACCCCGTCGCGACGCCCGCGCCGGAAAGCACGCATTAGCAAGTAAGACGCAAAACGGCGGCACAGCCCCGCCCGGCCAGACGCGAACGGAAAAACCGTGCTTTTCCGCAAAACGACAGGCCGTATGGTTTGAAACGCGCAGCGTTTCAGACTAAAAATGCTTCAGGTCCAGCGCGCCCCTGCCCGTGCACTGCGGAAAACTTTTTCCGCGTGCCGGGGCGTGGCGCATGCGTTTACCCCGCAAGAACGAGCATCGTTTCATAAAGCCGTTCCGGGGCCCATCATTCCCTTCCTCCTGTCAAGGATGGCACATGTCGTTTCCCTGCCGCGCAGGCGCCCGCCTGCTCTCTCTCGCCGGACATTTCCGGCACATATGCGCAGCATGGACGCTGTCGTCATCTTCCGCGTTATTTTTCCCTGCTCCCGGCCGTACCTGACTGCGGACGTTCTGGGACTGTATGTCCCGGTAGCGTGTCAGGCGACGTTGCTTCCCTCCCCGACGACAGCGGACGGTATGCCTGACGCATACCGGTCTTTCCGGGAAAAGCCGCAATGGCTTTCCCCTGCTGTACAAATCGAGGAGGTCTTTCTATGAGCATCCATGACAAGAGCGCGTCTCCGGAGCGCCGAAACTTTCTTCGCGCGGCCACAGCCGGACTGATCGGGGCTGCCGCGACGGCCTTTCCTCAGCCGGCCCCGGCGGCGACAGGCGGCGAATTGCGCGTCTGGTCCTGCGGAGGGCTGGCCGAGGCCATGAATCCCGCCCATACCGCCTATCAAGAAAAAACCGGCGTCTCTGTGGCCTATACCGGAGCCTTTGCCGCCGTGCTGGGCAAATCCCTGATGGCTAACAGCCGCACGGATGTTTTCGCCGGACGTGTGCTGGCGCTCGCAAAATCTTTGCGCAAGGCCGGGCGCATGAAGTATTTTGTCCCGCTCTGCTTCACGAGCTATCTCATTGCCGTGCCCAAGGGAAACCCCGCCGGAATTCGCGCTATCGAGGACCTGGCGCGGCCGGGCGTACGGGTAGCCATGGCGCCGGAGGCCTCGCCCCCCGGAGGAGACGCCATCAAGGGCCTGCTCAAGGCCGCCGGCATGCTGGAGGCCGTTATGGCAAATGTGGTCAATCCCGGCTCCTGCGTCCAGCTCTCCGTGAAGGCCGTCTGCGCCGGCGAGGCAGACGCCATGATTGTCGAACGACGGATCACCCGTATCCCGCATCTGGGCAAAGATCTGGACATCGTCGAGATCCCCGAAAAATACTATCCCGCAGGTCCGCTGACCTTTACGGTGGGTCTTATGGAAGAAGCCCGGCATGTTCCGACAGCCGAGGCTTATATTGCCTGGATTTCCGGAGAGGAAGGCGGCGCATTCTTCGAGCGGGCCGGTTTCATCCCCGCGTCCTCTCCCAAGGGACGCGAACTGACGGAAAAGCTGGGGGTGCGCGATGACGCCTGAAAAAACGTCTGCCCGTACGCGCTTCATACCGTTGCGCATCGCCAATCGTCTTGTGCTCTGGGCTTCCCTGCTCTTTCTCGGAGAATGGGGCCTCTACGGCCTTTTCCGCTGCCCCTTTGTCGTGCCCTTCGTAAGCTGCCGCAACTGTCCCGTCATCACCTGTCCCGGCAGAATCGCCGGGGTGTTCTGGGGATTCTGGGGAGCGTGGCTTGCCGTGGGCCTTCTCTTCGGCCGGGCCTTCTGCGGCTGGATATGTCCCGGCGGGCTGGTCAACAGGCTCGTCAGCTCGTTCTCTTTCGTCCGGCTTCCGTCCGCCGCGGCCCGCACGCTGCCCTACGGCAAGTTTCTGCTGCTGATTTTCGCTCTGGCCTGTTGGTTTGTGCTGGGACAGCCCCGCACCAATATTCCCATTCGCATCGGCGAGTTCTGGCCATCCATCGGCCTGACCTTCACCTATGCTTCCGGCCTGTGGCTATTCCGCACCGGGCTTGTTCTGGTCATTCTGGCGCTGGGCTTTGCCGTGTCCGCCGCATGGTGCCGCTTCGCCTGTCCCTTCGGGGCCGTTCCGGAAGTATTCGGCAGACTTTCCCCGTTCCAAATCCGCAAGACGGAAGCCTGCCACGGCTGCGACGCCTGCCGCCGCGCCTGCTACATGCGGACGCGCCCGGAAGAAAACAATTGCACCAACTGCGGGGACTGTCTGGGGTCTTGTCCGACCGGCTGCATTTATTTTGGCAGGAAGAAGCATGCGGGCCGCGACTGATCATCCCTGTTTCCACCGGGAGGCGCATGCGCGCTGCGCCCGCATGCACCTTCCGGTGGCGCCCCGCTGCAACATTTCCTGCGGGTATTGCGACAGAAAGTTTGCCTGTGTCAACGAGTCCCGTCCGGGCGTCAGCGCGACCGTCCTGACGCCGGAGGAAGCCCTGCGGCATGTGGAGCGCGCCCTTGCCCGCGTTCCGGAGCTGGCCGTAGTCGGCATTGCCGGTCCGGGCGATCCTCTGGCAAATCCCGACGAGAGCCTGACGACCCTGCGCCTTGTGCGCGCGGCCTTTCCTCAGGTGCTTCTGTGTCTGTCCTGCAACGGACTTGCGCTGCCGGACTATGCCGAAGAACTCGCGGCCCTGGGCATTCGCCATGCGACAGTGACGGTCAACGCCGTTGATCCGGCTGTCGGCGCGGCCATTTACCAACACGCGCGCATTAATGGAAACGTATTTGAAGGAAGAGAGGGCGCCGAGCTGCTGATGCGGCGGCAGGAAAAAGGAGTGCGTCTGCTGGCGGGGCTGGGCGTTACGGTCAAAATCAATACCGTGGTCATTCCCGGCATCAACGACGCGCATGTGTCTGCGATAGCCGAACGCGTCCGCTCCTGGGGGGCAGCTCTGATGAACTGCATTCCCCTGATCCCAGTGGCGGGAACGCCGCTGGGGGATCTGCCCGCCCCCTCCCCGACGGTCATGACACGCCTCCGGGCCACGGCCGAAACCTTTCTTCCCCAGATGCGACACTGCGCCCGCTGCCGGGCGGATGCGCTCGGCCTGCTGGGGTCATCCCGGACGCTGGCGGATATGCATGTTCCCAAACAGACCTGCGGAAAAGCCGCCTGCGAGGTCAGCCGGTCGGACGAGGAGCGCAACCTTCGCAAGCCGGCGTCACGACAGTAGCCGGAGCATTTTCAGTTTGAAACGCTCTATAGCATTTTCAGTTTGAAACGCTGTGCGTTTCAAACCATACGGCCTGTCGTTTCGCGAAAAAAACGCGGTTTTTCCGCTCACTTTGGGCCGGGCGGCGCCGTGCCGCCGCCTTCGCGTTTCACCTTTTTCAAAGTTGAAACGCTCTAAACGGGGGAGGAAGACGCCTCATGCAAAACGTCAGCCTCCCCCGTTCTTTTTCGCGTCAGTCGTCGAAGCGAATCAGGAACATACCGCAGAAACGTTCGCCCTTATAGACCTCGACTCTGTAAACCCGCCCCCGTTTGTCCACGGAAAAACGCTCCACAAAGACTGAGCGTTCCAGCGACAGACCGCTTTCGTCGTCTCTGCCGGAATCATAGCCGATGGCATTGACCCGATAGCCCTCCCGCGGGCGAACCACCAGCGACGAATGCACATGCAGCACCTGACCAAAACCGGCCATACGCCGCTCGCCGTCCAGCACAATTTCCACGCCGTCAATGCTGGAGTCCATATCCCGCCATTCCGGGGAAATGCTGGTCAGCAGACGATTGCCGTAATGGACGCACAGCCGCCTGTCGTCATCGTTGGGCAGAACGGCCATGATAGGCTTGGACGTGACGGCGGTTCGGGCGGCATCACGGGGCAGCGGCACCATGTTCAGAAAAGGCCGCACGTCCTCCAGCGGCAGAAAGACGCGGTTGCCCGCAAAGGCGACGCCGAGATTTTCCCGCAGGGCCTTTTCCACGCCGGAGGGCGACAGTTCAAAATCCCGTGAAAAGCGGATCCCGGCCTGCTGAAAAAAGGATTCAATCATCAGCAGGTGATAATAGGCGCGCAGGGCCACGCCAAATTCCTTGCTGGCCTCCAGACCAAAGGCCGCCTTCCCGTGCCGCACGGCATAATAGGAAAGGCTCTTTTCCATCTCCCTGTCGCCCTCGGCCGTGCGCGTATTATGGACATGGTAGCGATGCAGCGGGGCCATGAGCTGCCCGTTGACCGTCTCCGCCACAGAGGCGGCCTCCTGCCCCAGCTGATACATGAAGATATGCGGCTCCAGGCATTCCTGATCGATGACGATGCTCTGTCCCCAGCGCCGGGGATTACAGAGATCGCTTTCGCGCCGCGGGCGGTAGTAGCCGCTGCCGTCATGCAGGTTCAGAACAAGCCCCACCTGCGGGTGTCGAATAAGTTCCTGAATCCTGCGGACAGTGTCATACTGGGGATCGCTCTCCGGCAGCGTGGCAAATTTGCGGTTCATGTCGCCGTGCAGGCCGCGCGAACGGCGAATGATGCTGGGAAAGTTGAGGTTAGGCACGACCCAGACGGCCCCTTCCTGAATCTCGTAGCGCGTGCCCACCAGCGTTGCCGCCGAAAACCCGCCGGGTTCGTCGCCCTGAATGCCGCCCACGACCAGCACGGCGCGATCTCCATGTCCGAGACGAATAGTCACAAAGTCCAGCGCATTTTCCGCCGGCTCAGCTGCCGCGCTATCCGACGGAACGCCGAAGACATACAGCGCAAAGCAGCACAACAGCAGAATTCGGAACACAAGAGAGCGGGGGAAGGACTTCATGAAGACCTCGAAAACGGGGGTTGCGTCATGGAGGGGGTCCTCCGGCAGGCTACAGGCACGACTAGAGCGTTTCACCTTTGAAAAAGGTGAAACGCGAGGCGGCGGCACGGCGCCGCCCGGCCCAAAGTGAGCGGAAAAACCGCGCTTTTTCCGCGAAACGACAGGCCGTATGGTTTGAAATGCAAAGCATTTCAAACTGAAAATGCTCTAGAGCGCAGCGCGGCGCAATACGGCGCAGGCGCGGACAATCCGCCCCTGCGCGCATCGCCGCGCCTGTCATGCAGGTTCGTCCGGCGTTCCTCAGGGACGCCAGAACGGCGCAATCTTGTCCTTCTCGGACAACAGCGGTTCCGCAATGGGCCAGCGCACGCCGATGGTCGGATCGTTCCAGCGGATAGCGCCTTCATCCTCCGGACAATACACGTCCGTCACCTTGTAATGAAAGTGCGCCACCTCGCTTGTTACGGCAAAGCCATGCGCCAGTCCCGGCGGCACCCAGAGCTGCCACTGACTTTTGGCGGTCAGCTCCACGCCGTACCACTGGCCATAGGTGGGCGAGCCCTTGCGAATATCCACCGCCACGTCAAAGACGCTGCCCAGCGAAACATACACGAGCTTGCCCTGCGGCCGCGTCTTCTGAAAATGAAGACCGCGCAGGATGCCATAGCGGGACATGGAATGATTATCCTGAACAAAGGGCAGGGTGATGCCCACCTCGCGGGCGTAGCGCTCCTGCTGCCAGGTTTCCACAAAATAGCCGCGTTCGTCGCCCCAGATCTTGGGTTTGATCAGAAAGACGCCTTCCAGAGGGGTACGTTCTACGTCCATGATATTCCACGTGGTCGGATACTTTCCGGCAGCCGCCGGGACTGCCGGAAAGCAGTGCTGTTCAGGATTCCGGCGAATTATGCCCGCGCGGCGCGTTCCAGACGGGCCAGGGTTTCTTCTTTGCCCAGAAATGCCATGATTTCCGGCAGATGAGGACCGCCCATAAAGCCCATGAGCGCCGTGCGCAGGGCCGGGGCCACATCCTTGAACTTGAGGCCGTTGTCGCTCACATAGGCATTGAGCGCGGCTTCCAGTTCGGGAGCCGTAAAGGAAGCGCAGGCGCCGAAAACGCCGGACAGAGCCGCAAGATGGGCGCGGGAGGCTTCCGTCAGATTCTTGGTCGCGGCCTTTTCGTCATAGGTCAGCTCCGCCGCTTCGGTCAGCAGAGGCGCGAAACTGCGGGCCAGATCCTTGAGATTGGCCGAACGCTCGCGGAACATGCCGCAGAGCGTTTCGCATTCGCCGTCCTCAAGCGGCCGGCCATGACGGGAAAGTCCGGCCTCCTCCACAAAGGGGCGCGTCAGGGCCGCCAGCTCCGCCAGCGGCATTTCCCGCATGAAGTGGGCGTTGCACCATTCCAGCTTGGCCGGGTCAAAGGCCGCGGCGGCGGGATTGAGGTTGGAACCGTCAAAGAAGCGAATCAGCTCTTCCTGCGTGAAGATTTCCTGATCGCCGTGCGACCAGCCCAGACGGACAAGATAGTTGACCAGCGCCTGCGGCAGCAGGCCGTCGCGCTGGTACTCGATGACAGCGCGGGCCCCGTGGCGCTTGGACAGCTTCTGCCGATCCGGCCCCAGAATCATGGGCACATGGCCGAAGCGCGGCACGGGCAGGCCCAGCGCCTCATAAATCAGAATCTGGCGCGGCGTGTTGGACACATGGTCGTCGCCGCGGATAACGTGCGTAATGCCCATTTCGTGGTCGTCCACCACCACGGCCATATTGTAGGTGGGCATGCCGTCGGCGCGGCGGATGACCATATCATCCAGCTCGCTGACGTCCACGGCAATCTTGCCCTTCACCATGTCGTCAAAGACGACCTTGCCGGTCTGGGGAATGCGCAGGCGCACGCAACGGCCCTCGCCGGGGCCAAGATTCTTGTCGCGGCAGCGGCCGTCGTAGCGGGGCTTGAGGCCGTGGGCGCGGGCATGCTCGCGCATGGCTTCCACTTCTTCCGGCGTGCAGGAGCACCAGTAGGCATGGCCGGTTTCCAGCAGGCGGTCCACATAGCTGTTGTAGAGTTCCGTCCGCTGGGTCTGATAGTTGAGCGGGCCGTCCCAGTCCAGACCGAGCCAGCGCATGGAAGCCAGAATGGAATCCGTGTATTCCTGTTTGGATCGCAGCAAATCCGTATCTTCAATGCGCAGATGAAACTGCCCGCCATAATGACGGGCCAGCAGCCAGCAGAAAATGGCGGTACGCGCGCCGCCGATGTGCAAATGCCCCGTGGGACTGGGGGCGAAACGGGTAACGACGTTGCTCATGACAGTGTCCTTTGTGCCGCCGCTTTCGGCGGCGAAATTGCGTGCGGTCGGCATCGGCGGGCAGTCAGCGCGGCGTCATGCCCCGATGCGGCGCATCCGCCGCGCCGGCACGGGCTGACAGCCCGCAGCGGAAAGCGCTGTGCGCAAAAGGCGGATGTACGGCGTATGTCTACGACATTTGCAGCTCCAAGGCAAATTCTCCGCAAGCCCCGCCCTGCCGTCCTCCAAGGACTGTTGACAGTATTTGTAAGTTGTTGGGGGGAAGGGAAACCCCTCTGCTAGCGCAAGAGGGGTTTCCCTTCCCCCCAGGCCCCCCATCCCTTCCCCAGTGCGCTTTTTCAGAAGAAACAGGAGCTTTCGACATTTCTATTTATTTGAAATAAATTGTAATTTTGTATTAACAGGCCCTGGGGCATTTTCAGTTTGAAACGCTGGCGTTTCAAACCATACGGCCTGTCGTTTCGCGAAAAAACGCGTTTTTTCCGCTCGCATTGGGCCGGGCAGAACTGGCCCGCCGCCTCGCGATTGCCTTTTCCAATGGCGGAACGCTCTTGACGCGCGGACGCGAAGCGCCAATAACGGGCCCATGAACGCCGTCTGTCTCTCTTCCCGCTGGGCCGCTCACGGCGCGGCGCTGTGCTGCGCCGTTGTCTGGGGCATCACCTTTGTTTCCACCAAGGTTCTGCTGCGCTTCTTTGCGCCAGCGGAAATTCTTTTCCTGCGCTTCCTGCTGGGCATGATTGCGCTCTGGTGCGTCTGCCCGCGCCGACTGCGCGTGGACGGAGCCCGGCACGAACTGCTCTTTGCCGGAGCGGGTCTCTGCGGCGTCACCCTGTATTTTCTGCTGGAAAATATCGCGCTGCAATATACGCTGGCTTCCAACGTGGGCGTGCTGGTGGCCATTTCGCCGCTCTTTACCGCCCTGCTGGCCCGCATCCTGCTCGGCGAGCAGCTGCGCCTGCGCTTCTTTGTCGGCTTTGCCTTTGCCCTGACCGGCATTGTCTGCATCAACGTCAACAGCGGCGCTGTGCTGCGCCTGAATCCGCTGGGCGATCTGCTCGCCATGCTGGCGGCGCTGACATGGGCCTTCTACTCCATCCTGACACGAAAGATCGGCCAGCTGGGGCACGACACCACGCTCGCCACCCGACGCATCTTTGGCTGGGGTCTGCTGCTCATGCTGCCCGTGCTCCCCTTTGCCGGCGTCCGCGCGGATGTTGACCGGCTGCTCCTGCCGCTGGCCGCGGGCAATCTTCTCTTCCTCGGCCTCGGAGCCTCGGCCCTCTGCTTCGTGCTCTGGAACTTCGCCCTGACACGCCTCGGCCCCGTCTGCGTCAGCCAGTATATCTACCTGATTCCTCTGGTGACCGTGGGCACGTCGCTGCTGGTGCTGGGAGAACCCGTCACCCTGCTGGCCGTGCTGGGCATGGCCCTCATCCTCGCGGGCCTGACCATCTCCGAAGGCCGCTTCCGCATCCGCAGGCAGTAAGCTCTTTCTGAGGGAAGGAACCCCTTTTTGCCGCGAGCCGCGACCCAGCGGGCGGCCGCAGGCCGTGCCCGTTGCGACGCAGGAAGCTACGGGCATCGACAGCAGAGCAAAGGGATTCCTTCCCCCTCAAAAAACATAATGAGTCCTAGATATTTTCAGTTTGAAACGCTGTGCGTTTCAAACCATACGGCCTGTCGTTTCGCGGAAAAAACGCGGTTTTTCCGCTCACTTTGGGCCTGGCGGCGCTGTGCCGCCGCCTCGCGTTTCACCTTTTTTAAAGTTGAAACGCTCTAAGCCTAACTGTTTCTTCCCGCTTTCATGGCTTCGCGAACGGCAGACACTTTTGCGGCAATATCCGGCGCACCCACCAGTTCGGAAACCAGCGCGCAGCAGCGCGCGCCGTGGCGGGCCACTTCGCCGATATTGTGTTCCTTGATGCCGCCGATGGCCACAAAGGGAAGAGAAAGGTTAGCCGCCACCCAGTCCAGATAAGCAAAGCCCACCGGGGCCACCACGTCTTCCTTGGTCTGCGTGGCAAAAATAGGGCCTACGCCGATATAGTCCGCGCCCAGACGCACGGCTTCCCGCGCCTGTTCCGGGCTGTGCGTGGACAGGCCAAGACACATATCCGGGCCGACCAGCGCGCGCACTTCCGGCAGCGGAATGTCTTCCTGCCCGATGTGGATGCCGTCGGCATGGCAGATCATGGCCAGATCCACATGATCATCCACAATGAAGCAGGCCCCGTATTCGTCGCAGAGGCGGCGCATGAGGCGGCATTCTTCCAGCATTTCGCCGCCCTTTTTCATCTTTTCCCTGTACTGAATAATGCGGATACCCGCGCCGAGCAGCGCCCGAACGACCTCTTCCAGAGGGCGGCCGAGGGAAAGACGGCTGTCGGTAAGGGCGTAGAGATCTGTTTCTCCGGGCAGAATGACAGGCATAACAAGCTCCTTGCAGAAAAAATCCGGGTGCAGAAACGCAATGCGTTTCAAACTGAAAATGCTCTAACACAAACTTTACAAATAATTTCAATAGATAAAAACAAACAGGCGGTACACACGCCACTTGTTTTGGGTAACGGAGTCGCCTCGTATTCCTGACTTTTCCCCGCTAAAAACGCGCTGAGGAAGGGGTGGGGGGCTTGGGGGGAAGGGCCCAGCCTTTTCGCAGCGAAGCGAGAAAAGGCGTTCTCGTAGTCCTCTCGCGCCAGCCACGACCGAATGGCGGCCGCAGGCCGTGCCCGTTGCGACGAAGAAAGCTACGGGCGCAGGCTCAGCCAGAAGCGACGCAGACAGCTTTTCAGCAGGCGTCCGGGACGAAATGAGGTGTGCATCAGCTCCTCCGGCAGGGCGAAGTCCCGCGCGGCCACGTCTTCGGGGCGGGCATCCGTGTAGCGAATCTGCGCTCCGGCCGCGGCGCAGCCGGGAGCCCGGCGACGCTCCAGCGCGGCTCCCAGGGGCGTTCGGGACAGCGGCAGCCCCAGAACGGCGCACAGGGCCTCGTCCAGCGCCACAGCCGAGGGGCTGGCGGCCAGCAAACCCAGCGGATGAGGCACGCCGCCGCTGGGGCCGGTGCGCTGCATGGCGACGATGCCGTCCGCCAGCGCCGCCACCGGCGGCAGGGCGGCCCAGAGGGCCGCAAGCGCATCGGCAAAGCCTTCGGGGGACTGTCCCTCGCGGGTATGAATAACAGCTTTGCGCATGCCGACCACCAATCCGAAGAGATTCTTGACGGCCAGCGTGAGCAGCATCTGACTGTGCGCCTTCACTCGCGGGACGGACAGAATCAGATCGCACTCCAGCGCCCGCCGGGAAACGCCAAAACGGGAACCGTTATCCAGTCGCAGGGGCACGGCATCGCCGGGCCCGGTAACGGCAAGCCCCAGCGGCCGCAGGAGTTCCGCAAGACCGATGGCGCGGGCGACGCTTTCAGCGCGACCGAATCCGGGAGAATCCAGCACCGTCACGCGCGCGCCCTGATCCAGCAGCCAGGAACAGACCGCCGCCGTGACTTCCGGCGAGGTGCAGACAAGCGGCGTGGCCGTAAGCAGATTCGGCTTAACCAGCACCCTTGCGCCCTGAAGACTACGGATATGCCCCGGACCAGCCTGCTCTAACGCGCGAAACGTCAGCGTCTCTGCCGCCCGCATGTCGGAACAGGAAAGAAGACAGAGTGGAATCGGATCGGAAAATGTCGTATATGCAGCCATGCCGCGACTATGCCGTTGCCCGCAACTCTTGTAAAGCCGACGCGGGAGGGCCTGCCGACGGACTCGCGCGAGGGCAAAGTTGCCGCGCGTCTTTTTTTGACAGGAGTTCTTTGCATGGAGCGCAACATGCCGATTCGTTTTTCGTATTTTTCGGTTCTGCTTGCCGTGCTGCTGACGGCGATGCTATGTGTCCCCGGCCCTGTGACGGCGGCGGACGGAGACAACGCGCCCGCGTCTTCCGCCGATGACGCGCAGGCCGGACAGAAACAGGACGAAGCCGCCGTGCCGAGCGCCGACAAAGTGCTGCAGGATTTTCTGGAAAGCCAGCGCACGCAGGTGGCGGAAGCCCTGCAGACGGCCAAGGAACAGAGCTCCAGCTTCATGGATACGGTAGCGGGGCTGGGGCAGAAGCTGCGCCCCTACGAAGACGAATATCACAGGCTGGTCGTCTGGCAGAACTCCATAGACAACTGGCCGCTTGGTCTTGAATCCATCAGCCGCAGCATCGCCGCCAACAGCGCCAAGGTGCGCCGTCTGATGGACTCCGCGCAGGAGGCCCGCGACAAGGCGCAGGCGGCGCTGGATCGCGTCAACAAAATTGATAATTCCCTGCCGGACGCCCTGAAAAACAATGTGTCGCGACTTGTGCCCGACTTCAAGTCCATGCTCAAGGACATCACCCTGGCCCAGACGCGCCTGACGGCGCTGCTCAAGCGCTACGATTCGGCTATGGCGCCGGCCCAGACGCTGCTGGACAATATGCAAAAGGACGCGGATCGCATTGCCGCGCAGCTGCCGGAAAGCTGGAAGCAGTATTATCTGCACGGCCCGGAACCCTATCTGAGCGCCAAAGCCTGGACAGGCGCGCTCAACATGCTGTCGGTCATTCCCCAGATCATCGCCATCCGCCTTCCCGTGGAAATCCCCACCACGCCGGACGAATGGCAGACGGCCGCCCTGCGCGGCCTGCTGATGCTCGCGATCTCCTCGCTGCTGTCCATCATGCTGTATCGCCGCATCGGCCACGGCAGCGAAAATCCCGTCGTCCGCCATATCTTCCGCGTCAGCATCATCTGGATATGTCTGGGCTTTGCCCTTGGCGGAGCCTCGCTCTCGGCGGATAACGAATTCTACAGAGTCTTTCTTGCCCTGGGCAACATGAGCCTCATTCTCGGCCAGATGTGCCTGGCCTGGGACCTGCGGCAATTGCAGCATCCGTCCGCGCCCCGTGTCGCCTCGCCGCTCTGGCATCTCATGCCCCTAACCCTGTGCGCCTACAGCCTCATCTATCTTCCTCTGCCGCGCGTGGTCGCGCTGAGCCTCTGGCTGCTGGCGCTGGCGCTGCGCATCATCTCCCGCCGCTTCCGCTATCGCCGGACGGCAGCCAGCAGCGAAAGCGTGGAAGTTTCGGCCGACGGCACGTCCACATCTTCCTCCGGCAGCGTTCCGGAAATGGAACAGAGCATCATGAAGGGGGCGGGCATCCTGCTCTGGATCTGCGTTGCCATGACCCTCTGCGGCCTGCACATCTACAGCATGGCCCTCTACCTGCTCTATTCCTCCTGCGCCCTGGCGCTGCAACTGAGCGTGGCCAGCATGGCCCTGTGCAGCCGCCTCAACGACAACTTGCCCAAGGAAGGCGGCAGCGCGGCCTTTGCCAGCATCCTGCTGGCGCTGGCGGCGCCCTGCATTCTGGTGCTGGCGCTGGCGGCCGTCTCTCTGTGGCTGTGCACCCTGCCCGGCGGCGTCGTGCTGCTGAGCCACTATGTGCTGCAGGGCGTCAATGTGGGCGCAACCCAGTTCAACATGCTGCAAGTGCTGCTCATCATCAGCGCTTTCTTCATCACCCGAACCTTTGTGCGCATGGGGACGCTCTTTCTCCAGCGGCTGCCCCGGCGCGTTCAGATCGACGTCACTCTTATTCCGCCCCTGCAAACGTCGCTGACCTATGCCTCCTGGGCCCTCTTCGGCCTCTTTGTCCTGCGTTCGCTCGGTATGGAGCTAAGCAATCTGGCCGTGGTTGCCGGCGGTCTTTCCGTCGGCATCGGTTTCGGCATGCAGACCATCGTCAACAACTTTGTTTCCGGTCTGCTGCTCATTTTCAGCCGCAGCATGCAGGTGGGCGACGTGGTGGAAGTGGGCGGCACCGTGGGCCGGGTGCGCAAGATCAGCGTCCGCGCCACTGTGGTGGAAACCTACGACAATGCGTCCATCTATGTCCCCAACTCCGAATTTGTTTCGGGGCGCCTGACAAACTGGACGCGCAGCAGTCGCACGACGCGCCGCGATGTCGTCGTGGGCGTGGCCTACGGTTCGGACACGGCGCTGGTCATGAAACTGCTGCTCAATGCCGCCAACGCCACTGACAACATTCTGAAATATCCCACGCCGGTGGTCCTGTTCAGCGATTTCGGCGCGAGCACGCTGGACTTCACTCTTCGCTTCTGGGTGCAGGACTACGACCTCGCGGTGTCCACGTCCTCCAATGTGCGCCTTGCCATTGAACGCCTCCTGCGGGAACACAACATCGAGGTAGCCTTCCCCCAGATGGACGTGCACATCAAGGAAATGCCGCCCCGCGCCCTGACGCCGCGCGATCTGGCCCGCCGCGCATCGTCGCCCGCGCCTGTTGTCCAGTCCAAACCGGCCTCCGCCGACGGCAAACCCGCGCAGAACACCCCGCGCCGCAAGCCGCTGCGTGTTCGCCGCCGTTTTTGCGCGCCGCAGACGACGAAAACAACAGAAACCGCAGAAGCCGAAGAAGCATAAAACGTCTTCCCGCCCGCCGGCACAGGACCTTCGGGCTTTCGGGTCCGGGCATCCTGCGCCAGCAAAAGTTATTTATGCAAACCGGGGAAATTGCTCTAAACATTTTCGCCGCTTTGCCGATGGACTTGGTAAAATCTTGGAGTGTCACCTATGCCGCACATGAAACAAGCTCCCTGGCGCGTGACGGCTTTACTGGCAGTGATACTGGGTCTGGCCGGCGCCATACCCAGCACGGCCGGAGAGATCGTGATCAACAATCCGCCGCTCTCGCCGCGTGCGCAGGCCATTGGGCGGCCTGTGGCTCCCCGACCTGTAGCGCAGCAAAGTTACGGGCAGGGCGTTCCTGTTCCGGGACAGACCATCGTCGTTCGTACGACGCCTTCGGCGTACGGACAGGGCTCTTCCGGCTATGTCAACCGCAACGAAGGCTACAGCGTCAGCGAACGGGTGGAAGACTGGAAAAATTACGGCGGCGCGCGCCTGTACTGGCGGGCGGTGTCCGAGCCGCGCCAGTTGCGCACCGGCGGCGTGGCCTTTATTGATCCCGCCGCGTTCCCCTATCTCTTCGCCACCGAGCGCAAGGTTCAGCCGCGTCGCCGCACTGTGCGCCGCACAACGACGCAGGCAACCGCCAAGCCGGCGCAGAAGGTTCCCGCAGGCGTTTCCTCCACCAAGCTGCGCGCGCCGACCGCTCCGGCAGCCCCGGCTACGCCCCCCGCGCCGCCGGTACGCAGCGACGGAGCCGGTTCCGTTTCTCTGCAACAGCAGGCCGCGCCGCAGCGCCGCCCGCAGCCGCCCAAGGTCACGACGGAAGTATGGAATCCCGTCGCGCCCGTGACGGCCGCCGTCACGCCTCCCCTGCCCTTCCTCAAGGGGAACTAGACGCAAGCTCATGACTTTTTGAGGGGGAAGGAACCAACAGGTTTCTTCCCCCTCAAACGTTTCCAGCTTCCCCAAAACCCGCTCATTATCCGCGACAGCCAGGAAGGCATTCTTCGTCGCAAAAAACACGGACGCAACGGCTGCCACGGGCCGCCGCATAAAACAACGGAAAGCCCCCCTTCCTGAACGGAAGGGGGGCTTTCTTACGCAGTCTTAGAGCATTTTCAGTTTGAAATGCTGTGCATTTCAAACCATACGGCCTGTCGTTTCGCGGAAAAACACGGTTTTTCCGCTCACTTTGGGCGGGCGGCGCTATGCCGCCGCCTTCGCGTTTCACCTTTTTCAAAGTTGAAACACTCTAGAGCAATTTCAGTTTGAAATGCTGTGCATTCCAAAC
>CALVHG010000005.1 GCA_944327285.1 uncultured Desulfovibrio sp. | reverse complement strand
CGGCTCTTGGCAGAAGACCTCCAGCGTCATGCCTGAGCGGAGGGTGAACAACGTGTTGATACTCTACATCTAGAGCAGAGTGGTTGCCATTGCCCCCTATGCAGATGAGGCTGAATTTAGCGGATGAAGATAAAAATAATTTTGCTCATCACGTGTATGAGGAACATAAACAGACGGCTTTTCTGTTGCCTCGCAGCTTATATACAGGGCCGCCCGGCTTGTCTGCATCCTTGAGAAGACGCCCGTGGGCTCCATAAGAAATGATAGTGAGGGCAACGGTATTTCCAGCCGCTGCCCTCAAAAAAGAGTTTGGTTACAGACATTTTGTGAAAAAAGAAGAACAGGGCTCTCTCTGCAGTACGTTGCATTTGATACGCTGCAGCTGTTCTTTTCCTCCAGAAAAAGGCAAGCTGTAGAGTAAAAATATCAATTAGAAACAAGCTGTACGAGAACAAGGCGCCCACTTTTTTCTGTGGAGAGAAGAATTTTTTTACCTTCGGTGAGTTCAACGTACTGATTGATTTCTATTTTACAATTTCTGTCCTTGTCATAAAGAGAGTCCAGACTTCGGTTGACAAGAATCCAGCGGCCCTGATGAAAGTGAAAATCTCCAACGGGTTTTTTCTCTTCAGGTTTGAGCTTTTCGTTCGGCGTTATGAAGCGATTGACATGCCATTGGTAGAGGGATTGCTTGTCATACACCATGAGCCGATAGTTTTCCTGTTTGAAAAGTCCGGGCTTGGGGGCGTAATAGAAATTCAGTACAGGCAGCTGCCCCCGGTATGGATGCCCGCAGAAGGGGCAGAAGGGGCGGCGCGTGTTGGCAAAAACAAACCATTTTGCCTCGCATTGAGGATTTTGGCAGGGCTGCATCAAGTCTGTTGTCTTGATGAGCGCGCTTTCCCAGTCGGCAGCAGTAGGACGCGCCGCCGGATTGTGCAGCCCGTCTATAAAAACTCTGTCAAACAGTTCCTTAAGATAGGGGCCGCATATGGTGTAGGGGAGCTTGTCAACATCGCCTTGGGGCAATTCCGCCTCGGAAATCTGATCGGGCCGAGGACGGTTGCTCCTGTCATTGGCATTCTCGATGAACAACGCGTTCTTGCCCATGCTCAATTCTTCGTCCCGCGCGGGATCGAGATCATGCACCTTGCAGCCCTTGAGCGGATGCCGGTAGAGCAGATACATATAAATCAGCACGGCCAGCGCATGGCGATCCGTCATGATATTTGGCATGTTCTTTCTGGGATCGCCCGGAGGGAGAGAGCGGGTTTCCATCACTTCCGGCGCAATGAAATCCGGCGTACCGGCTACATCCGGCGGATACTTGTCCGGCACAACAAGACCGTCAATATCAATGATGGCTGCTTTGCCCGTCTGCGGATCGACAAGCACGTTCTTATAGGACAGGTCGGAATGCGCCAGACCGGCGGCATGGAGGCGGCGCACGGCGCGCGCTATCCGAATGCACATATGGAAATGCGAAAGCCATGTGCCTTTTTCGCGCGCTTCAAGAAATTTATTGCGCAACTTTGCCGAAGCAAACCATTTACCTTCTTTTTCCTTTCCCTTGAACCTTCCTTCCTGAAAGAAAAAATGCGGCTGATAGGCGGGGCAGACTATGCCGACGCGCCCCTCCCACTCCACAATACGTTCCGGCCAGCAATACAAATCCTTCCAGTAATCGCCGCCCTCCTGACCAAAAATGCGTTCCCGATACGTTCCCGTGATGTTTTCCAGTCTATCCCGGGCGCTGACATCCGGCGGCGTACGGAAAAAGCCGACAACATATTTCTTGTCCGGCGAAAAATACACGTCCTTCATGGCGCCGGAACCGATCACCTTGTTTACAAACTCGACCGGCGTGCCGTCCATTGCCTTTAAGCGTATGATAGAATCGCTCATCAGTACACCAATGCTATTGTTCTGTCATCATGATTGCCCTGAGACCAGAAAAGCAGCCAGTCAAGCAGCGATTCTTCTTCCTTCCCGCTGCCTTCGGATACGGTAAGCACGCGTTCCAGTTCCTGCCACAGCGCCTCCCAGCTCTCCAGAGAATGGAGAGCCGCGTCCCCCTCGAAACGGGCATCTGAAATACCATCCGTCATCAACAGCAGCGCTTTGACTTCCTGGACAAAGTGAACAGTTATACGCTTGTGCAGCTCTTCGCCCTGAAAGATGCGGCTCATGGTAAGGAAGCAGGTCTGGCCGCTGAATTCGCCCTCATCGGGTTCGGAGAGCAGTCGCAGCGCGGGCTTGCCATCCTGCGTCCCCAATACGGCCATGGCGCCATCTCCCACACTGTAGCAGGCAAATACCCAGCCGAAGGAAAAAGGCTTGCACAGCACAAGCATCAGCGTTGTTGCGTACTCCTTGCTGTCGCGCCCGGTGCGCTGCGCCTCCTTCAAAATACTCTGCCGGGCTTCCCACACAGCGCGGGAGAGCAGATCATACGCCAGCTTGGCCGCTGGCTGCTTCAGCTCTTCCGCTTGCTGCTCGGCAGCGTAACGTAAAAAAAGAGCGTCCAGCTCCGCAAGGTGGGGACATATCTGTTCGTGCACAGTCAGGCAGGCCAGTTCCGCCCCCTTGCGGGCACAGGATGCAGAACCTGCCCCGTCGGCCACGGATAGAAAGAACCAGCCGGTTTCAGTAACGTAGTCTACCTTGAAATGATCGTCGCGCGGCTTGCCCGCATGGGCATGTGAACGCCCCCGACGGCTCACGGCCACAAGATGCCGGGGCGCGCCCTCCTGCGATTCGCAGATGATCCGGCAGGCATCGCAGTCCGGCTTGTAATATTCTATGTCCGTCGGCGTCGGGATGTCCTTCCAGAGATCACGAGGATCAGGATTGAAGGTGACAGAACGCCTTAACTGAACTTCATGGGTTCGCTCTCCGTCCTGTACTGAAAGCGTCATGTCAAGAATGGCCTCCCCCGCAACCAGCGGCGTTCCATATATCTGACAGACGTGCTGTTCTCTCTTGAAGCGGTATTTCAGTCCGAACGGCTCCAGCCCTCTGATGACGCAATCGCTAATTTTTGCCGGGAACTTCGCTTCGCATAAATACGCTTCGCCCTTTCGGCCATTATGAAAATAGCCGAATTGTTCTCCCGGTCTGGCGGTTGCCGTCTGCGCAATCTTGGGCAGAGGCTCCTGACGTTTCAAAACAGGTTCTCGCAGGGCTTCGGCTATTTGTTGGCGTCTCCGCAGCCTTGCTTCTTTCTCCTGCCGTGCGGTTTCCATCTCTCGCAGCAGCTGACGCTGGCGCTCCTCTCCCGCATCTGGCGGTGTCTGGCTTACGGTTTCGCCATCCTGTTCCTTCGCCCTGACCTCCTGTTTCCAGCATTCGGTCTCGGCGCCCCCCTGCCTGCGCTCCGCTTCCATTCCCTGCGCTTCAGATTTGACCGCTATACGCTGCCGCTGCCATTCCTCCGCGCGCCTCTGTGTCGGGTCTTCAGGAATTTCTCCGCGCCGCTTCATCAAGGCGTAGGTTGCTGCCCCGTGCTGCGGGGTAGTTCCTCCCGCTCTCGTCAAGCCCTGAGCAGGTATGTCCACATTCTTTTCGGCGTTATCCCTGAGCGCGTGCGACATCTATCGCTCCTCCTGTCCCCAAGACTCCCGCATTGCCGCACCACGGACATTCTGCCTTATGTCCATCCGAGCAGCTAATTTTACCGCAATCCCCGCAAAAAACGAGGCACACCCGGTTGCCGCAGCATGGACAGGCATACGACGCCCCTGTTTTGCCATACAACCTGTCGCTGCTGACATGCTGCGCCACATCCTGCTTACCAGAAAGCGCCAGATACGACTCCTTATCAATTCGGTAGCACTGTTCCAGTACAAAGTCGCCGCTGCTTCCCTCCGCATCGGAAAAGCGCAAAAGGTAATATTCCTTTTTCTGAGCGCACTGGCCCAGCAATATGAGACCGTCCTCCTTCGTCTTGTAACTGGAGGATTCCGTAACCTTCTCAAGATTGATGCCTGAAGCATCGGGCAGACGGGCTTCCCCATCTCCTGATGATTCCAGAGATGCGCTCGACATTTCAATAGACGCCGTGACCCACGAAAAAAAGGACGAGAACGAAGCGTCATCCGTTTTGTTGAGACGTAAAACATTGTTTGTTAAACGACACAGCAGTTGTGTATTCGCATGTTCTCCAATAGAGACAGCCACCAGCGTTGCCCGGTTCGCATACTCATTACGCCATTTCTGAATGGTCGCATCCGGATTATCTGTCGGTATGCCGTCGGTAAAAAGAAACACAATCGGTTTCCAGTCCCCCTTGTTCTCCCGTGTTGTTTTAGTCACAGAACAATCCAGCTCCCGCATCAGCAGCTTCAGGCCCTCCGCTAATGCTGTACCGCTTCCCACAGGCAAAGACGGCATCGAGAACATGCAGACATCCGTCAGGGGAACAAACAGTTGCGCTTGGCCTGCAAAGACAATCACAGAAATGTATACCGTCTCCAATGCGTAGGGATTCCCCATAAGCTCCTGCATGATGCCCCTGATTCCACGCTCCACATGCCTCTGCTTCTCCCCTACCATAGACTCCGATACATCTATGACAAAATAAACCGGCAATCTCCGCATTCCGCTACCTTCCATTAGCTGTGTATGTGTTCAGGGAGGCCCCCTGCTGACAAGTGAAGACTCCTCTCTCTCCGTATGGCTTCAAAATGAGGAGGCCTGATGCTGTATGAAAAATCTTTGAATCCTTTGTTTATAGATATTATAAGGCTATCCCATTCTCAGGCGTCAGGAAAAACTCTGCTTCGCGATATATGCTTGCAGATGCTTCTGAAAATGCGCATGGCTCGGATAAAAAGCGCCTGCCCGCAGATGCTTTCTGTGCCCAGGGGAGCCGTTCCTTCCTGGCTATCTCTCTTTCCGAAGGAGATTGGGCGCGACCAAGAAGCAATTGTCTTCCAGAACGACAACTTGTATGTCGTTATTCGTACCGATTTCCCGAAAAAACGGTCATCCGGGAATGGCCGACTGGTTCAGAGGCTATCGTCAGAAGACAGCAGGCCCAGGTCTGCGGAAAAGCGCACTCATGTCTCTTTGCTAAAAATATGACAATGCAGAACAGGCGTTCTGCGCAGCGGCATTCTGGAGAGCCCGCAATGGGGGATAAAGACGGTTTTATTCTGGACTGGCTACGGATGTCCTCCGTCAGCAGACAAAATTAACTTCTTCCGGCACAGGAGGAAGAGTTATGTCATCCGTTGCCCCCATGCTGCGATTACCAATACCAATGGACGCGGAAACCCATTGAAAAAATTGTGTAAAAGCCGCCTGATCCAGCGTATCTAACGAGCAGACTGTATCTGTCAGACGCTTGAGAGGTTCTGTTTTTGCCTGCATCCCGGCAGCGCAGGCAACGATAGTTGCAAAATTACGCTTTTTCACTTCGGGAATAGCCTCGTTGTAGGCCTGAATATCCGAGGGTTTGCCGTCCGTCATCAGAAAAAGCAGCGGTTTCCAGTCTCCTTTGACAGTAGCCGTGGTACGCCGTACATCACGATCAACGCATTCGCACAGCAGCTTGAGCGCAGCTCCCGTATGCGTCGGCCCGGCATCCGGCACAGTAATTTCTGGGAGCTGCACATCTTCCAGAGCCGTAAGTGGCAACAGGCAGGTCGTGACACGATCAAAGGTAATGATGGAAAGATGCACGGACTCCAGCGCAAACGGATCGCCACGCAAGCTTGACAGCAGAGTCTCCAGCCCTACTCGCACCGAGGCAATAGGCTCGCCCTTCATGGAGCCGGAGGTATCAATCAGTAAATACACAGGCAAACGTCTCATGCCGCAGTCTCGTTGTTAAAATTTCCCAAAGATAAAGCCTGTTCTCCATTTTTCTAAGAGAAAGACACCAGAAAGACTCCGCCTCTTTGTCACTGCAATCCGGGCGCAGGCCCCTCCTGTTCTGGAAGGGAGAGCCTGGGCCGTAAAGCGAAGAGGTAAGGAACGAAGGCTCCTGCAGGCATCTTCCGCGCAGTTTAACGCAGTGGAAAGATGCCTTTTCCGACCCTGTGAAGCATTCCTTACCTGCACGCTTTTTTCGCCTGCTCTTGACCTGAGCGGGATGCTGCGTTGCAGCCAGAGCCCGCTCTCTGAATATTCCGGATTGCGCGACGCATTGCCTCAGCCGTGCGGACGCAGCCCCGCGGTATTCTTCCCCGACAGACATCTGGAAGTCCGGCAAGAAGATGCCGCCACAATCTGACCTCTCCCCCAGCCGGGGGAATTTCCCCCCCCCCCCGCGATGTCTCGCTTCCCGACTCAGCAGACAATGTTGACTTCGGCAGGCGGCGGAGGCAGCTGGTCTCCCGTCATATCTGCGCCGGTATTATCTATTTTGGCGCTGCCGACACTGACGGAGGCAGAGACCCAGTTAAAGAACGCCTTGATGGACGCGGAGTTTGCCGTATCAAGCTGCACGACGCATTCCGTGATTTTCTTGAGGACATCGGTATTGACGTTTTTTCCTGCGGCGCAGGCGACGACAACGCCAAACTTGCATTGCCTGAATTTCTGAAGGCCTGCCTCAAGATCATCAGTAGGTGCGCCATCGGTCATGATGAAAACGAGAGGCTTCCAGTCTCCTTTTTTCTCAAGAGAAGTTTTGACGACTTCTTCCTGGACTCTCTCAGCGGTAAGAGCAAGAGCTTCGCCGAGAGCAGTGCAGCCGGAGGCATGAAGGCTGGGCGTCTGAAAAGCGGCGAGTTCTGTCAGGGGACAGACCTGCTGCGCGGAACTGTCAAAGGTGATGATGCTGAGACAGGCGGTTTCCAGCGCATAGGGGTCCTGTCGCAGTGTGGAGAGCAGCAGCTCCACGCCATTTTTTACGGCCTCTATGGGCTCTCCGAGCATGGAACCAGATGTGTCAAGAAGCAGATAAACAGGCAGACGGCGCATAACTACCTCACATAATGCTTTGCAATGCGATGAATCGTGACGCCAATATTGGCGTCATCATAGGCGTCGCCGATAGCGGCAAATTTCCATGCCGTCCCGCGGCGATACAGCCTGCCCATGATAAGAGCACGCATACCTCGGTAGGCGGCAGAGCTTGCCACGTTGTACTGGGCAAAAACGGACTGCACCCTGTCGGGCGTGCCTTCGTACATACGGATAGAGGCATAGGGAATGATAGAGAAATCTTCTGGGCCGCAGTTATTGAGGAAGAAGAACATCTGGTCAATGTCGGGCGAAGTGCGCTTCAGATCGACGGTGATGATTTCATTATCGAGCCCGTCGTCACCGTCGGTATCTCCCTGTCTGTCGTCGCCGGAATGGTGCAGCGCGCCGTCTTTTGAATCAACCTTTCCCGGAGGAAGTCCGTAATGATCCAGAAAGTCCTTTCGATATAAGGGCGAATAAATATGATCCCGAATATTGCCAGAGGCATCGAACATGATGCAGCTCAGATCCAGATCAACGCTCTGAAGCTCTTTTTTTCCGGGCAGGAGGCCGCCAAGACGGGGAGCTGTGCGGACTTCAATGGCTCCCCAGTTGCAGCCCACGCAGAAATTGAGCATCTGGTGCCCATCGCCCTTTTCCAGGTTGATGCGCTGTCCTTTTTCAAGCTGTATGGCCATAACTTCATTCTCCTAGAGGAGGCGAAAAGAATACAGAGAATCCTCTGTATTCTTTCCGAAAAGGATTTGAGAAGGAGGCAGTCGTGTCAGTTTGCGTATTTGTTGACGAAAAACTGCAGCCCGCCCTTGTGTCCGATGCCGGAAGCTTCAAACTTCCAGAGACCATTCCGGCGATAGAGTCGGCCGAATTCCACGGCTGTTTCGATAGAGAAGTCTTCGTCCAGATCATATCTGGCGATTTCTTCATTGGTCTGGGCATCGTAGATTCTGATGTAGGCGTTCCTCACCTGTCCGAAATTCTGTCTGCGCTCCTCAGCATTGTAGATGGTAACTGTAAAGATGATTTCCTGCACCTCGGCAGATACCTTATCAAGCTGGACAGTCAGAATTTCGTCGTCGCCGTCTTTGCTGTTGCCTCCAGTCATGTCGTCTCCGGAGCTCTGCACTGCGCCATCCGGAGAAGTCATGTTGTTATAAAAAACGAAAAATTCATCCTGCGGCAACTTGCCATTGCTGTTGAGCATGAACGCGCTGGCATCAAGATCAAAGTCTTCGCCGCCGTTAGTGTTAGGGTCCCAGCCAAGGCCTACGCAAACATGCTGAAGCCCGACCTCAATGCGCTGCCCTTTCTGAAGATTGATCATATGGATTCTCCTTTTATGAAATTACCAGATGCTTGCTTCCTGTACTTACCTCGTGGCATCAGTCCTTGTTCCTAAGAGTGCTGATGATGGAAGCGCCGATACCGATGGCAAGAATACCGAGGACGACGGCGAGAGAGGTTGCGGGAGCGATTTCAAAGCCCATGTTGAAGATATGCTTGAAGGCAGATAGCAATAGTTTGAAGGAGATGAAGAAAAGAAGGACAATGACAGCCTTTTCGAGATGCACGAGATAGCGGCTCAGGGCTTCGAGAACAAAGTAGAGACTTCGCAATCCCAGGATGGCGAAAATCATGGCGGAATAGATAATGAGCGGCTCACGGCTCACGGCGATAACGGCGGGAACAGAGTCGAAGGCGAACATTACGTCGCTTACTTCAATGACAGCGAGACAGAGAAAGAGCGGAGTCGCCACAAAAACGGCTTTTTTACCCGCGCCGTCAAAAGAAATTCCAAGACGCTGCGCCTCGTCTTCCGCCCTGCGACGGGGGATAAAGAAGTCGTGGCCGTGAAGCCGGGGCCAGAGAGGGAAGAATCGGCGTACGCCTCGATACGCGATATGCGAGGAATAGTCCTCTATTTCTTCTTCCTCGTCCTTTTTACGGAGCATGACAACGGCGGTATAGCCGACCATGAGGGCAAAGAGCAGCTCCACATAAGGGCCGAAGGAGAGGAGCCCCGCACCGACAGCCACAAAAACGGCACGAAAGACAATAGCTCCGAGAACGCCCCAGTAAAGAACTCTATGCCGGAAGGCGTCGGGGATGGAAAACCACGAGAAAATAGCCATAATGACAAAAAGGTTGTCAACCGACAGCACCTTTTCCAGCACATAGCCAGTGAAAAAGAGGCTGGCCATATCGCTGCCATGATGGACATAGAGATACAGGCCGAAGGCTACGGCAACGGCAACCCAGAAGGCTGTCCAGAGGCAGGCGCTTTTGAGCGACATACTTTCGTCGCGTTTATGCGCGAACAAATCAAGAAACAGTGATACGGCAACGGTTCCGGCGAAAATAATCACTGTTTCTGTAGGAAATCCAAGATGTTCCATAAAATGGCTCCACTTATCAGAGAAGATATCATTGCTTTTTAAACATTTCTAAAAAATCATACGACAGAATTCAAATTTTCGCTATCGTTTTTTCACGTATAGCACATGAAGATTCCATCTAATGCACGAAGCGGGGATTTTTCAGAAAGAAAGGGAAGACCGCAAGATATGGTTGTAACTAAGAGGAATATCAGACATTCTTATTCGTTTCAGGAAAGAAATCTTCATAGAACTACTTGGCATTAAACATAACTAAATCATTCATTATAAGCTGGTATGCTTCGCAGGTTGGGGGCCGCGCCGTCCGCCCCACAAATATTTGATACGGCAATGCCGACGCCTTTTGTCGATAACCGCCCTAGCGGCACAGGGAGGGGGCAGGGGGGATGCGGAAATGCTGGGAAGGGGGAACGCCGAAAGAGGTTGTTCTCCGTTATGGCGGTCTGCGTTGCGCTGCCGGAAGAACGGCGTCTCCTTTCCGCAAGGTGTATCCAGCAGTCGTTGCGCGGATACGGACGCATGCGCAAATCTTGCTAAGATGCCCCTTGGTGCGTATCATAAAATATGAAGAATTGGCGCGACTGTCCGCAGGCAATGCAGCCGGACGGGAGCGCCGCTTCAGGATGAGGTATGAACGAGGCTTCCCGCACGCGCATTGCATTTTCCGAAAAGGCCCTTGCCGAACTCAGCCGGGGCGGGCGAACCTGCGCTCTGACCAGCGTTCGGGCTCGCTGGACGTGGATACTGTTTGCCGTTGTGGCGGCGTTCTTCGGCGCGTTGATCTGGTGGGGATTCTTCGGCAGCATCGTCAGCAGTGTTTCCGGGCAGGGTATCCTGCTGGTGCGCGGAGGCGTGCATCCGGTTATTGCCGGGGGCAACGGCATGCTGACGCAGCTCTCCGTCCGCATGGGATCGCAGGTGCGCGGCGAGCAGAGCATCGGACAGATTCACAACCCTGAACAATTCTTCCAGCTGCGCAAGCTGGAGACGGAATACGAGCGGCTGCGCAGGGAAAGCGACGCGCTGGTAGCCGGTTCGCGCGAAATGACCGAACTGCGGCTGGTGCTGGAGCGGGAGCGGGAAGCGGCGCTGGCCTCGCTGACGGAAAAATATGATCAGAGCCTTGCGCGAAGCCGGAGGCTGTCGCAAAGTTATCAGTCGCTGAAGGGCATCGGAGCGGTTTCCATGGCCGATTATTTCAGTTCGCTGGACAAGCTGCTGAGCACCGAGGCCCAGCTTTTGAGCAACCGGCTGGATGTTATGCTCTCGTCGGCACAGATGCGCGAAGTGGACTGGGAACAGCGCAAGAATCTCGTCACGCTGGAAAGCCGCCTTCTGCAAAAAGGGCTGGAAGTGGAGCTGGCTCGCAAGCTCTTTCGGGAGACGTTCTGGTTGACGGCCGGTTTTGACGGCCGCATTACGGAGCTGCTCAAGGCTGAGGGCGACTATGTCCGGCAGGGAGACGCCGTGGCGCTGGTGGCGTCGGACAGAGTGCAGAGCCTTTCGCTGATCGGCTTTTTGTCCGTGGATGCCGGCAAGCAGGTGCAGGCGGGCATGAGCGCTTATTTTGCCCCGTCTTCCGTGCGGCCGGACGAATACGGTTACATCTTAGGCGTGGTGCGCGAGGTCAGCGCCGAGCCTGTGTCGGCCGAATCCGTGCTTGCGGAACTGCGCAACGCCGGTCTTACGCAGGCGCTTTCCGGCGGCGGGGCCGTCATCCGGGTGGCGGTGGAACTGCTCCCCGACGACCGCACCGCCAGCGGCCTGCGCTGGACAAGTCGTACGGGCGCGCCAGTGCGGATTTCCAACGGCGTGACGGGAACGCTGATTGTCAATACGGAATACCGCACGCCGGCCTCCTATCTTGTGCCCGGCGTAAGGGCGGCCCTGTTCGGACAGTAAGCGCGGGGCCCGCCCGGCGGGGAAGACGATGGTAGAGCCGTTGCGCGGCAGAAAAGTTACAGGGAACAAAGAATGGGTGCGGGACGGGACAGGACGCCGATCATGCTGCAAATGGAGGCCACGGAATGCGGGGCCGCCTGTCTGGGAATGATTCTGGCTTATTACGGCCGCTATGAGCCTCTGGAAGTCTTGCGCGAGGCCTGCGGAGTTTCCCGCAACGGCAGCCGGGCCTCGCTGATCCTTCGGGCCGCGCGGGCCTACGGTCTGGAAGCCGGAGGCTGCCGTGTGCTGACGGAAGACCTGGACCGTCTGCGGACGCCCATGATTCTTTTCTGGAATTTTGACCATTTCGTGGTCTACGAGGGGCGCAGCCGCAACGGCCGTTTTTTTTTATATTAACGATCCGGCATCGGGCCCGCGCAAAGTGCCGCGCGAGCTTTTTGAGGCGTCATTTACGGGCGTAGCCCTGACGTTCTCCCCTTCGCCGGATTTTCGGAAAGAGGGCAGACCGTTTCGCGTGGCGGCCGCCGTGCTGCCCATGCTCAAGGGGCTGCGCGCCATTATGGCCGCGGTGATATGCGGCGGCCTGCTGCTGGTCGTGCCGGGAATGGTCATCCCCGCCCTGATGCGCGTCTTTGTGGACGAGGTGCTGCACGACAAAAGCCAGTGGCTGGGGCCGCTGCTGCTGCTCTTCGCCCTGACGCTCGTCCTCCAGCTGCTGCTGGAGTGGCTGGTCAGGCTGGCCCTGCGCCGGGGGGAGCTGCAAACGGCGGTCAATCAGACGCTGGGCATGCTGCGCCACGTCTTCCGCCTGCCCATATCCTTTTTTCTGCTGCGCACCTCCGCCGATATTCAGAACCGCATCGGCATGAACAGCGATGTTGCCGCCACCGCCTTCGGCTCGCTGGCCGATACCGTCGTCAAGTTCTTTACGGCGATCTTCTTTCTGGCGCTGATGCTCCGTTTCAGCGTGCTGCTTTCGGGGCTGGCCGTCTTCTTTGCCTGCGTCAACCTGCTGTTTCTGTTCTGGCTCAACCGGCGGCGGCAGGTGTTGAACCAGACTTTGCAAATGGAACAGACGCGTCTGCTGTCGTCCCTTATGTCCGGCGTGAGCATGATGGAAAATTTGCGCGCGGCGGGACGGGAAGACGCCATGTTTCTGCAATGGACAGGGCGTCTGGCCGAGGCAAATCGCAGCAGCCTGCAATTTCAGGTATCCACGGCCTGGTTCAATCTGCTGCCGACTTTTCTCGGCGCGCTCGGCAACGTGCTGATTCTCTGCGTTGGCGCATGGCAGATTATTGATGGCGCCCTGACGCTGGGCGGCCTGTTTGCCTTTCAGACGCTCATGGGCTCCTTTACGGGCCCCTTTACGGCGCTGGTGCTGGCCGCGTCGGAAGTGCAGGTTCTGAAAGCCGACATGGAGCGTATTCGGGATGTCCGCGTCAACGGACCCGACACCGTGTTCGCGCCGTCCGGAGAAGAAACGGCGGCGCTGCCGGACGGGGAGCGCGTGTCGCTGGAGCTGCGTCACGTCACCTTCGGCTACAGCCGGGCCGATCCGCCCGTGCTGCGGGACGTGTCCCTGCGGCTGGAGACGGGGCGGCGCGTTGCCGTCGTGGGGGCGTCGGGTTCGGGAAAGTCCTCGGTGGCGCGGCTTGCCGGCGGCCTTGCCGAACCGTGGGAAGGCGAAGTTATGCTCAATGGTCGCCCCCTGCGGGCCTGGAGCCGCGAACAGTTCTATGCGACGGTTGCCTGCGTGGATCAGGAAATCATGCTCTTTTCCGGAAGTCTGCGCGAAAATCTGACGCTGTTTGCCGCGCGCGGGGATGCCGGGGAATTGCAGGAGGCCCTGCGCGACGTGTGCCTGGAGGACGAGCTCGCCCTGCGCGGGACGCATATGCTGGAGCTGCCGGTCAGCGAAGGCGGCGCCAATTTTTCCGGCGGACAGCGCCAGCGGCTGGAGATTGCCAGAGTGCTGGCCCGGCGCACGCCCGTCCTGATACTGGACGAGACCACCAGCGCTCTGGACCCCGTGACCGAAGTGGCCATTGACGCGGCCGTGCGTCGCCGGGGCTGCGCCTGCCTTGTGGTGGCCCACCGCCTCAGCACCATTCGGGATTGCGACGAGATTCTCATGCTGGAAGATGGTCGCGTCATCGAGCGGGGAACGCATGACGAGCTGATGCGTCGCAACGGCGCGTATGCGGAGCTGATGCGGCTGGAACAGGGGATGGACGCATGACCGCGCCGCGACCTGAAGACCGGCACGCCGAGCGCCTGCGCCGGTTGTGCGATAACAATCGAAGCGCCGAGCAGGAGCTGGAAGACAGGGTTGCCGCGCTGGGCCGGACGGCCGGGCTGGACGTGCCCTTCCGCATGACGCCGCCCGCCGACGGGATGCTGATCCGCACGCTGCGCCGCCTTGCGCAGGTCTATTCCCTGCCGCTGGGGGAGGCGACGCTGCGCGACCTGGAACGACAGGCGGACGCGACGGCGCGGGACGTTCTGATGGAGGCCGCCCGCAAGGAGGGGTGGCGTTTGCGCCCCGTCGAGCTGGAAGCTGATCTTTACGCCCGCACGGCCCAGCCGCTGCTGGCGTTTCGGAGGGAATCAGGCGATCCGGCGGTGCTTTTTCCCCACTCCAACGGCGGCAAGCTGTATGATCCGGCGCGTGACGAAACCCGTCCGCTGACGGCGCGGGAATGCGCCGGGCTGGAGCGCCGGGCCTTCTGCTTTTACGAGACATTTCCCGCCGGGCCGCTGAGTGCGCGCACGCTGGCAGGCTTTATCTTTCGACAGGCCCGCCCGACCCTTCTTCTGCTGGGCATTACGGGCACGCTGTCGGCCCTGCTGGGCATGCTCGGCCCGCTGGTGACGGAATATGTCACGGGCAGGATCATTCCCGCCGCCAATTATGACGAGCTGTTGCAGCTCGGCGTGCTTCTTGTGGTGCTTGCGGTCTGCGGGGCGGGCTTTCAGCTCGTTCCCTCCCTGTCGCTCATCGTATTCAGTTCCCGGCAGTACGAGCGCTTTCAGGCGGCCGTCTTTGACCGCTGCCTGCGTATTCCGGTCAACACCTTCCGGGAGTGTCCGGCCGGGGACATGACGCAGCGCATTCTCGGCGCGGCCCGGATTCAGACCGCGGTCTTCTCTATCATCACAGGGCAGTTCCTGGGGGCCATTTTCAACGTTTTCAGCCTGATTATGATGTTTCACTATTCGCCGCGTCTGGCGCTGGCGGGTATTGCGCTGGTCTTTGTCTACGCCGGGGGACTGTTCCTGCTGGCCCGCCGCAATCTTGTTCCTCTGGCCGAACACGCAGCGGCCGAAGGCCGCCTTTCCGGCCTGTTGCGGCAGTTTCTGGAGGGCATAAGCAAGATTCGCACTGCCGTGGCGGAAACGCGCGTCATAAACCGCTGCATGGTCGATTTTGCCGTTCAGACCAGAGAACAGTACCGCATCAGCCGCAACGGCGCGGTGCAGGCGCTGTTTTCCTCGGCCTTTCCCATGCTGATTTGTCTGCTGTTCTATGCGCTGATCGGGGGCGCGTGGCGAGAGGAGATGGAACTGCCCGTCTTTCTGGCTTTTATGGCGGCCTTTCAGAATTTCCAGTCCGGCATTGCGGGGCTTGCCGGGGGGCTGTGGAGTCTGCTGGCCATTCGTCCCGACTGGGAGCGCATCCTGCCCGTGCTCCGCACGCCGCCGGAAAACAGCGGCGGCGGCGGCGAGGACCCCGGCCGCCTGGACGGCCGCGTGGAACTGGCGCACGTTTCCTTCCGCTATCAAGCCGATCAGCCCCGGACGCTGGACAATATCTGCCTGAAGGCGGAGCCGGGAGAGTTTGTCGCCGTGGTGGGGCCGTCGGGCGCGGGCAAGAGCACGCTCGTGCGCCTGCTGCTGGGGTTTGAACAGCCCGAATCTGGAGCGGTGCTCTATTCCGGCAGAGACCTTGCCGGGATGGACCTGCGTCTGCTGCGGCGGCAGCTGGGGGTCATCCTGCAAAACAGCCGCATCATTACCGCGTCCATTCTGGAAAATATCGTCATCGGTACCGAATACGGCCCCGACGAGGCCTGGCTGGCTCTGGAGCAGGCGGCTTTGGCCGATACCGTTCGGGCCATGCCTATGGGGATTCATACCATTGTTTCGCCGGAAACCGTCTCCGGCGGACAGCAGCAGCGCATCCTGCTGGCGCGCGCTCTTGTGGGCAGACCAAGGCTGCTTCTGCTGGACGAATCCACCAGCGCGCTGGACAACGCCGCTCAGGAAACCGTCAGAAAGCATCTGGACGCGCTGCGCGCCACACGCATTGTCATTGCGCATCGCCTGTCCACCATCATCAATGCCGACCGCATCTATGTGCTGGAACATGGACGCATCGTCCAGACGGGCTCCTACGACGAGCTGATTGCCCGCGAGGGCCTGTTCCGGCGTCTTGCCGAACGGCAGTGGGCGGAAGGGCCGGAGAGTGCCTCATGAAAAACGCCGTCATTGCTCTGCTGAGTCTTGCGCTGTGCTTTTTTGTTCTGCAAAGCCTCGGCGCATTCCGTTTCGGTTCCGGTCTGGACCGCAACTATCGGGATCACTTTGTGGAGCGCCGTATACGCGGCGTGGAGCGCGCTCCCTGCTGGGTGCTGACTATTGGCGATTTGCGGGAAGAGCCCATCAGCCGGGGCGTGCTGGAGGGCGTGCGTTGCGCCGTGGATTTGATTAATGCCGCCGGGGGCGTCCTCGGCCGGCCCCTGCGGCTGGAAGTCGCGGCAACCGGGGCGGACATGGAATCCCATCGCCGTCTGGTGCAGTCCTTTTGCGATCTGCCGGAGGCCGCCGTCTATTTCGGGCCCACCCACACGAGCAGCGTTCCCGCTGTGCGCGCCCTAAGCCGTTTTCAGGGCCTGCCCTGCATTGCGCCCATGACGCCCGCCGATCCGCTGCTGGCGCCCCTGTCGCCAGATAATTACGTTTCCCTCTATCCTCCGCTTTCCCTGTGGGCGGATACGCTGGCGCGGGCGCTGGCGGTGCGTGCGCCGGACAAGGTGCTGCTTGTCAGTCCCGACGAGGGCAGCTATGGCCGCCTGTTTGCCGATGCCTGCGAGCGGAGTCTGCGGCACAGCCTGCCGCAGGCCGAAATTTTTCGCTTCAACTATGCCGCGCCGCTGGACGACGAAGAGCTGCGCTATTTTGTGCAGCTCTATGACGAAAACCGGGGGCTGGATGCCATTGTCTTTGCGGGGGAAGCCGACGATTTTCTTGCCTGCGCCCGTACCCAGCGCGCTCTGAAGCTGCGCCTGCCCGTGTACGGCAGCGATTTGCTGGATTTGCCCGACGAAAAGAAACGCTGGCAGTCGCTCCCTTTTCCGCTGTTTGTGCCGCACTGCGAGCTGACGCCTCCCTCGCCGGCATTTGTTGCCGCCTGCACGGCCCTGACCGGTTCGGCCCCTACTGTCTGGAATATGCTCGGCGCACAGGCCGTGCTGCTGACGGCCAGGGCCCTGAACGACGACGGCGGCTATCATCCCGACAGGCTTGCGGCGCGCATGCGCGAGCTGGTCGACGAACACTGGCGCGCGCATCCCCCGTCCATCCGGCTGATTTCTTTCGGCGCGGACGCTGAGTAACGCCATTGGGGGATGTTTTGCGGCGAGATGAGAATTTTTCGGGACGCAGCGTCCCATAACCCCAATCACAGGAGAACAGAACATGAACGACAGTATTCAGCAGCTTGACGACGCGCAGCTCGACGCCATTGTGGGCGGCGCGGGTTTGCCCGCGGCCTTTGACCGCTATCTGAATGAAAAGGGGGGAATTCGCGTCTATACGGAGACGGCTCACAGCAGGGGCTCTTTAACGGTTGCCGGAGACAGGCTGGGAGAATATCTCAGCCGCCTGGAATCGCGAGGTGTGAGCAAGATCGGCCTTTATCCCGGCGGCGGCGACAAGGTTGAGATGCACAGCCTCAAAGAGGTGATGGGCTGGCTTAAGTAGTTCGCGTTTTTTCGTATTTCGTCGGCGGTCGCGTCTCCTCTGGACGCGACCGCCGCGCAAGTCTGCGTTTAAGAGTGTTAGAGCATTTTCAGTTTGAAACGCACAGCACTTCAAACCGAAAACGCTCTAAAGATACCCGGCTGTTTTCGTTTTTATAAGCAGCTCCCCTTGGACGCTGCCGAGGGGAGCTGTTTGTTTGATATTTTCGGAGTAGTTATGGATTCAGGAGAGGCGCATCGCTGTTGTCCTACTGCTCGCGAGCGGCAATGTTTTTAAAATAATGCTTCAGCATACCGTCCCTGTCTGCAGGTATGCCTTTATTTTTCAGCCATTGTTTGGCATTGGTCACGCTGGCCTGGAAACCTTCCTGGCCGAGTATGTCATAGCAGTTTTTTCCTTCTTTATTTCGTATGGAGGGATCGGCGCCGAGAAGATACAGCATTCCGGCAGCCCTCGTTTTCTTCCATAGGCATGCCGTCACAATTGCGGTGTTACCTTCCTTATCCTGATGATTTATGTCTTTGATAAACGATGTGATCCAGATGAGATTATCAAGATTGTTCGGCGTAAAAATAGCATAATACAGAAGATTCCTTCCCTGATTGTCTTCGGATTCAAGCGTCTTGCATTTATAGAGCAGATCGTGGCGCAAGGCATGAGGGCCGGAAACAGCCATCATAGGGTAGGTTACTCCATCCGGAGCCTGGGTGTTGATATCCGCCCCATGCTCCAGAAGAGTGGGGATAATCAATTGCTGTCCATATTTTACAGCCATGAGAAACGGAGAGTATCCATTGTAAGGATGGAGCGGCACGCTATCATTGGGATTGGCTCCGTCCGACAGTAGTCGTTTGATAACCTCAGGATCGTCGCCGTGTAGACGTATGGCTTCAAGAAGGTCGTATTGCAGCTTTGTTTTTTTGCCCATGAGAGCTTTTACATAGCTGTTATTTAAATTGCTGTTCTTCAGGCTGTAGTCATAAGGCGTCTTTCCTTGACAGTCCTTGCCGTCGAGGATGGATCTGTCCGCCCCCTTATCTATGAGCTGGCTGATATCCTTGAGAGTTCCGTGCATGGCGGCGTAATGCAGCAAGGTTCTTCCTTCTTTATCTACTGTCGCCAGCTTTTCGCCCGGTATTCCGATAAGCGCGAATCTGACCGTCTGCCAGTCTTTTTCCTTTGCCGCGCGCAGGGCGGAATAGATCATATCCTCCCCTTGTTCTGGCTTGCTGCCTGGCTCTTTTGTGCGAAGCCTCTCCAGAATTTCCGGGCGTATCCTGCGATCGTCCTTTGCCATTTCATAGGGGGTCGGCCCGTCTCCGACGAGGCGGCGCTCCTTATCGGCGCCCGCCTTGAGCAGCATGAGGATTGCATCGTTATTCCCCTGCATGACCGCATAGTGCAGGAGCGTCATTCCGTCCAGATCCGAGACGTTGACATGCTCCTCGCCAGCTTCGAGACGTCTCTTGACCGCAGCCCAGTCTTCTCTGAAAACGTCGTCAAAGATGGGGATGGAGAAATCTCCTTCCTCAACGCCTTGATCCTCTTCGCTGGATTCTGCTGCGGCGGCTGGAGTAACATTGCAAAGCGCAGTCTGGATGACCATAATAAAGCAGACACTTGCAGCAAGATAAAATAGTAATGAAAAAATATTCTTTTTCATAGATGCTCCTTAGAGTAATTTCAGTTTGAAACGCACAGCGTTTCAAACCATACGGCCTGTCGTTTCGCGGAAAAACCGCGGTTTTTCCGCTCGGTTCGGGCCGGCTAAAACGGCAACACCTTGAAATGAATCTCAGGGATGATATCCCGGCACATGCTCTTGAGCTTCAGCGCGTCGATTCCCTTGGAACGTATAAGCTGAAGATGTTTTTCCAGATTGTCGATATTTTGCCGCATATGCTTTCCGAGAGTATCGTCTCCCCGGTATTCCTGTCTGAACCGATCAAGGATGCTGGCGCATTCCTGCGGGGGGATGTCGCCCATGCGGCCCAGGCAGGTCTTATAAAAATTACTGGCAGTCAGAAGCATTTCATAACTGGAGCGAAGGCTCGCTCTGGCCTGTCTGGAAATATCGTCCTCCCCCTTGAGGGTCTTTTCGTTAAGATATTTTTGCAGAGCCTTATGTTGCGAGAAATAGCGGAAAGCGAAGCTGCGCAGGGTTTCCGCCTGATAAAGCATGGAGCGCAGCGAATTTTCATGCATGTCCGCGCGCTGCCGCTGGCTGGCGGCTTGTTCATCCGCAAGAATGGCTTGCAGCTGCTTCAGGTTGCTTCGCATTTCTTCCGTGGCGGCGGCATTGTAGATTTTGTTCAGTTCATTCAGACCCGTGCCTTCGGGATCCAGGGTCAGAAGCTGATCCTTGGGGGCTGGCTGGACGGGCTGCGCCGGCGCAGGCGCCGACGGGGCGTCGGGCTTGGCCGCCGGGCTGACAGGACCTTTTTTTTCGGCTTGCACCAGCATATCCAGTCGCTGGCTGCTGGGGACGTTGAGGCCGGCAAGCGCTACCCGAAAGCCAAGATCCGCGGGGCGGTTTTCTCCCTTGCTGGTATACTGCGGAAGTTCGTCGCGCCAGCCGGGGAGAACTCCCTGCGCATTGCTGCGGAAACTTCCCCCCTTGCAAAGAATCCCCCCGGCGGCGCCATGCAGACGGCGATAGACTGTGCCGTTTCCTCGCATATCCGCTACAGAGAGACGAAAAAATCCGTCCACCATTTCTTTTACATTGCCTACGGTGTCGTACAGACCCAGCGGATTGGGCTTGCGCGCTCCGATAGGGGCGGGCGCATGAATCGGGACGTTTTCAAAGAACAGGCCGTAATCCGACAGTTTGTCAGTGCCGAGAGGGAAAATATCATTTTGAAGGAGATCTTCTTCTCTGACTTCGCTGCCGCCGCGGGCGGCGAATTCCCATTCCTCTTCCGTAGGCAGGCGCACAAAGCCGACGCTCAGGGGGTAGTCCGCAAAATGGGGGATGCTGTCGGGAGCTTCTTTCAGAAGCCAGTTATTATACGTCTGGAGAAAGCGCTGGACATCGTGCCAGGACAGCGCGCGCTTGGGAGCGGCATCTTCTATTTTAGGGGCGGCGGGACACTGCCCGTTCATGACAGCATTCCACTGGTATTCGCTGACTTCGTACTTGCCGATGAAATAATACATATAGCCCTGTTTGGCCGGCAGAAGCTGCCGCCAGGCGGGGGGAAGGTCCTGCGGGGTGAAGGAGGCGGCGATATGGGCCGGGAAACGGCGTTCATAGATACGGCGCTCTTCTTCGCTGCCTGAACCGATGCCCATATAGAAAAGGCGGTCATGCAGAATCTCGTTGGAGGGCACGGCCACGGCGCGGAGGGCCATTTTCAGACCGCAGGGCATGGGAAGCAGAATATCGTCCTGGGCCGGCTGGGGATTCCATGTTTTTTCCGGCGCAATGGTGTCGGCTTTTGATCTGATGGCAGCCAGCCCGTCCGAATCCGGAAGCCATGCCAGAAAAAACAGGAGAAGGAAGAGGGAGACGCCGCGCATGTTATACCTCCCGGAGCACGGAAGAAGGTTCTATGGAGGCAGCCCGGATTGACGCGCGGGCAGCCGCTATAAGAGCAATAAGCAGAGTCAGGCCCCCCGCGGCAAGGTATTCGCCGGGAGCCAGACGAGCCAGAGCCGCGCCGTGGATCTGTTCCGCAAAAATCTGGTCTATACTGAAGCTGACCAGCAAATAGATTATGCCCGCCAGGGCAATGCCACACAGGCTGGTGAGCAAGGTCTGAATAAATGGATAGGCGATAATGCCGGTTCGGGAAAATCCCAGCAGGCGAAGCATGGCAAGCATTCTGTCCTTGCGTCTGACTGCTCCCTGCACGGAACTGAAAGTAAAGGCTGTGAAGCCTGCGCCGACGGCCAGCGAGATGACAAGGATGACTCGTGAAATGGCGGTTTCCAGAGCTCTGATATTGGCAATGTCCCGCGCGCGGGTACGGCTGTCTACGCCCCGCGCGGCAAGATGGGCTGCCAGACCTTCCACGGCGTTCAGATCCTGGGCATAAAGGCGAAAGGAGGCATAGCGGCGTTCGGCGTCCTTGCGTTCCCTGCCTTCATATCCTCGTTTGGGGACGGCGATGTAGTCCCGATAATCCTGAATATCTTCAAGCAGGGTCAGAGGAAGGAAGCCCATGCGCCGCCCGGAGGCTTCGGGGGGAAGTATGCCTGCGACATGCAGCCGTATTGTGACGGATTGCAGCTGCCCTTCGGGAGTGCGACGGCCGAGCGATGCCGTGAGCGCGTCACCGGCGCTTACCCCCAGACTTTGGGCCGCCGTGCTGGAGAGTACGATGTCGGCAATGTCTCCATCCCGCAGAACGGGCATATGATAATGTTCCAGCACGGGTTCTCCGGGGGCGCAGGGTTCCATGCCGATGGACTGCATACGGCCGGACGCTGTTTTCAGAGTGATGTCAGTCGCGATATCTCTGGTGCGGCCAACAGAAAAGCGGGCGCCCGGCAAGGTCCGCAGGCTGTCGATGAATGACGCGGGGTAGCCCCCCTCCGGGGCGCTGCCAGCCGGCGTGATGACAAGCACGGCCGGGTCTTCCAGCAGGCGTTCGCGCATGCCGTCAATGACGCCGTTCTTGACTCCCTGAAGTATAAGGAGGGGCCCCAGCATGCTGGCAAGGGCCAGCACGGCGCAGAGACTCAGGGAGCGCTCATGCAGCCAGTCTCGCGCGGCGAGGCGCAGGATCATGCTCAGGCGTTGCATGGCTGCCCCTCCCTGTCGTCGAGGACGGCGCGCATGCCATCCGGAGTTTTTTCGATGCTGAAAGGCAGTTCTTTGAGGCCTCCGCTGCGGGCAAAGGCGGCATCGTGCGTCACCATGACAAGCGTGCCGTGCTGGTCCGTGACGGCTTGCAGGAAAATCTCCATGACATGCCGCGCATGGACAGGATCAAGCGCGGCTGTAGGCTCGTCGGCAAGGAGCAGACGGGGACGGGGAGCCAGGGCGCGCACGATGGCGACACGCTGACGTTCGCCGACAGAGAGGCTCGCCGGCATGGCGGCATACAGATGGGCGATTCCCAGACGTTCCGCCAGGGGGCGCACCGTATCCAGGGCTTCTTCCCGCGTCATGCCTGTCATGCGGGCAGTGAGCGTCATGTTCTCCTGGACGGAAAGAAAGGGGAGCAGCTCTCCCGTTTGCAGCACATAGCCCATGTATTGCAGCCGCAGATCCGCCATGGCATCGAGGCGCTTTCCCTGCCAGAGGGGGAAAATTTCATAGGTTCTGTCGCTGTGGGGCTGGAAGATAAAACGTTCTCCATCGTCAGGCCGCAGCGCCAGCCCCAGAATATCCAGCAGGGTGCTTTTGCCGCAGCCGCTGGGGCCCGTGACGGCCACCATGTCTCCATACCGCAGTTCAAGATGGCGGATTTCCAGAATATAGCCGCGATCCTGTGCATAAGATTTTAATAGCCTGCGGACGCTGTAAATACTGTGAGAGGATATGCTGTCTGGTAACGCCACGAGCGGCCTCCGGCGGAGAGAATTCCGGCAGGCGCCGCATGTCGCATACGGCGCCTGCCTTGTTCTTTGAGCGCTTTTTCAGTTTGAAGCGCTGTGCGTTTCAAACCATACGGCTTGTCGTTTCGCGGAAAAAGCGTGTTTTTTTTCGCTCACTTTGGGCCGGGCGGCGCTGTGCCGCCGCCTCGCCTTTAACTTTCTATGGCAACATGCCGAGAGGAACGCGATATACCCAGTCGTTGGGATTAGGCGAACCAAAGCTCTCCCAATTGGCCGCGTCCTTGTCATAGGCTTCATAGCGGGCCAGCAGCCCCTTGATGTGGCGAATAAAGGTATCGCGCTCGCCGGTGGACATGGCCTCCCAGTCATGCTGGGTCATCGAACTGATCGTGCTCTTGTAGGGGAGTCCTTCCAGAACTTCATCAAGCAGTCCGTTCTGGGCCAGATTTTGATCCGGACGCAGGGAGAACTGCTGCGGGTCGCGGCTCATCTGAGCCGCCGCGGAGCGGAGCATGCCGAACAGATCGTCCTGGCCGCTGAGGAAGGCCTCCTCGCTGCTCTTCAGCAGGAGCTTGAGTTGGCGGTACAGGTTGCTGAGCTGGCCTTTGGTAAGCAGAACAGCCGGTTCGGCGGCAAGAATGGGGGCACCGGCGTTTTCTTCCATTTTTTCAAGATCGGCGTCGGCAATCCATGCGCGCACAACCTGGGGGGCCATGCTCTTCTGCTGGTTGCCAAGAAACTGAAGACGCATGGCATAGCCGGTCGTCTCGGCAATGCGGCGTGCTTCGTCTTCCGGGGTAGACGAATTGTTTTGCAGTTGTTTTGCGCCGGGCAGTTTCTTTTCGGCAGTGGCCATCAAGATGGCGGCGTAGCTGTTGGCCAGGACGCGCCCTGTTTTGTCGAAGGCTTCGGCTCCTTTGCTCGGAGTCGTCGCGTCCAGAGGAATATAGCTGGCCCTGTTGTCGCTCTGGCGAGTAAGTTCCATGTAGTTCTGGGCCGCATAGGCATGATTTTTACGCCCGCTAGGGCTTTTGACATGCAGCGCAGTCAGATAAATCTTGTGGCTGCGCAGGTAGTCGGCCAGAGCCTTGGGGGACATGCCAGTGCTGGAATGGGGATCGCCCGCGCCCAGAGGGCCGGCGTCGGAAATCATCATCATGATGCGGGCGCCGAAATCCTTCCAGTTCAGGTGATCCACCGCCTCCTTGATGCCGGCGAAGGAGTCTTCGTTGAAGGCATGGGTGGAAACTGTGGCCTCTTCGACGGAGGCCAGAGCGGTTTCCAGCTCCTTACGCTGGGCGACAGTCTTGAAGTCGCAGATAACCTTTGCGGTATAGCCGATTTGGGAATTATGCCGTGTGTCGCTGCGGAAGGCCACAACGGCAAAAGCCATATTTTCCTTGTAGGGGCTTTTTTCCAGCTGGTCATACAGCGAGCGGATGAGCGACAGCGTTTGATCTATATACGGCTTCATGGAAATAGTCGTATCGATGACAAACGCAAAACCGGCGCGCAGCTGGGCCGGAGGCGTCTGGGCTGCCGGGCTGATGCCGGGGTTGATGGAGGCTACTTCCAGCAGGTTGAGAGGGCTGTACTGGTTATCAATATTCAGGACAGGCAGGAGATAAAAATTCTTTTCCGCAACGGCGGTTTTTTGAGGTTCCGAAGCAACTACGGGAAAGTCGGGCGGCAAGGCCGCCTTGCCGTTTAACTGGGCGGTGTACTGGGCAATAGTCTGTTTAACGCTGGGAGCGCGACACGTCGCGTCGATGGCGGCGTGGTCCCGGAAGAACAGAACGGGGGCGCGGCCCGTGCGATCTGTGAACAACATGGTGATGGCCTGGGGCCAGACGGTCACATCCTTGGCATTGATCCAGCCGTCCGCACGGGACGAGCTGACGCCGACCTCAAAGCGGTCTCCCTGACGGTCATAGATATACATGGCCGTGAAGGTCTTGACGGAAGGGCGCAGAACCGGGGCTTCCTGGTCGGGGCCTGTGAACAGCTGCGCGCCCGGATGCGTGATGACGCGCTGGAACACGCTTTTCTTGCCGTCTTGCACAAGCGGCGTCCGCGCCTGCGGGATGCTGGCAAAGAGGAGGAGCGCCAGCAGGCATATCAGCGGGAACTGCAAACGTTTCATGGTATCCTCTTTATGGAATGAACAAAGATGTTGTGCGGGACGCCTGGCAGGACGCCATTTCCGCCGCCAGCCAGGCTGACCTGCCGGGGGAAACCGGGTATGCAGTCGCCGATGCTCCTGTGCGCCCGATTTTCCCCCGATAGCTTGTCCCGCAAAAAAGCGCGTTTTTTGCAGGCGGCGTGCTTAAGGTTTTTGAGCCTGGGGCATACTGCGGAGCCAGTAGACGGCCTGGGCGTCGCCTGCGGAGGCCTTTTGCTGGAGCCACTGCTTCATGCTTTGCTGAGCGCTTTCCGCCTGAGAAATACCGGCGGCCCTGGCTTTTTCATAAACGCCCCAGGCCAAAACCGGGTCCTTGTGAATACTCCCCCAGGCCGGGCGCGAAGGATCAAGGCAGGCGGCATAATCCATCAGGACGGAAGCCTCGCCATTCTCTCCGGCAAAATAATAGAGTCGATAGATAGCGTCTTGATCAGCCTGCGTTTCCCTGGCAAGAGTCCGGCTCAGTTTTGCGGCGGCGGCGGGAGTGTACTGCTTGCCGCCGAAAAACGTTGTGACAGCTTCTTCAGTTGTCGGAGCCTGCGCTGCCGGGGCTGCCTGAGGCGCAGGGGTGTCTTCAGGCGTTGATTCCTTGGCGGTTGACTTCGGGGGGGCCGGCTTTTCCGCCGGAGGCTCCGGCGCGGCTTCCTTCTCCTTTGCGGGGGGCGCCGGCTGTTCCGATTCCGGAGCCGTCGCCTCTGTATCCGCCTTGCTCTGGTACCACCAGAAAGCGCCGCCGGCAGCCGCCAGCAGGACAACAAGTATCAGGATGACTGGCAGGACGCGCGATTTGGACGAGGCTTCGGGGGACTCTTTCGGGTCTTCTTTTGCAGGGGGCTGCGTATTCGTTTCTTCCGTTGTGCTGTTGCCCTCAAGGGATAGAGGAGGCTCCTCGTTTTTCGTTTCTTCGTTTACGCCTACGGGGTCTGAAGGCTGGAAAGGCTTTTCCTCTTCTTGCGTTTCGTCCTTGTTCCCCTTTGGAGGCTGCGGAAGGAGCGTCGCTCCCTTCGTTTCGTCAAGGCTGTAGATAACATTAGCGGGGCGAAGGCCTGCCTTCAGGGTGCCTTCGGAAGTTTTGAGATACAGGCAGAGCGTTTCCGTCATGGGGAGCTGATCGACAACTTCCGGGCCAATGGCGAGGAGAACGTCGGAGCCTTCCATGTGAAAGCCTCCGGAGGGCGCAAGAAATGTCTGCGTTTCCAGCCATTCCCCCTGGGAGCTGAGATAAAGCCGTTCTGACGTTTTGCACAGACAGAAAGAGATTTCGTTTCCTGCCGGCTGCCCGATATCGGAGCAGCGCAGGAAACCGTATCCGGGGCCGCGGGAAGTGTCATTGCTGTATGAGACTTTCATTCAGGGTTCCTTAGTGATGATTTAGCTGGCTTCCGGGGCCTTCTCCATCTTTTTGAGAATGCTGCTCAGAGCCTTGTTTTCCTCTATATTGATTGTTTCTTTTCCGTCAAAATTAACGTTTTCCATGCTCAGCACAAAAAAGGCCTTCAGCCAGTCGGAGAACCATTTGTCGGCATATCTGGCGCGCTCCTCCGAGAGCACGGGAAAGTCTCGCACAGGCGCGGGGGGCGTGAAGAGCTCTATGCTTTTTCCTTCGCTGTGCACTGTGCGCGCGGCGGCGTCGCCATGAGGATTCAGGCCCAGCCAGTCCACATAGCCGTTAATAATGCGCGCGGCCATTCCGGCCTGCTGGCGCAGAATGCGATCGGGAGACGTGACATAGCGCCCGGCCTCCCGGAAGGCCTCGGCCATTGCCTCCTGCAGGCGCAGGCGGGCCGCGCCGGTAGACAGTTCGTTGACCAGCGAAACGAATTCCTGAACGGACAGATTGAAGCGGCTCTGCATGGTCGGATCTTCCGCCTGGGCGTGCAGGCGTTCCACCCAGGCGCTTTCGATATAGGCGGCAAAAAAAGCGGCCTCGTCCTTTTTTTCTTCTTTACTGGCGGGCGCGGCTTCTGAAGCGGCGGGGGCCGGCTGCTCGTCGGCAAAGGGATCCCAGTCCGCCAGTTCCTCGTCGGTGATAATCGCGTCGGCTTCGGCGGAAGACGCCGTCTTTTCCGCAGCCTGGTTCCGGAATAACCGGGCGGCCTCGTCATGCATGTCGAAGATTTCCGTATCTTCGATTGTAAGAGTGCGCAGCAGCAAACCCAGATTCTGGCGATTCTGATCCGCATTCAGCTTTTTGTGGATCATGAATATCTGGCGCTTCTTCTGCATGCGTTCCTCTTCCTTATCATCGCTTTTGTAGAAGGCTTTCAGCCGTGTCATCAGAGGAAGGCGCGTGTCGTTCAGAGTCTGGATGATTTGCTCCTGCTTGAGTTCCGGATTGCACAGAGGTTGCAGACTCTGACGGATAAGGCTGATGCCGCCGTCGTTGGGCCGTATGAAGGCTTCCCATGATTCCTGGGGATTGCGGAAATGCTCCGCCACCTGGGGATCATTGAGGAAGGATTCTTTCACCTCCGCGACGCGGCCGGCCTTTTCGGGACTGACGCCCACTTCTCTGTCCTGGTCGTAGGACATGAATTCACATGAGACGTTAGGGTTGCGTAGCAGAAAAAGGTTGTTGAAAGGCTTTCCGTCCCAGTTCCGGGGCCAGTCATGCTGCAGGCCGAAGAAGGAAAGCAGCGAGGAGTGGAGGCGGATGCTCCAGAGGTTTTTAAGATCGCTGACCCCCGCTTTTTTTGCGAATTCGGTATCCGACTTGGTCAGAACAAAGAAGAGCGACGTATTCTTGCCCTGGCGGCTGGCGGGGTCCTTGCCGTGCGTGCCGCAGATCCACTCGTTGATGACGACGGGCAGGTCCTTGACGTTCTGGTTGCCGGGACCGATGCAGAGCAGCATGCTGGTAAGCTCGCGTTCAGCGCAGTAACGCTGAAACAGATACGAAACCTTGCCGCGCAGGAACATTGTGCGGCGGGTATTGGGGCGCTGCAAATCATAGCGCACGTTGAGGAATTTTTCGTGAGCGCGATATCCGGGAAAGTCCAGCAAATCCGTATGGGCAAAATAATCTGCCGGGCTTGTCTGCATGACGATGGTTAATTCCGCCGTCAGGGCCGTGATGATGAAACGAGGCAGGTTTGCCTGGTGTCCGTCGGCGGTCACTATCATCAGAGGATCGTCCTGGCCGGTATCCATGCCTTTTAACGTTTCGACGTCGATGATGCTCCGCTCGCGGGGGATGAGGGCCGCCACAGGGCAGAAGGCTTCGTTGGCATGGCCCAGGGCCTCCAGAGATTTGATCAGCTGGCGCGCCAGTTCCGTCAGTTCGGGAATTTCGTCCCAGATGAGCGCGTAGAGCCGCACGCGGTCGTCCAGAGAGAGTTGCGGTCCCAGCTCGATAGCGCGATTCCAGTAGGTCTTTTCCAGCGATCTGACCCATGACTGGGCGCGGAACTCCCTGATGTAGTCGCACAGGTCTTCCATCGCGTTAATATCGATGTGGGGATCGCCCTGTCCCGCGCGTTTTTCCAGCAGGTTCAGCGTGGCGTTGACGTCGCTCTGCGGGTCTTCCCGATGCTCGCAGTTACAAAAGTAGCTGTTGGCGATGATTTTGACTACGTCTGTCTCGGTCAGCAGGCGCAGCTGCACGGGAAAGCCCTGAGGGAGCGAATCGGGTTTGGTCAGCGTGAAGCGAGTGACCAGGCCTGTGGATTCCCTTCCCCCTTCGGGATTGATTTTGCTGATAAAGTCATGGACCTCGTCGCCGAAGCAGGCCATAAGCTGGCCTTTGGCATCGCGCGCCAGCGCGGAGATCAGATAGGATTTGCCGGCCTGGCTTGGCCCGAAGACGCCAGCGCACATTTTGCGCGCCGCCGCGCGGGCGCAACGGGAGAAGATGCGCCCGGCGCGGCGCAAATCGCGTTGCAGGGGAGCCTGCTCGTTACGCACAAGCTCCTCGTTGCGGCCGATCCACTGGATCGCCTCGGTTGTGGCTGTGGCCAGTTCTTTGCAGTATTCAGTCAGGTTCATACAAACTCCGTTGCTACTCGTAACCGGTGAAACGAACGTGGGAGCGCGGCAAGTTTCGCCTGTCAGGCATAGATAATCCCTGTGTCAAGCCAGAATCCATCATCGCGCGGCAGGGTTTGCAGGCGAATATCCAGAGCCTTGGAGGAGACGGGATCGCCATTGCAGTCCGTGATTTCGTCGATGTAGAATTCTCCTTCGTCTCTTTCGCTGTGTTCCATATCGCCGGGGGCATCCTCGTCAAGTTCCTTGATGGACAGAGTGAGCTTTACCCGTAACGGAGTGACGTTTTTATATTTTTGTTGAAATTCCTCGGATGCGAAGTCGATGGCGTAGAAGCGCGTGGTGGGCCAGCGTTCCAGATCGAGCTGCCGGAACCCTACGGAAATGGGACCGCTGAAGGCTATTTCCTTGGTATATTCGCGGGCTTTGGTGTCTTTGACATCGACTTCATACCAGACCTTGGCTTTCTTAATCTGGCCGTTAAGCTCCATCTCGCCAATATAGCGGGCTGTGGACGGGACAGTGAGATGGGAAGGATTGAACGAGAATCCTTCGAGGCGACCTTCGGCCAGAGCGCATAGAATCGCCCCCACGACCACTGTCGTTTTGGGGTCGGTCATATTGCCGTGAACATCGGCAAAAGGATACCACGCCCCCACATGATAGCTCCCCATGGGAAGAATCCGATCAGGAGGAACCGGCAGATTGGCAAAGATGCTGGAGACGATGCCCTGCCAGCGGCTGGGGCGGCCGGTCAGCAGGAGCACGTCGCAATCATAGACATGGATGACTTCGCAAAGATTGGCCAGCACTTCCTTCAGTGTGGAGCGAATCGTCGTATCAAGAGCGTGCGTGTCTATACGCAGGGGCGCGTCCAGCAGGGTAAAGGCGTCGGGGTCGTCCAGAGTCTGGCGGATTGCCCGTTCCACATAGGACAGCGCCGCCGCTGACGGCGCGGGATGGGGCGTGAAGGGCAGTTCGCCCGCGGCCTCGGAAGCATTTTCCGCCTCGTCAGGATTGTTCTCGCTGTTTTTGACGTTCGTCTGTTTTTCGTCTGGCGCCATCTGGAAGCAGTCGCGCAGGGGATGGATAATAAGGCCGCTGCCTGCTCCCAGAGGGATCTTTTCGTAGGCCGCGAGCAGACATAGCGCGGCCGGTACGGCGACTTGCCGTATGAACTGCGCTCGCAGGTTGCGGCTTTCCTGGGCGCTGTCCATGATGTCTCGGCCGAAAAGCTGCTTGAAGATGTTGGGAGCATCTTCAGCCCCCGCCGCTTTTGCCGCTTCAATCAGGGCGGGGAAGACCTGTTCCCGAATGACGGCGCACAAGACGTCGTCTCCCGCGATATTGAATCCATCGTGGAATTCCGGGTGAGGCATCATGCGGGCGCTGGAGCCGGCATCATTTTGAAGTTCAAAGGTCGTGATGGACAAGTCCGTGGTGCCGCCGCCGATATCTATGGTGGCTATACGCAGGCAGGGACGATTGCCGTATTCCTGACGCGGACGCCCCATCAGCGTACAGAGCAGCTGGGCGTCCCCCTGATACTTATTTGTTATTTCATTATAGATATAGACCAGCTGCGTGCAGGTGGCTTCGTCCCAGTTGCAGCGCACAGTCGGTTTGGTGCGGAAATCCAGCCTGTTGTTTTGCGGGGGAAGAAGGGGATTTTCCCCGTCAGGCGCGCTCCACCAGCCCAGGGCTTCCCACAGGGTATGGACGGCCCACGTCGCCCAGCGACGATAAATGCGCTGTTCCGCTATGGGCATTCCCGGCGGGACGGTAAAAATGACCTGGCGCAGACGGCGCGGCACGTCGGACATATCCCGCCGTTCTCGCTGCCCCGGAGCATTTATCGTCAGCAGCGCCTGCTGCAGGACTTCCACCAGCAGAAACATCATCAGCGACGAGGGCGTGAACAGAGACTCAAAAGCGGCGCAGTCATCCTGTTTCTTCAGAATCGGGTGACGCATGACGGAACGGTGCTTTGTTTCGATATAGTACAGGGGCGTTCCGCTGGAGTTGATCCGCGCCATGAGCGGGCCGCGGGTGACGTAGGGTTCGCCCTTGCCCTTGGTGTTAAAGCGCCAGCTCTGCAGGTAATCGTTTTCATTCCAGAGGTAGCGCTTGGGGCTGGACAGGCCGGTGCTGCCCTCGGCGCAGGTCGAGAGCGTGGAAAGTCGGGCCGCCTCAGGCCCGATACGCACCGGAGACGGCCATGCAAAGGCCGGGGTGCGCCTGCCGGAACGTCGGCTCAGCGCTTCATTGCCAAAGCATATCTCGGAGAATTCGATGCGTGTTTCAAAGGGATCCGTATAGACGTGATCGGGTTTATCCATATCGCGCAACTGCAGGAGATAGCTGTCTTTAAGTTTGGTGACAGTCTGAACTCTGGTTTCAACCAGTATGCCCGTAGTGCGGGAATTGCCAATGTCAAGCACCAGATCGACATTGATGGGCATGTTCTGGGCAGGGTTGATGACGTAGACGCGAATTGCTTCCTTCTTTTTCCCGGACTGCGCAGCCGTCAGTCTGTCGTCATCGGGAATAAGGCAGATGTTCAGCATTTCCAGCAGCACAAGATAGGCTGCAAAATGCTGCATTTGATAAGGGTTGTCCTCGTCCCTTCCCTTGATCTGGCGTTTGCTCCAGATATCCTGCAGCCATTCGTCAACCCAGCTTTCCCTGAGGAACCATGCGTTGTCGCGGATATGCCACGCCAGACGAAACTGGGCGTGCGCGTTGACGTCCTGCGTCGAGAGCGCGGCATACGGCAGATTGGGATCGGACTCCTCAACCTGCATGTCGAAAGCCAGAACGACGCGCAGCGTATTCGCTTTGCTGTCGCTCATGGTCAGGCGGGCTCGCGCCCAGTTCGACGGTCCGCATTCTACGCGCCGGGTTTCGCCATCTTCCCAGAACTGTTCCCGTTCGCGAAGAAAGGGGATGGGGATCCATTTTTCCAGCCAGGGCTGGAGAATCTTGCATCCGTCCAGTTCGTAGCCGTCGCCGCGGGACGGCGCGTTTTCCATAACGCTGTAGAGTTCGCCGTCGCGCTCCTGAAACGGGTAGAGTATCGTGCGCAGCTCATTGCCTTCCTGAACCGGGCGTTCCTCGAAATAGCGGCGAATACGCAGTTTTTCCAGGGGAATCTCGAAGTCGAGCAGCTGGGGGCAGCCATAGGGGATCAGGCTGACGCGCTCCCTGTATTTAGGCATGGTAAACATGGTGGATTATCTCCTGCATGATTCTACGCGGATGAAGGGAATCTGATAGGACTGCCGGCCGCCGTTGGCGTCAGTGAAAATCCATGAGCAGGGGGTTGACTGGCCGTTGCCGCGGCAGGTCATTTCCGCCGCGCCCCATCGGACGCCGTCAGAACAGTACGCGCCTTCGGAGTAGACCTGTAAAACTCCGTTGCCGCCAAAGTTGGCTCTGGTTGCCCCGACGCATTGCCGGGAGCCTTTGGGGTCGAAGATGCGGCGTTTGCCTGTTTTTCCTCCCTTGTCGAAACAGAAGCATTCCCGAATAGTGCGCTTGGAATAATATTCGGGTCTGGTTCCCTGCCAGCAGCCTTCCAGAAAGCTCAAATCCCCTTTTTTAGCGGCTTCGGGGGGAATGTTAAGGGCTTCTCCCGGCTTGGGCTTTTTGGGTTTGTTGTCTTTTTTCTCCTGCGAGGGAGCGGTTGCGGCCTCCGGTTTGCCTCCGCCGTTCGGGGACTTGGGAGCCGCGGCGCTGCCTTTGCCGTCCTGGGGATTGGGAGTGCCGCCAGAGCCTTGGAAACTCGGAGGAATGGGGGTTGAGGGCAAGAGCGAGGCCAGCATGTCCTGGGACTGATCTGGGGCGGATTTTCCCGGAGCAGCCGGCGCGGAAGGCGCGGCCTGTTCATCCGCCGGCGTTTTTGCCTGCGGCGTCGTTGCCGGGGGGGCAGCCGGAGATTCCGAAGACGGCTTTGCGGGAGCGGGCGTGTCCTTGGGCTTCAGCCGGGCGGGATCGAGCTTTTCTCCGGGCTCAAGGGTCGCAACGCTGCCGTCTGGCAAGAGTAACCGGATGCTTTCTTGTATGACGCTGCCGTCCTGCATGCGTACGGAGCCGTCCGGAAGCACTGTTACCGGCGTGCGCTGCCCATCCGGATGGATTTGCAGAGGCGTTCCTTGCTGCAAGATGGTCAGTTCTTCTTGGGTCAGGGAGCGCAGCGATATTTCCGGCGCACTTTGCGGAGGAGTCCCGGCCGGGGGGAATCCCCCCGGCAGTTGCGGCGTGTCGGATTGTTCGCCGGTCTTCTCTTGAATTTGCAGGATTCGGGACAGATCTACGCGTCCGTCGGGGGGCAGGGGCAGCTTTTGGCCGTCCGGCAGGCGCAGGGTAATGTCGCCCCGCGGCACGCTGCCGTCCGGAAGGGTTACGATGCCGCCGGGACTGAGCCTCGCCGGCGACTGCCGACCGTCCGGCCATAGGAAAATAAGGCCGGCATCGGGCTGCGCAGGCGGGTATTGCCGGGTTTCCAGAAGCTCTTCCCCTTGTGTTTGTTCCGGCATTGCCAAAGGACAGAAGACTGTTGCCAGCAACGCTCCCCAAAGAACGGCGTTTCTCATGTATATTCCTTTTGTCATAGAAGAGCTGGAAAATCAGCGTTTTCTGATGAAGCGGGCGTTCCATCCCGAACCGTCGGCATTATACCCGCGGCAGTTGGCCGCGGCGCCGTCGCCATTGCGGCAGTGTATGGCCTGCTGCGTATAACTGCTGCCGTCGCCGCAGGTTTGTTTTTCCAGCGTGATTACCAGGTCGCCTTCGGGCGTCATCTTGCCCCATACCGCGCCGGAGCAGGTGTTGTGCTTCTCAAAAATACGCCCTGTTCCCTTGCCTGTGCTATCAAATTCGAATTCCACGACAATGGGTTCCTTGGTGCGCTTTTTGACCAGACCGGTTTCGCAGCGCCAGTGGCCTTGCAGGAAGGCCATGTCCTGCGGTTTGTCAGGGATAACAAGCTCTTCCTCTTTGGCCGGCGGCACGGGAGCAGGTTGGCTGGCCGGCGTCGGGACGCACTTGGCCGTATGTTCGTCAAGGCGCATCCGCAGTTCCTCAACTTCCTTTTTCAGATCGGCGGCCTCTGCTTGCAGAGATTCGAGCTGTTCCTGCCGTGCCTGAGCGTCTTTCTGGCAGAAAGACGGCAGAGGCATCTGGAGCACATTGATTCCGGTCAGTGCGGGGCGGCCTCCAAAAGAAGTGAATAACAGCCAGAGAAGGATGAGAAGCAGGATGAGCGGAATGAGCCACCAGAGCAGCCCAAGCCATCTGGAACCGCGCTGTGCGGGCGGCGGGGGCGGGACGTCTTCCTTTGCAGGCTGGGACGGCTGTTCTGGCTGCGTCGGTTCTTCTTTTGCCGGCGGTTCGGGAGGGGGGGCCAGCCGGGTGATGCGGCACAGGCTCTGCGGTTCCGCGCCGGGGGTGCCTGGCCCAAAACCCCAGCAAGTAAAGACAGGATGCTCGCCAACGACGAAGAGACATTCCTCGGAGGGATACGCCAGAGCCAGAGCCAGAATATTACCTTGCGTAACTTTAGTGTGTTCGGGAGCTTTCTGCAATTCTTGGGCCAGGCTCTGAATCTCCTGGGCCATGCCGAGCAGTTTTTCCCGCAGGGGGTTTTGCTCGTCGGCGGGGAGGTCTGTCAGGGGACGCGCCGTGCCCTGAAGGGACGTGTACCAGTCAATGCTCTGGCTGCTCGGATTCGGCGCCGGTTCGGCAAACAGCAAGGCGTGGTCGGGGCCAAGACGATGCCTGATAATGTCCCGTAACTGGGGATAGCAGTCCGTAACCATGATTCCCTGAAAGGCCAGAGCATGCATCGAGGCCAGGGGCGTATTTGTAATAAGGTTTCCGCTCATGCAAGTCTTCTCCAGAAAAGATGGGTGCGATACCTTTCGGCAGGACAGGGGGATATGCTTCAGCGGCTGCCGCCGGAGACATGTATGCCGTGGGCGGAAAGAAATTGACGCAGGTCTTGCGCATCAATGGCTATGGAAGCCTGCCTGTAGCTGTCTTCATCCAGAGTTATCATAGTGTTGATGCCCACGATTTGACCTTGCTCATTGACAAGGGGGCCGCCGCTGTTGCCGGGAGAAATGGGGGCTGTGTGGACGAGCAGCGGAGGCGTGCGGTCAAGGACTGCCGATATGACGCCCTCGCTGTACGTCAGCTCCGGAACGGCCGAGATATCGCTGCCGCTGAGCAGACGTTTATATGCCGGATCATTCTGGCCGATAATATGGGGGAACCCCCAGGAACCGACCTTATCCGTCTTTCGTACCTGCAAGGCAAAAGCAGGGGGCACGATGGATGAAGTTGCGGGCAGGTTGGCCTTCAGCAGGGCATAGTCGCGCCCGCGGGCTTCGTCGCGGGCGATGACGTCGCAGAGAACAGGTCTGCCGAGAGCTTTGCTGGTAACGAGGATGCCCCGGTTTTTACGGGCGACAACATGGGCGTTGGTAACGATGATGTCAGGAGCCACAAAAAAGCCCGTGCCTGTGGAAATATTGCCGGCGGCGTCCTGATTGACAATAAACACGCAGGCCCGTTCGAGCAGCGTGACGGCATCGTCTTTGATGGGATTTCTTGTTGGAGCCGCGGGAGCCGGGGAGGGGACCGTGGAGGAAACCGCGGGCGTCGGCGAAGGCGTCATCTGGTCGCGCGCTTCGCAGGGAGGCAGAGCCAGCAATTTTTCCAGCTGCTGTTTCTCCTCTTCGAGCGCGGCGATATCGTTTTCCATCTGTCTGATGTCGGCGTGTTGTTTGGCATTTGTTTTTCCCGTTGTGTGGATCAGGTACAAACAGAGGCCGATCAGACAGAGCAGGAGCAGAGATACGAACATTGGCGCAACCCATGCCCGTGGCCGCCTTTCAGAATAGGAAGCTGGTGTCGGTGTCATAAAAACTCCATGAACGAGGAGGAAAGGGCGCGGAAGATGCCGGAAGCATCTTCCGCGAGAACGGATCAGGGCTGGACGCACAGGCGCGCTGCATGCGGAAAGCGGAATTTTTCCGGCACGCCGTTAAGCGGAAAAAAAGGCTTTTTTAAAGCTAAACGCTCTAGGCATCCGCTTCGGCAAACGTAGACATCAGCTCCTGCTGTTGCGCCTGCAGCTGGCGCTCCGCGGCGCTCTTCTGGCTGCTGACCTTTTGCGTGCTGGCCTGGAGCGTGTCGCAGGATTTCTGTGCCTGGCGCAGTTGCGTGCGGGCTTGCTTGATTTGCTTGCTGGTGCGCTTCTTGGGATTTTGCTTCAGCTCCTGTTCTTCTGTCGCAAGGGCCGCGCGATACTGCTTTTCCATTTCCCTGGCGTCCTTTTCAATGACGCCGAGAATATTTGTGGCTTCCTGCGTGCCTGACTGTATTTCGGCAAACATGCGCTGCGCTTCGGCGCGAGAGACTTTTTTGCTCTTGATGCCTGCCAGGAGAATTGAAAACTGCCGGTCGTAGCATTGCAGGGCGGCTTTAGCGGAAGCCGTCTGAATATCAAGATTGCTTATATTCCCCTTCAAGTCCGAAAGGTACCCGGCCATGCGCGCGTTTTCGTCTTCAATTTTGCGGCGACTGGCGATCTGATTGCCGACAACGCCGCCAACCCCAAGACCGACGACAGCTCCGCCGATAGCAGCTTTCGCATCGCCGCCGCTTGCTAAAAAGCCCAGGCCTGCCCCAATGAGCGCGCCTGCGGCTCCTCCGGCAGCGGTTCCTTTGGCTACGTCGTGTTCGCTGTTACGCAGCTTCTGGATAGGGTCATAGCAGGCGGGATAGTAATTGACCTGTGTCTGCTGAGGCCCGTACTTGCTTGCGCAGCCGGTGGACAGAGACACAAGCAACAGGGAGAGAAGGAGGAGAACAAGGCTTTTTTTCATTGGACGCTCCTAGAACTGGGGATAATTAATGGTGCCTGAAGACTGTGAGGATAGTTCTCCGTGCAGAGTAGAATCAGCAGGCCGGCAGCGCGCGTGACGCCAAAGAAAAATACGGATGCTTTTCAGCATTTTTGCAGACTATACTACTCCGTTTTTCTGTAATAACAGGAAGTCTTTTCCCTCCAAAGACAGCACAGAGCTTTTCCAGATGAAGACTTTCTATATTATCTGATTCATACTCGAATTTCCTAAAAGGATAGCGCAAAAAAATTTTTGGAGCAATTTTTATATTGTCTATGCCGCAGACAGATCTTGCGCGGACTTGGTTGAAGCCTGATAGCTGAGTTTTAACAGATTGATATAATTACATAGGATTGTGAATATCTTACAGTAAGGGGTAGTCTGCGGAAGAGGGTTGCGGAAATGTATCCGGCAAAGGTACGGCGTGGCGCGTGAATATCAGGCTTAATTGTTCTTTAGAGCATTTTCAGTTTGAAATGCTTTGCATTTCAAACCATACGGCCTGTCGTTTCGCGGAAAAAGCGCGGTTTTTCCGCTCACTTTGGGCCGGGCGGCGCTGTGCCGCCGCCTCGCGTTTAGCCTTTTTCAAAGGTGAAACGCTCCAGGATGCCGGGCAGGCTGTTTTGGCGTATGCCACCGCTGCGGCGCGCCCTGGAAATCGCGATTCTCAACGACCGCACAAAGCCGAAAGCCAGCGTGCGGCAAGACCCTGCGGACGGCATGCCGCCGCCAGTTCGTGCGCGGCGGGGCGCATGGCGGGATTGAAGGAAAGGCCGCGCAGCAGCATTCTTCCCGCGCGGCTTTTGCCAATGCGCAGGCGCGGCGGCAAAAGCGCGGCGTTTCTGGCTTCCAGAGACGTTTGCCGGGCAAAGGGATGCGCGCCTTCCATTACTTCGACAATTGTGCAGCAGGCGGCGAAAATATCGTCGGCAAACGACGGCGGCCGGCCCTCCAGACGTTCCGGCGAAGCATGAAGAAGGCTGCATGCCGTCAGGCCGAGACTGGATCGCAGGCTCTGGCTCACATGGGAGGCGGCGCACCCGGCCTGCGGAATGACATCCGCGGTGTTGAAATCGAGCAGCACCAGCCTGTCGCCCTTTTCCAGCATGAGATTGGCGGGTTTGATGTCGCCGTGCGCTATGCCCAGAGAGTGAAGCAGGGCCAGCGTCTCGAACAGCTGGCGGGCCAGAGGCAGGGCCGCCGTCCCCAGACCGGCGGGGCGCTGTCCCGCCAGTTCGTAAAGATTCCGTCCGCTTAACAGCTCCATGCTGAGCAGCAGGCTGCCTTTTTCTTCGTGCAGATCGAAAACCCGCGCCACGCCGGGATGCGAAATATGGCGGGTAATGAAGAATTCTCTGGCGAGAAGGCGGCGGGCCGTGGCATTCTGCTCATATTTAGGCAGCAGGCGTTTGACGGCGACGTGAGGAAAGCCGTCGTCATATTCGAGACGGAGCAGGTCTCTGGCCGCGAACACGTCGCAGAGTCCTCCTGTGCCGAGCGTGCGTTCGGGGATAAAGCGGATGGAGCCGGAAGCGCCGGAAGCGGACGGCGCGGCCGTATGCAGGCTGTCCTGATCTTTCTGCCGCTGGTGTTGCGGTTTTTCTTTCCCTTTCTTGCTGCTCATTTCATGCCTCTTTTACAAGACTACGGCGATCAGCGTCGTGTCGTCCGGCTGCGGATATTCCGCCAGCGCCTCCCGGATGCGCTCGGCGCAGGCGCGGGCGTTTCCCCTGCGCAGGAGTCCGTTGAGCGTGGTCGCGCTGAGGGCGCTCGTCAGTCCGTCCGAACAGAGCAGAAGACGATCTCCCGTTCTCAGGGTAAAGCGGACCTCGTCTATTCTGGCTCCGGATGCGCCGATGGCGTTGGTAATGATGTTTCCCTTTACCATGCGATAGGCTTCGGGGCGGGTCAGTTCGCCCTTGTCTATTTTTTCCTGTCGCAGCGTATGATCGCGGGTGCATTGATACAGAATGTCGTTTCGCAGCAGATAGCAGCGGCTGTCGCCGGACCAGAGACAGGCCGCCTGTTCTTCGTGCCGGAGCAGGACGACGACGGTGCTGGCGGCTGATCCGGGCCACAGGCGGCGCGACGCCAGAAGCGCGTTGATCTCCTCAAGGCCGGAGCGTGCGTTGCGGATGTGCTCTTCCAGCGAAACGGCCTGAGGCAGGCTCATGAGTTTTTCTATGAGGAGGCGGCTGGCCCTGTCGCCGTAGTCGCTGCTCCCCACGCCGTCCGCCACTGCCCAGCAGCCGCGTTCCGGCCAGTTGAGAAAGGCGTCGCCGTTCTGTGCCCTGTGTTTTCCCTGCTGGGACCAGCCCCAGGAATTGAGACTGACGGCGGGAGTCATCGGCGTATTCTCCGCATGGCAGGAACCGCCGGGGTCGCGCCGGAAACGGCGCGGGCGGGAGAGACGGCAGGGAAAGCGCTTGTCCGGGCTTCGGAAACAGGCGGCAGAGCAGGCTGATCGGGCATGGGGTTTTGTTCCGGCATAAGATGGCCTCCGGCGGTCATGGCCGTGGCGGCTGCGACAAATTTGGGCACAAAGGTCAGGGGCTCCTGCGGCATGGAGTCCCGGCCGTTGACGCATAAGGCTGTCAGACTGTCCGCCCCGTGCCTGCGCAGGAGGGCGTCCAGAGCCCCTTCGCCGCAGTTATAGGCGGCCAGGGCCAGGGGCCAGTCCCGAAAGCGGCCGTGGAGCCAGCGCAGATAGCGGAGGGCGGCGCGCGTGGATTTGCGGGGATCGAAACGTTCGTCGCATGACGCCGTGACCATCAGGCCGAAGCGGCGCGCGGTCACGGGCATGAGCTGCCACAGACCGGCGGCCCCGGCATGAGAAACGGTTCGGAGGTCAAAGGCGCTTTCAACCAGCGGCAGGGCCGCCAGCTCCTGCGGCAGGCCCTGCTCCTCCAGTTCGGCAAGAATCATGGGCAGAAATTCCGCAGCCCGCGCCATGACGCGACGGGTCACGCCTTTCTGGCTGACGGTAAGGCGGTAGAGATATTCCTGCATGACATGCCGCTCTGACGGAGGGAGCCAGGCGGAAACCGGAGACGCGGCGGGGAGGCTTTCGGCGGCAAGATTGCCGCGCGCCGCAATCCGGGCGTTTTCTTCTCTGGTGAGCGGCATCCAGAGCGGGTCACGTCCGCCATGCGGCGGGGCGGGCGGATAGTCTGACCGCCGAAAGGGGGGCGGTATTCCCGGCAGACCGTGACGCCGCGAGAAGTCAGGATGCCGCATCTTTCCGACGGCAGCGAAGTCGTGCAGCCTGTCAGGGCGACAAAACACAGAGAACCGCAGAAGATCCTGCGGACGCAGGAAGTTTTCCGGCGGACTTTCGGCTGCGGGAAGGCCGGGGGAACGACGCGGAAGGGCAATGGGACGGACATGATTTTCCCTGTCGGTGTTGCGGGGAAGGCGTTGCCGGACGCGCGGTCTCGGAGCCAGAGCATTTTCAGTTTGAAATGTTTCGCATTTCAAAGCATACGGCCTGTCGTTTCGCGGAAAAAACGCAGTTTTTCCGCTCACTTTTGGCCGGGCGGCGCTGTGCTGCCTCCTCGCGTTTTACCTTTTCAAAGCTAAAACGCTCTATGGCCCGGAGCCGCTGCCTTCGGCGAATGGCGGCAGAGGCTCCGGGCGAGGGAGACGCTACTGGAGTTTTGTCGGCAAAGTGAAGGAACAGACGGAAGGATCAAAGGGATTCAATCTGTTCCTGAACTGGATCAGGAATTGCGCCCAGCGGCCGTTTTGCCGGATTTCTATGAGACAGGTGTTGTTTTCCTGTTTTTTGATGGCGCCGGTTTGCAGAATGCGGAATACCGCCCAGTCTCCGCGGGCCTCGTTGCGGCGGGATATGCCGTTGAGATCTGTTATTTCGATACCGGCGCGGCTGTGATTTTCGGGCCATGAGAAATTGCGGCCCTGCACTATGCCGTGCCAGTAGCTCACCTCCGTAGTGTCCATGACAAAGACAACCTGTTTCAGAGACGCGTCCAGCGCGTAGGGTTCCAGCGTGAAGTTGATGCCCAGTTCCCGGCCGGAGGAAAAGAACGCGCTTTGCACGCGGTTGGCCCGCGTCAGCTGGGCCAGCGCCGGAGCGGAAAGCGGCAGCGTCCTGCCCATGATGCTGCGAAGCGTGCCGTTGCTGTTGACAAACGGGCGCAGGTAGGCCTCGCAGAAACTGTCGAGCGTGCCTCCGGAACGGAAAAAGGCGCTGAAGGCGTCCAGGCTGACATCGCGGCCGGTCTTGCTGTTGAAGGGATAGTAGGGGCTGAGGTCGCGTTCGTAGGTCTGCACGACGCGCTGCCTGTAGGCGTCGTTGATGTAGTCCGCGGCAAGAGTCATCATGCGGCGCAGCGATCCCGAAGGAATGCTTTCATACCACCCGCGCACAGGAGAAGGCAGCTTGCCCGCGGCGCTTTCCAGCTCGCGCAGAGTGTCGTCCTTGCCGTCGGCTATTTCCAGCAGGGCGGTAAAGACACGCTGGGACGGATCGTCGCTGGTGTGCAGTTTTGTCAGCCAGGTTCCCGCGGCGGCCGTGGCGTCGTGCGCCGCCCTGAGCGCCGGAGCGGCGTTGCCGTCCGCGTCAATCAGGCTCACAAGAGGGAGAAAATACTGGCGCACTGCGCGCGCATCCTTTTGCGCTTCGGCCCGCGCCTTGGCCTGGGCGGCAGCCAGCTTGTCGGAAGCGCTCCGTACCGCCGCCCTGCCGACCTGGGCTCCGAGGACGTTCCCCGCCTTTCGGGATGCCTGCGTCTGAGCCTGCGCGGCAAGGGCGTCGCCCACGGGCGAGGCTTCGGTCTCGGCCAGAATGAGGTTGGTATTGTCCCGCACTTCCCGCAGAACCAGAGTGACGGGCGAGATGCCCGCCGTCAGTCTTTCCGCCGTTCTGGCGGCGGAGGACAGATTCTGAGGTTCCGGCACGCGGAGCTTCTGAACGGCCTCGGTCCAGAATTTTGTGTAGTCCCGGAAGTACATGGCCCGGACATCCCTGTAAATGTGTTCCATATCCAGGGCGCTCAGCGTGAGGGGCGCGGAACCGAAAATCCAGCTGTCGTCCGTCAGGCTTCTGATGATGGCCGGGCAGCGTTCCAGGCAATATTCTTCATAGCCCTTGCGGGTATAGAGCCAGGGAATGGGGTGGGTGTCCCCGTCAAAGGGCGACATGCTGTCTCCCAGACGGGAGCGGAAGGTAAAGGGGGGCTTGCCGCTTTCCTGCGCCTCTTCCTTCATCTGCTGGTACGCCAGTTCCGCCAGAGGAATTTTCAGCAGGGCCTGCCGCGCCTTGTCCAGCAGCGTCTGATCCGGCTGAACGGGGCGGATGCCGTGGCGCATGGCGTAATCCATATGACGCGCCAGCGCCTGCTGCGTCGCCGCGTCTCCCATGAACTGGGCGGACCACTGCCTGCCCAGCCAGTCGGCAAGAAACTCGCGTTTGAGACGATCGGGAGCGCACAGCATGAGATAGGCCCGCAGGGCCGGTTTCAGTTCGCCCGCGCTGGTCAGCGACTGCTCTATCTTCTGCGCGGCGGTTTGCCGCGCCTGCGGGAGCAGGCGATCGTTGAGTTCGTCCAGATAGGCGGCATGGGCGGCTTTGTCTATGGTGTGTCCCTGATACAGGCCGAGGCCGTAGGAAATATCGGAATCTTCCTGCGGATTGTAGACGTGCAGCGTTTTTTCCAGCGTATCCAGCTCCGGCAGAACATGTCTTGCGTCCGGCGGCTGCGGAACCTCCTTGCGCTGCTGTTCAAACGCGGCGTACAGCGAGGAGACTGTTTCGATATTCAGGTAATTATTCATGAAACTTATGCTCAGGAAGGTCGCCAGAAAAAGGAACAGCGCCCCGGCGGCAAGCTGCAGGCCGTGGCGGCGCAGGCGCAGCGACCAGATATGTTCCTTGTCCGCTCCGGCCAGACTCGCTTCGGGAATGACGCAGTCCTGAAGAAGTTTCAGAATGAAGAAGCCTTTTACATAGTCTCCCTGCGAGGGCTGAAAACCGGTCTGAAACGCCAGTTCTCCGCCTCTGGCGGCCGATTTGAGCACATCCTGGGAGGACAGGGCGCTGGTAAAGAAGAAGCCCCGGAACATGACGGGCCTGTGATAGCGCGAGGGGCCGAAAGCCTCCGCAATGAAGTCTTCAATACGGGGCGCAAGAGCGGCCAGTTCCTGAGGAAAGACAAAGATGTCTCCGCGGGCCGTTAGGTCCCGTTCTTGATGTATCTTGGAAATAATCTGCGCGTTCAGCGTCTGGAGCATTTCCGCGGTTTCCGCGCGGAGTTTGCTCATATCCATGCTGAGGCCGCTTCCGGCGGGGCAGCCGAAGATTTGTTCCCGTTCCGCGCGCGGCAGCTGGGCAAAGAACTGGGCGAAGCCCGGCACCACGTCGCATTTCGTGAACACCAGAAAAACCGGCACGTGCGTGCGCAGCATCTGCAGGGTTTCGCTCAGGCGTTCCCGGATAGCGCGGGCGAGATGCTCCCGTCTGGCCGCGTCGTCGTCCATGATGTCGCGGATGCTGACGCAGACAAGAACGCCGTTGGCGGGTTTGGCGGGACGGGCGCGAAAGAGGCGTTTCAGCAGCAGCTGCCACAGGCCGTTCTGCCGCGTTTCCCGGCGGCTGTCCGCGTAGTTTCCGGGCGTGTCGATAAAGACCGCCTGATTGGCGAACATGGTTTCGCAGCGTTCCGTCGCCTTGAGCTGATAAAGATGCCGATCCGCCTGTTCATTCAGAGGAAACTGCAGGCCGGAGTTGAGCAGAAACGACGTTTTGCCGCAGTTTTCCGGGCCTATGACCAGGAACCACGGCAAACTGTAGCGCGACCGGCTGCCGCTGCCGTAAAAGTTCGAGCGCGTGACGATGCGGACGGCCTGCTTGATCTTGTCCCGGATATAGTCGCGCTCTTCCCGTTCCAGCGTTCTGCTTTGCTCGCGCTGTTCGGCTGCCGCCGCTTTTTCCGGATCGGCAAGCTCTTTCTTTCTGCGGCGGGAATAGAAGACGGCGACAAAGATGCCCCACAGAAAAACCAGCGCGAGCGTCGCCGTCAGCCGGGAGACGACGCTTTCCAGAATCTTGTGGTCCGCAATGGCCACGTAGGGCCCCAGAAACCATATAATCAGGACCAGAAAGAGCGTCAGAGCCAGGGCAAGCACCCAGGGAGCCGTCAGGGCCTTGCCGAGATTGCGGAAAAAGGCCCTCATGGCAAGACCTCCTGATGCGGGGTCGAGACGCCGCTCATGTCGCCGAGCAGCGGCTCGGCCTGTTTTTCCAGCAGCGTGGAGAAGCCGACGAAGGTCACGCCGATGGCAAACAGAAAGACGGCGAGCACCAGCCAGACGGGAATATAGGCGTGGATGCGGTGCCGCCCTGCGGGAGGCTCGACTTTCTGGGACAGATCCTGCGGCGGTTCGCCGCGCAACAGGCGGATCTGCTTGTAGATTTTATCGCGCAGAGATTCCAGGGCAATGGGGCCGCGCTCCCGGATGCCGAACTTGCCTTCAAAACCGAGACTGAGAAGCAGGTACATAAGTTCCAGAATGTAGAGGTTGCGCGCGGGCTGCTGCATGCAGCGGTCCAGAATTTGAAAGAATTTTTCGCCGCCCCATGTTTCGTTGTGAAAGGTGGAGAGCAGTCCCTGCCTGCTCCATTCGCCGCTTTCTCCCGACAGAGAGGTGGAAACGGCTTCGTCCACGGCCGTGCACAGCACATAGCGGGAGGCGATGAGCTGCGCCTGCTCTATGTCGGAAGCGGCCAGCGCCCGGCGTTCAAAGGCCCGTATTTCGGCTTCGAGACTGGCCCGCAGCTGCTCGATGTTTTCTCCGGACTCGGACTGCCCGGAGGGGCCGGGGCGAAAGGGAGAGCCCTCCTTGCGCGACGCCCGGATGCGCACAATGGACAGCAGCAGTTCCGAAGCCGCGCTGACAAGCGGATTCAGCCCCGGACTGTAGGCCGTGACGGACGTTTGCTGCGCGATATAGGGAATGGCGTTGCGCGAGCCGCCCGTGTCCGTCGCCGCCACGGGACGGAAGGAGGGGGGCAGATCGGGAGCGGGCTCGGAATCTCCCATGTTCAGGAAGACGGTCTGATCCATGTCCGTCTGTTTCATGCTCTACTCCTTGATAGCCCAGAATTGCAGCTGAAGGCCGGGGAAGTTGCCTGAGATATAGAAGGCAAATCCGCCGGAAAGCTCCATTTGCGCAAGTTCTTCCGAGGAGAATTCCAGATGGAAATAGCTTTTGCCGGCATGGAAGGGGATCTGGCGCGGCGCGACGGCCAGCGCGGAAATGCGGATGCCCGGCAGCTGGCGGTTGACCAGATCGCGGATATTTTCGACCGTGCCGATTTTCAGCTGGCGCGGGAGCGAGGTGCGCAGGCTTTCCTGATCCATGTCGGCCGAGGCCACCAGCACGAAACTGGCGGAAGACAGCAGATTGCGATCGTGGATGGGAGAGACGGTAATGCCGTATTTTCTCTGTTGCAGCGGCAGTTCCACGGCATGCTGCTCAAGCACCATGCTGAGCGCAAAGCGGGCCAGCTCCATCAGATCCGTAAAGCAGCCGTATTGCTCCCCGTGATTGTAGACAGGCAGGTCTCCCGGACGCTTGCCCGCCTCCACATAGGAGGCAAGCTCGCCCGTCAGGGCAAGCAGACGGCGATAGAAGTCTTCGGGCGTGACATTGGGCGTCAGCTCAAGATGCCGGAATTCCGGCTCGGCTCTGTTCAGACTCTGGAGCAGCATGAAGTCAGCAATTTCCGCGGAGCCGGTGCTGCCTGCGCTGCTGATGCGGCGGGCAAGCTGATCGGCCCGGTGGCTGATCAGGCCGATGATTTCGCGCAGATAGCCGGACAGAAGCGGCGACGGCCCCAGATGCATGAAGGTGGGGGTAAAATCCTTGTCCGCCAGAATGGACTTGTCCGGGCGGCATTCCACAATATGCAGAATCGGCAGGGTGACATGGCCGCTTTTGCTGGTGTCGTCCTCGAACATCAGCTTCAGATCCGGCCGGGCGCACTGAGTGGTGCGTTCCCGCGTGTCTGCCGCTATGTTGGAGCGCACCGTAACGGCATGCGAAAGATAACGGGTGGAAAGGCCCGGATTTCTTTCGTCGCGGATTTCCGAAGAGCCTTCCAGCGCTATGGGAAGCGCCAGAACCACCTTGCGGTTCATGGTTCCCGCTTCCACATCGAGCGAGAGCCCTTCCTGCCCGTGGCCGATTTCAAAGAGGCTGCCGTCGGGCAGAATGCCCTGCGCCTTGCTGAGCACGACCTTGCCGAGGTTCAGATACTGTTCGTCTATGACAAATTCCGTAAAGCCCCAGCCGTAGTGGCTCGACAGCAGGCCGCGCTGCGACAGCTGCGATTCCGTATATCTGTCCTGCTGCTGAAAGTGCACGGGGCAGAGTTGCAGACCTTCCGTCCATACGACGCGTTCCGTCAACATGGCGTCACCTCTCCCGTCAGTTGAGCTGCTTTGCCTGAGGCAGAGCCTGTCCGGGAGCGGCCGCGTCCGGCTGCGGCGCGGGCGCTGTCCGCTCCTTGTCCGCGGAGGCCGGAGAAGAGGTCTTTTCCGGCGTCTTTCCTTCGGCGGGGCGGCCGATGCGTTCCTGATAGGTGCGCACGCGCTCCTCCGACGACCATTCCGTTTCCGGATCAATGACGGTCAGGGAGGTGTCGTTGAGTTCAAGGCGGATCAGGCTTTTCTTTTCAGGATTGACGGGAACAATATTCCGCCACCGGGCCCGCTCCATCTGCCGGAAGCCCGCGAGGATGCCCACGTAGCGGGTTTCCGGCATGGGCACATATTCCACGGTGCGGGCTTCGCCGGGCACAAAGAGAAGTTCGTCCACGGCTACCAGCTCCGGCCCCAGAACCTTCATCGGCTCCATGAAAAGCGTCTGAAAATCTCCCTGACGAAAAGCCATGTCGCCGCGCAGTTCGTACATTTTGACAATGACGGGAGAGGGGCGTCCCGAACTGTCGGGATTGACGTTCGGCAGACTGGCTACCTCCATGCTGACGCGGGAAGAGGAACAGCCGTGCAGCAGCGGGATCAGAGTCAGCAGCAGCGTGGACAGCAGTGCGCAAATCTTCACTTTTCGTCTCCTTGTCGGTTACTGAAGGCAGGGTGCAGCGTCCGCACCTGCATTTCATAGGCTCTGGCAAAGTCCTCCAGAAAAAAGGCCGCAAAGCCGTTGTCGTCGTCGCGCAGCCGCGCGTGCAGCCGCACATAGGTGTCCCACAGACGGCGCATGCGTAAAAAGCGCACCGTTCCGGCTGTGTCCAGCGTCATGGCGACCGTTTCGGGGCTGATGCGCGCCAGCACGGCCTGAATAGCGGCGCGCGCTCCGGCAATGAGCCCCAGATTATGGCTGTGCAGATCCTCGAAGCCGTTCTGCATGGCGAGGGCGGGCGGCAGAAACTCCTCGGAATCGCCCAGCAGGTAGTGGAGCGCGGCCCTGCCTGTGGGGGAAAATTTCAGGGGGTTGTTGCTGGCCAGCGTCATGGTGGTGACGGGCAGGCGCAGGTCGTTTTTGCTGTCGGCTCTGTTGCGCAGCGCCAGAAGCATGCCGTCCACCGACGCCGTCGCCAGCTCGGCGGCCCGGAGCATGATATGTTCGCGTTCTTCCTGCGCCGCGGGAGCAGAAGCAAAGCCGAGAGCCCGGAAGAAGGCTTCCACCTCCGGCGCGGGAGCGTCGGCATCCGCGCGGGGCCGGGGCGTCTCTTCGGCGGGAGGGGGCGCAGGAACCTGAGGCGCGGGCGCCGCCGCGGGAGGCGCGAGAGGGGGCTGGGCCGGTTCTTCCGCGTCGTCGTCTTCGTTCCAGTCTTCGGGCACAAGCGTAATCGCCGGCATGGAGCCAAGAGGCGCTTCCGTATGATCGGCCTGAAGCACGGGTTTCGGGGCGGTCGCGCCCAGCAGATCGTTATACAGGCCGAGGCGCTTGCGGGCGTTGAACTCGTCCTGCTGTTCCAGAGCCAGCAGAGGATCGTCCGCCAGAAGTTCGCCGCTGGGGATCAGGTCGTCGGCGTGCAGCTCCTGCCCGGAGAGATAAGAGTCCGGCTGATGCAGCAGGCGGGCCTGAATGCTGTATTCGCCTATGATATAGGTTGTTCCGTGTTCTATTTTATATTTTTTCCCTTTTTCAAGGCGTTCTCTGCCAAGAGCATTGTAGATGCCGTTTGTGCTTAAATCTTCTATGACAAATCCCGTATGCTCAAAGCTCACAAGGGCGTGTCTGCGTGAAATCTGTTTTGTCTTGTCCGTAAGAATCCATTCGCATTCTTCGTCGCGCCCTATGTAGCCGCCTACCTCGCTGAACACATGCTGTATACTGTCCTGATTAAGAGAAAATTTTTGACGACTGATAATCTCAAGCATAAGTTCCATAAATGCGGTTCCCCTTTGGACACATTACAGCATAAAATATATTAATCTGTATGAGATAAGGCCATGCGGCGGCGAAGCGTGCGCGGATGTACGTCAAGAGCCCGCGAGCAGGCCTGCATATCGCCGTCATAAAGTTTCAGCGCCTGCTGAATGAACCATCTTTCCTGCATTTCCCTGAACTTCGCCAGCGAAATGCAGCGCGCATTGTTTCCCGTGCAGGAAGACAGGATGTCCGCTCCCAGTTCGGCGCAGTCTTCGGGAGCCGCGTTGACGGCCTGTTCCACCAGCGACTCCAGTTCCCGGATATTGCCGGGATAGGAGTAGCCGAGCAGCATGAGCACGGCTTCCGGCGAAAAGCGCAGCGGAGGGCGGCCGGACTTGCGGCAGCAGCGTTCAAGAAAGGTCGCGCAGAGTTCGGGAATGTCTTCCCGCCGTTCCCGAAGCGGCGGAATATGTATTTTGAGCACGGCCAGCCGATGATAGAGATCGCGGCGAAAGGCCTGTTCCCGCATGGCTTCGCCGACATCGCGGTTGGTGGCGGCAATAACGCGCATGTTGACGGGGAAAAATCTGGTGCCGCCCACGGGGCGCACCTTGTGTTCCTGCAGCACCTGAAGCAGGGCAACCTGCAGCTGCGGCGGCATTTCGCCGATTTCGTCAAGAAAGACGGTGCCGCCGTCCGCGCTGCGCAGCAGACCTTTGGTCGTGGAAACCGCGCCGCTGAAAGCGCCTTTGACATGGCCGAAGAGCTCGCTTTCCAGCAGACCGGCGGAGAGCGCGCCGCAGTTTATTTCCAGAAAGGGGCCGCCCTTGCGGTTTCCGGCTTCGTGCACCATGCGGGCCAGCAGGCTTTTTCCCGTTCCGGTTTCCCCGGTGATGAGCAGAGGGGCGTTTGAATTGCAGACGCGGGCGATGGCCGAGCGCAGACGGCGCGTTGCGGGGCTGTCGCCGACAAGCTCCGGCGCCTGCGGCCGCGTTTTGTCCTCTTTCAGCTGCCGGAGCTCTTTTTCCAGACTTTGCAGGGCATAGCCGCTTTGCTTGCGGCCGCGCGCCAGTTCCAGCAGGGCCCCGGCGTACAGACAGAGCGTCTGGCAGGCCGCCTGCGTTCCGCGAACGGGAGCGCTGTACAGGGCCAGCGCGCAGCCCGTGCCGCTGCCGCCGGGCTCCTTGATCGGATAGATCCTGTAGCAATGGGCATGCGGCGGCGTTGCGATAAGCCGCGCCGATTCGGGCAGTTCGGAAATCTGCGTGAACGAGGCGACAAGACCGGTATGCAGACAGTAGCACAGGGGGGCGTCCCAGCTTTCGGCCGACAGGCGGGGGGCCTCTTCCTGCGCGGTCGCGTCTGCGGGAAAGCGACCGGCAAGAAAGAGCGTCTCCCCCGCGTAGTCGCGCAGATAGACGCCCGCGGCCAGGGCTCCTTCCAGCGTGCAGACGCCTTCCGCCAGCGTGCGGGATATGGCCCCGTAGTCTCCGGCGTTGGCGCGCAGGCGATCAAGAAGGGCTGGCAGGAGGGGCAGCGTCATGCCTGCGTATCCTCGACGCCTGCGCGGCAGGTAAAGACGCCTTGTTCCGCGTCCAGATCAATATGCAGACCCGGATGCCGCCCCGAACGCCCCATGCCGCCGAGCAGCGTTGTCGCAACCAGGGGGAGCAGGGACGCGTTGATGATGTGATCGATATTGCGCGCGCCGGTGTCCACGGCCGTGCAGCTTGCGGCAATGGAGGACAGCACGTCCTCGCTCCAGGTCAGGGGCACGCGATGCCGCGCGGAGAGGCGGTCGGCAATGCGGGTCAGCTTCATGCCGACGAGCTCCCGCAGGATGTCCGGCCGCAGCGACATATAGGGGACAATGGTCATGCGTCCGAGCAGAGCGGGGCGGAAAAACTGCGACAGGGCGGGCCGCAGCGCCTTTTCCAGCAGCGTTGGATCGGGCGGCGTGTCGTCGTCGCAGAGCCCGGCCACAATCTCGCTGCCCAGATTGGAGGTCAGAAAGATCATGGTGTTGCGAAAATCTATTTCCCGACCTTCGCCGTCGGCAAGAACGCCCTTGTCGAAGACCTGATAGAAAAGATTGATGACGTCGGGATGGGCCTTTTCCACCTCGTCGAACAGCACCACGGAATACGGCTGACGGCGCACGGCTTCCGTAAGCCGACCGCCCTCGCCATACCCCACGTAGCCCGGAGGCGAGCCAATGAGGCGCGAGATGGTATGCTTCTCCTGAAATTCAGACATATTGATGCTGATCAGCATCTCTTCGCCGCCATACAGTTCGTCGGCGATGGCCAGCGCCGTTTCCGTCTTGCCCACGCCTGACGGGCCGACAAGCAGAAAGATGCCTGTCGGGGCCTGCGGATTGTTCAGGCCGGTGCGCGCGGCCAGAACGGCTTTTTCCAGCCGTTCCAGCGCGTGGTCCTGCCCCCGGACGCGCTGCCGCAGGCGATCTTTCAGACAGGACAGTCTGTGCGCCGTGTCCTCTTCAAGTTTGCCAAGGGGAATGCCCGTCCATTCGGAGACGATTTCCGCGACCAGCTGGGGCGTGACTTCGTGAAAGACCAGAGGCTCGTTGCCCTGTTCCGCCTTCAGACGCGCGGCGAGTTCTTCCGGATTGGGAGCGTCGGCAGGCGCGGCTTCCTGTTCGTTGTCCGCAGCGTGCGCCGGGGCTTCCGCCGCGGGGGCGGCGTCGGGGGCGAGCTGTTGCCGCCGGGCCAGCAGGGCTTCCACCAGAGACTTTTCCCGTTCCCAGCGCGACGTGATTTCCTCAATGCGCGCCTGCAATGTCGCGACCTGTCCCTGAAGGGCGGCATGGCGGGCGGCGAGCGCGGCGTTGTCCGCCGCGTCGTTGTCCGCGGCCACGCCGTGGCGCTGATCCCGTTCCAGGGCGGCCAGCTCCCGCCGGATGCCTGTCAGCTCGTCTTCAAGATCGCTCAATATGGCCGGTTTGGCTCCCAGACTGACCTTGACGCGGGCGCAGGCGGTGTCCAGCACGTCAACGGCCTTGTCCGGCTGCTGCCTGCCGCTGATGTAGCGGGTTGACAGTTCCGCGATGGCCCGCACGGCATCGTCGCGGATGTAGACGCGATGCGCCTGTTCGTAGCTGGGAACCAGACCGCGCAGAATGGCGACGGTGTCTTCCGGTCCGGGCTGCTCAAGGCGCACCAGCTGAAATCGTCTGGCAAGGGCCGCGTCCTTTTCAAAGTATTTTTTATACTCGCTCCAGGTGGTGGCGGCCACGGTCCGCAGCTCGCCCCGCGCCAGCGCCGGTTTGAGCAGGTTTGCGCCGTCGCCGCTGCCCGCGGCATTGCCGGAGCCTACCAGGGTGTGCGCTTCGTCGATAAACAGAATGGTGGGCACGGGCGCCGCCTTGACTTCGTCAATGATGCCCTTGAGACGTTTTTCAAATTCTCCCTTGACGGAGGCTCCGGCCTGAAGGCGTCCCATATCCAGACCGACAAGGCGGGTTCCCTTCAGCGCGTCCGGCACGTCGCCCCGGACGATTTGCAGCGCCAGCCCCTCGACGACGGCGGTCTTGCCCACGCCGGGATCGCCGACAAGAATGGGATTGTTCTTGCGGCGGCGCGTCAGAATGTCGATCATCTGGCGGATCTGCGGGCCGCGGGCAAAAACGGGATCAATGCGACCCTGCCGGGCTTCTTCCGTAAAGTCTGTGGCGTAGCGTTGCAGGCAGCTTTCCTTGCCCGGCGCGGCGGAAGAGGGGCGGCCCTCCTGCCGGGCGAAGGATTCGTTCAGGCCCGCCATGAGGCGTTTCAGCGAGTCGGCGGGAATCTTGCCCAGCTCCCTGAAAATCGGCATGGCGCTGTAGCGGGATGGATTGGCCAGCAGCGCCAGAATCAGCGTGAAAACGTCGATCCGGCTCTGGCCGAGCTCCAGACTGGCCAGCAGGTAGGATTCCTGAAGAAGCTCGATCAGCAGCGGCGAAAAGACCGGGGCCGAGCGTCCGGGAGCGCCGACGGGAGGACGCCTGATCAGATGGCGGCGCATGGCCTCGTCAGACAGGCCGAACTGGGCGGCGAGGGCCTGCATTTCGCGCGAGTCCAGCAGCTTTGCCAGATAGTCTTCTATGCCTATTTCGTGCCCGCCGCGGCTGACGCAGAGGTTGGCGGCGTCTTCCAGCGCGTCGCGGCAGGTCGAGTCGAGAGCGGCTACTAATGCGGAAAGATTCATATTTGTCATAGAGTCTCCTGATGCCCCGGTTCCAGAATGACGACGCCCTGTCCTCCTTCTCCCAGCCAGGTGGACCAGCCGAGCTTGGTTTCCGAGGCGTCTCCGATGACAAGAGGGCGAATTTCCTCCGGCCGCAGGCGCAGCTCGACGTCAAACTGCAGGCGGGAGCGAAGAACCATCTTCACGAGCATTGCCAGTTCGGCAAAAATGGTCTGATCCGGCAGAAAGGCGTTAAAGCGACGCCATGACAGATCGGATATGAGAATGCGGAATTTTCCCGTTTGATCCGGCACGTGTTCGCCGATCAGACAGTCCATTTCCAGTCGGCAGTTGGCCGTGCCGAGACGGCAGAGCTGATCTTCGGGAATGTCCACGATACGGCGTATGCATTGCACCACATGCACTGCCGCGTGGGAAAAATAATGGCGCAGGGTGCTCTCAAGAGAGCCCGCGGCGTCGCTCTTGAAGGCAATCAGGCCCATATAGGCCAGCAGGCGGGACCAGTTGAGCCCCTCGTTCTGGCGCAGCTGCTCATAGCCCATGCCGATGAAGCCAAGAAAACGCCGGGAAAGCTCGTCCGTCGCGTCTTCCCGGTATTGCAAATAATAGCGGTACTTGCGCCACGTGCCATACAGAATGTCTATCAGCTCGTGATTGAAGAGATCGAAAAAGTCCCGCAGCGCGTCCGGTTCGTCCTGATGCTGGGCCACGTATTCGGAAAAATAGACCGGGAGCGGCGAGCCCGCGCCGTGCAGCCCCATGAGATTGAGAATCAGCAGGGCGCGCGTCTTTTCCCCCTGACCGGCGAAGGCGAGACTCTCCATATCGCCCGGCGGAAAGGACAGATTGGGATTAACGCGAAAGCGCAGAGCCTTTTCCGGTTCGGCCACGCCCTGACTCGCCAGATACCGGCGGATCAGGTGCACGGCCTGCGCAAAGGCAAAACTGCCGGGAGACTCCTCAAGTTTGCTGTAGACGGCCGTTTTTCGTCCGGACAGACGAGCGGGGGCGGGCGTTGCCGGAGTCGCTACAGAGTCTGCTTGCCCAGTCGTGGCGGCCATACGTACCTTTCCCCGCTTTTCTCTTCGCGCACGATAAGCTGATGGAAGCTGTTCACCGTGGCATACAGGGCCAGAAATTCATTGAGCGCGGAGGCGAACAGAAACATGTCGCCTTCGCAGGAAAATCCCCGCTGATCGAGAGTCAGTTCCGTTACGGCTCCCCGCAGGGGAAGCCCCTCGTAAATGCGATCCGTTTCCCGCATGCGGATGGCAAGCATGCCGTCCAGGATGCGTTCCAGCACCCGCGCTCTGCGGCTGTCGTGCAGGGCGCGGAAGTCGTAAGTGGCCACGATGCCGCGCAGGGCGTTGATATTGGTCAGCGGGAGATAGTTGAGCGCCATGTTGGACAGAAGACGCCACAGGGTGTCCCCTTCCAGAGGCGGGGCAAAGGGCGGCGTGACAGGGATGATGTTCCTGAAGGGAACGGCCGCTTCGCCCGTATCGAGGGAATGGCGGATGTCGCCCACGCCCAGCTGCAGGGGCAGCATGCGATTGGTGCACACCAGATCCATGGAAATGGTGGTGTTCTGCGGCAGCGAACCGTCGTCTTCGGTCACAAGGGAAATGTAGGTTTCCACGCTTTCATCCGTGGGGGAGGGCTGGACGCGCAGCCGGTAGTAGGCCGCTCTCCCTCCGTTGCGCTTGTGCTCGAAGGATTCAAACGGTTGATATGTCCTGTGTTCCTTGTTGGCCGCGCCCCAGCTTTCGACCTGGCCGACGCTGTGAACGGCGTAATGGTAGGGATATCTGGGGTCGGGCACGATGCGGTATTCCGTCTGCCGGTGATCCCAGGTGAGCGGCGAGGCGGACCGGGGGAACAGATTGACCACGGGCGTGCAGAACAGGCGGATATTCTGGGGCGAATAGGATTCAAAATTGGGCGGCAGATCCTCAAGGACGCAGTGAAGGACAAATTCCCGGCAGGAACCGGCCTGGCTCAGACGTTCTTTGGCAAGACTGTCTCCGAGCTCCACGTCGAGAAAGTGAAACTTTTCCGGGAAGCAGAAATATTCCTGGAGGATGCGATACCCGGCAAAGGAATTGGGCGGGTAGGGGTACACAAATTCGTCATGGCCGAAACCCACCTGCTGCACGCGCGGTTCCTGTTCCGCCAGCCGGGTTTCTCTGCCCGTGTCGTCGATGACATGGACGCGCAGACAGCGCAGCTTGCGGACAAGCAGATAGTACAGGGTGTGCACAATGGTGGTTTCGCCGGTCAGAAAGAGGCGCAGCCGTTGCGGCGTCAGGCGGTCCAGCGAGATTTCCTCGCTGCGGAAGCGCAGGAGCATGACGGCTTCGCCGTCTCTGGTGGCAAAGGTCAGGTCCGTCAGTTCGAGGGGCAGGACTTCCGTTTCGTAAGCGGTGCGGAACAGACAGGACGTGCCGTCCACAGGTTCCGACTGCACCATGAATTCTCGCGGAATAACCGTGGGCTTGGAGAGTCCTTTCCGGGGGAAGAACTGAATGACGCTGCATGCGGGCAGCGGGCGCAGATAGTTGGGCCAGAGCAGGTTGAACAGAGCGTAGGTGATCTCCGGCAGCTCGTCGTCCAGCTTTTCCCGCAGACGGCCGGTCAGAAAGGCCACGCCTTCCAGAATGCGCTCCACGTCCGGGTCCTTGCCGGGCGTGTTGAAGAAGGGGGCAAGCGCGGGATTGTTGTCGGCGAACTCCTGCCCAGCGTCCGCAAGGCGACGAGTTCCTTTTCATAGTAGCGGTTGACGCTCATTTTCTGCTCCGATACTTGCCTTCATCCACGGAGACGGTCCAGGCCCAGGGTTCGAGACGGCCATCGCGGCGAATCTTTTCCGCCTGAATGGCAAAGCGAAGGGTGAAGGGGGCTGCGTCGTTCATGGGCAGACTTGCGACCCGCGGATTGCGGAGCCTTGGTTCGTAGCGTTCGATCAGCCGCGTTATGGCGGAACTCAGCATGGTTTGCAGTTCGCTGCGCGACAGGGTGAGATCGTTAAGGTCGGGGAGTCCGTAATCGGGCAGAGCCTGGACGGCGCCCTGCCGGGTGCCGAGCACGCGGGACAGGTTGCGGCGGATGGATTCATCCTCGCTCATGTCCATGCCGGGCTGTCCCAGGGTCAGCTTTTCAAAGAGACTCCCCGCCATGACTATTCCTTTTCCAGCTTGCCGACGAGCGAGAGCGTGAAATACGCGCCCATGTACTTGAAGTGCGGGCGCACGCTCAGAGAGACGCGATACCAGCCCGGATCTCCCTCAACGTCCGAAACCACAATCCGCGCGTCGCGCAGCGGACGGCGGCTGCGCGTGTCCGAGCTGGGGTTTTCCTGGTCGGCGACATTCTGGCGAATCCAGGTGTTCAGCTCCCGCTCCAGATCCGAGCGTTCCTTCCAGGAGCCGATGTTTTCGCGCTGCAGCACCTTGATGTAGTGCGCCAGACGGGAAATGATAAACAGGTACGGGAGCTGCGTTCCCAGCCGGTAGTTGAGTTCGGCGTTCTTGCCTTCTTCGGAAATGCCGAAATACTTCGGCTTCTGGCAGGAGTTGGCGGAGAAAAAGGCGGCGTTGTCCGAGCCCTTGCGCATGGTCAGGGCGATGAAGCCCTGCTCGGCAAGCTCGTATTCCCGGCGGTCGGAAATGAGGACTTCCGTAGGAATTTTCATTTCGATATCGCCCAGGCTTTCATAGAGATGCACCGGCAGATCCTCGACGGCGCCGCCAGAACGCGGACCGATGATGTTGGCGCACCAGCGGTATCTGGCGAAGCTGTCCGTAAGCCGCGTGGCAAAGGCGAAGGCCGTGTTGCCCCACAGGAAGTTGGCGTGATTGTCGTCCACGGTTTCCTTGTAGACAAAGGCGCGGATCGGGTTCTCTTCCGGATCGTAGGGCTGGCGCAGCAGGAAGCGGGGCGCGGTCAGGCCCACATAGCGGGAATCTTCTGATTCGCGGAAGGCGTTCCACTTGGTATAGGCGGGGCTGGTGAAGATGTCCTGAAGGTCCTTGAGCGCGGGCAGGCGCTGGAACGAGCCGTCCGTCAGACCGAAGAAGGAGGGCGCGGCGGCGGCGATGAAGGGCGCGTGAGCCATAGTGGCCACGCTGGCCACGTTCTGGAGCAGGCGCATGTCCGTGGCCGTGGGGGTGAAGTAGTAGTTGCCGATGATGGCGCCGACCGGATGCCCGCCGAACTGGCCGTATTCCGCCGTGTATATCTGTTTGTACAGGCTGGACTGGGAAATTTCCGGCGAATCTATGAAGTCGTCCAGGAGTTCTTCCTTGGTGATGTTGAGCATCTCCACGGTGATGTTTTCCCGGAAGTCCGTGCGATCCACCAGCAGTTTGAGGCCGCGCCAGGCGGATTCCATTTCCTGAAATGCCTTGGCGTGCAGCACCTCGTCCATCTGGGCGGACAGGCGGCGATCGATTTCCGCAATCATGTGATCCACGGCGTTCTTGCGAACTTTCTCCCCTTCGTGAGAGGGTTTCAGCATCTCTTCGATAAAGGCGCTGATACCCAGTCTGGCGGCTTCATAACCCTCGTCTTCCGGGGTCAGGGCGGTCTGGCTGATGATGGAATCAAGCAGCGGAGACCCGGTGGATTGCTCCGTATATTCCTGCATCTGGCTCATGCTGTCAGGCTCCTTGGCAGAGATGGGTGTTAGAGCGTTTTGCCTTTGAAAAAGGCGGAACGCGAGGCGGCACAGCGCCGCCCGAACAGAAACGAGCGGAAAAACAGCGTTTTTCCCGCGAAACGACAGGCCGTATGGTTTGAAATGCGCAGCGTTTCAAACTGAAAACGCTCTGGAGCGGCACAGAAAGGCGACCGGCCTACTTGTCCTGCTCGTCAGAGGGCGCGTCCTCGTTTCCGTCCTGCTCGCCGGAGCTTCCCTTGTCGGAAATGCGCAGCTCTTCCATGATCTGGCGGCGGCGTTCTTCGTCGTGCAGCACTTCGTCCAGAGCGGCGCGGAAAGCGGGAATATTGCCAAGGGGGCCTTTGAGGGAAATCAGGGCGTCCCGCAGCTTGAGCAGATTGTTCATTTCCGGGATCTGGCGGGCGACGCCTTCCGGTTCAAAATCCCGCAGATTCTGGAAAGAGAGCTTGACCGGCAGATCGTCCGGGTCTTCCTTGTCCGTCAGCCTGTTGCGCACGGCAAGCTGCACGGTCAGATTCTGCTTTGCCATGACGTCGGCAAAATTGTTCTTGTTGACGCTCACGGGCTTTCTGTCGATGAGCGGTCTGTCGTCATAGCGCTGCAGAAAGTCGCCCACGACCATGACCTTGAGCGGCAGTTCTATTTCTTCCTGCGCGCCGCCGGTTGCGGGACGGAACGTGACGTTGATGCGTTCTTTGGGAGCAAGGGACGTTTCTTTGGCCATTGATTCCTCCGTTTCTAACCTTTTGTCCTGGTATACGGGCGGGGCTTGCCCGTATCCGTGCTGTCGTCTTTTGTACTTTCGGGGGCCGGGCGTCTGTGTCCCCGACGCGCGTCATCTTGCGGAAAAATACGGTTTTTCCGCTCGGTTCAGGCCGGGCGGCGTCGTGCCGCCTCGCGTTTTCCCCTTTTCAAATGCAAAACGCTCTAGTCGAACAGCTTGATTGCCGAGTCCGGCTGGAGAGAGTACAGGCGGCGGCGCAGGTTCCCCTGCCCTTTGTCGCCGCCCGTCTGAACAATCAGCGCGAGAATCTGGGCTCCCAGTTCCGGTTCCCAGTCCAGCAGATCCCATTGTTCCAGGCGCGAATACAATTCGAGGAGCAATTCCTTGCCCGCTCTGGGGCGCCCCGCGCGCAGGCAGTACTGGGCGAGCAGCAGCCCGTGCAGAATGGCCTGACGACTTTTCCCGGAAACGCCGGGGCCGAGAGATGCCAGCCCTCTTTCAAAATTTTGCTCTTCCGCAATGGCAACGGCCCTGTCGAGCCGCTGTTTGTCCTTTTGCGCCTGCTCCGTATCGTCGGCGTGGGTCGTAATTTTCTTTTCTTCTTCCGTTGGAATCTTGTTGCGGAGCGATTCCAGCCACAGCATGGTGTCGGGAGAGGCAAAGGGCGTTCCGTCATGAAATTTGTAGCCGGGCAGCTCCGGATAGCGCTGCAAAAAACTGCTTAGAATGCGGCAGACGATATCCCTGGCATCCGTAATTCCCAGCCCATCAAGGCAGCGCACAACAAGGTGATGCCCGTCGAACCAGAAAGGAGCCTTGCTGGCGGTGCGTTCGAGCTGCGGCAAGGTGCTTTCATACAGCTTGTTGTTTACCGCGGCGGCATAGGCGAGGGCCTTGTCCTGCGGTAATACCATGCGCAGCTGGGTGACCTTTTCGCCGTTGGCGGGAGGAAGCTGAACAACCGTTGTCCAGAGCGCCGTGCGGTGCAGCAGGTACGTTCTCCAGTCCCGGATATCCTGACTGAGAAAGTGCGCGCCCAGCTGCTGGTTTTGCTCCATGGCGGCCCGGAGAAGCTGGGGCAGAATGGAGTCCGGCACGCGTCCGTCGCTGTCCAGATTGCTCACGACGCGGGCGCTCTCGGAGGGCAGAACCGGAGGCGGCGGCGTCGGCGCAACGGGCTTTACCGGGGGCGTTTCCCTTTTTTCGGGGATGGCTCGCAGGATATTGCGAAAGGAGGGGGCGTTCTCTCCCATGCGCGCGTCAAGCACATTTTGCAGGGCCTGCAACGCCTGGCGGAACGCCTCGTAGGCTTCCTGTTTTTCTACAGGAAAGGCGTTGGCGGGCATCAGGTTTTCCAGCTTGGTCACAAGCCAGAGAAAGGGGGCTGCCCGCCGCGCCGCGCGTGTGGCGGACGGATAGAGCTCGTTCCAGCAGTTTTCAAGATACTGCGTTGTTATTTCGAGGGATGCGGTCAGTCCGGAAAGGCCGTTCTGCTCGTAGACAGCGCGGCAGCCGTAACAGAACACCCAAAGGTCCTTGGCTCGTCCGGCCAGAAGCGCCGTGGCCATTTCGAGGACGAGGCCCCAGTCCGTGCGGCTGTCCGCCTGCAGGGCGTCATTTTTGTTGACCTCGTTTTGCAGAGCCTCGAATTCGGGATCGAACAGAATGTCTTCGCTTCCGCAGGCCGTTCCGTCCGGCAGTTCCTTTTTCCATCCCTCGAACCAGCGCATGCGCTCCCTCGCTGCATAAAGATAATGTTTATTTCTTTTTTGATGCAGTGTAGTCATTTTACGATATTTTTCAAGTAAATCGATAACAGTTCATAACTTATTTTTTAAATATAGAAAATTTGTTTTTAGAGCGTTTCAACTTTGAAAAAGGTGAAACGCGAGGCGGCGGCACAGCGCCGCCCGGCCCAAAGAGAGCGGAAAAACCGCGTTTTTTCCGCGAAACGACAGGCCGTATGGTTTGAAATGCAAAGCATTTCAAACTGAAAATGCTCTAATGACGGAAAATCCCTCGGCGTTCCGTGTTATGGCCTTGGCGGAACGCGCAAAAAGAGAAGGACCCGGCTTGCCAGAGCTGGTTTGGCAAACCGGGTCCTTCTGAAAGAATTGGTTACGCGATATTTTTGGAGCATTTTACCTGTGAAAAAGGTTAAATGCGAGGTGGCGGCACAGCGCCTTTCGGTCGAAACTGAGCGGAAAAACTGCGTTTTTTCGCGAAACGACAGGTCGTATGGTTTTGAAATGCGAGAAGCGTTTCAAACTGAAAATGCTCTAGTCCACAAAGACGTCGCTGCTGCCGTCAATCATTCTGCCCAGACCGCCGCAGTGCAACGTCATATCTCCTTTGCGCACCAGAGGTTTTCCATTGACGAAGACCGTGGCGCTGCCCTTGATGCATTTCCAGGTATTGGGGCCGCAGCAGAGGGTGTGGGTGCCGCTGTCGCCGACACGAAGCGCCAGCTTGCCGTTAATGAAGACATCCGGCGAGCCCGTGACGGCGGGACCGGTAACATTGTGCGGGCAGCAAACTTTGCCGTGCACATCAATGGGGCAGTTGGATCTGTCCCCCAGGCGACAGGCGGCCTTGGACATGAGAGACTCCTTTGGGGAAGAAGTAGATGCTTATTTATATAAAAATATAAATAATTTTTTTGTCCGCCGCAAGAGTCCCGCAAACATCGGAACCGGAGCGGCTGCCGCATGTTGCGGGTGCGCTGCCAGAAAAAGCAATGTCATGGCCCTATTCCGGCAAAAGTTTCTCTTTCGGGGTTGTGGAAACCTTCATGAGGAATCTTCTGCGGTTTGATTCAATATCGCCAAGCTGGACCCATATTTCATAGGTTGCGCTGCGTCGGGGAAGATCCTTGTAAAAGTAAAATATATTGTAGGTGAAATAAGCGGAAATGTACCCCGGCCCCAGTGGGGAAACGGGCCGTTGCGGCAGCAGGTCGTGTTTGCGAATATCGGGGCAAAACGAATAAATCTTTCCATTCTCTCTGTTTTTCAGAAAGACAATCTGCCTGTCATAACGCATCTGCCAGTGTTTGTTATCCAAAAATGCCATGAATGTAATGGGAAACTGCACATCGTCCCATGAGAACGTCTCCGCATCTGTTGTAATTTTTATGACTGACGGGCAATGAAGTTCTATTTGCAGTTTGGGAGATGTCGGAAACTCTGGCAGCAGATCGTGCAATCTCTCGCTGTTATTTAGCAGTGTGGAAATTTCCGTGGATCTGTCTTCGATAAGACGTTCATATTTGCGGGGATGCAGCGTGTATGCGGTGCCGTCGCGCCCCTGGCTCCTGCGTTCTCCCGAATCGACTGGATTTGCGGCCAGTGCTCCGCCCCCCCAGAGAGTCAGAAAGAGCAGGGCAAGCGCCGCAATATGACTTTTCATTTTTCTCTTGTTCCTCCAGCGCGTTCTCAGTCTTCTGATTATAAGCGTATTGCAAAACCCCTGTTGCGCGTATTATCGGGGGCTTTTCGCTCGCCTCGCCCCGATAGCTGGCGCGAGCCCGCTGCCGGGGCGAGGGGGGGAGTGCAGGCGCGGCCGCGTTCAGGGAAGCCAGCGCACAAGTCCCTTGGGGAAATCCGGAGGAAGGTCCTTTTCCTCTACGGGAACGAGTTTGTAGTGGATCTGATTCCCTTGAGGATCGATATATACAAGTTTGTTTGTAGTTATGGCTCCCCAGATTTTGGGGTGTTCTTCTGCCGAGGAATCGCCGAGCATAGGGCGGAGGTCCTTATTGTCCCGTTCCGTCATGAGTTCTTCGCGTACGGCTTCTCCCGTGCCCCGAAACACGGTGATAAGATAGTAGTTCCCGTACACGCGTCGCCATCGCATCTCGTACATCCATTCCTGTGTTCCAGAGGGATAGGCATCGGAAGGCGGCAGCGGGGCATAGAGGGTTGTGCCGTCTTCAAAACGGACGCCGTAGTTGCCACGTTCATCGTCATAGGTCGCGTCCGCCGCCATGCCGGCAAAGCTGCGCCGTTCCGGATTGCTGATGTACAGGAG
>CALVHG010000004.1 GCA_944327285.1 uncultured Desulfovibrio sp. | reverse complement strand
CAGCGACCGAATGGCGGCCGCAGGCCGTGCCCGTTGCGACGAAGGAAGCTACGGGCATCGACAGCAGAGATGAGGGGCTTTCCTTCCCCCCAAAACTGAAAAAACTCTAAGAGAAGGCCCTCCCCGGCTGTCACGCCGAGGAGGGCCTTCCTTCAACATATTTACAAATTTACAAAGTTATGCCGTCTGCTCCTCTGCGGGGCGTCCCATAATCTGCACCACCTCATCCGCGCGCATGTCGATGCGCAGAGGAGCCAGAGCCAGCCGGGCGAAATCCTGCGGCGTATCGACATCCAGCTTGATGTCCGGGCGGCGCAATGCGGGTTCTTCCGGATCGAACGTGGCAATGCGGAACTGGTCCGCGTTATCCCAGATATAATTGAGGCAGTGCTCCCGCTGGCTCGGTGTTTCCGCCTTCTGCTCCAGTTCAAACAACAGCTTTGCGGACAGCACCTCCGCGCCAAGGCCGTCGGGCCAGAGATTATTACGGGGGATATGGTTATAGGCATAATCGCAGCGCGTCACCGCATAGAACAGCAGCAGGCGATCAATGGCCTCCCCCCAGATCAGCGGATTGTCGGCGCAGACGCGCACCACGGTGTCCGCCTGCGTCAGACGGGCCGCGTCGCAGAAACGGGACAACACGTCGTTCTCTGAACCGCTCATGGCGGCAATATTCCGACTGCGCAGATGTTCGCGCAGCACCGCATCCATAGGAGTGTCCGGCGTGGCCACAATAATCTTGTCCAGCAGCCGGGACGTGGACAGGCGCTGCGTTACCCAGTCGATAATGGGATAGCCGTGCAGGCAGAGCAGGCTTTTCATGGGCAGGCGGCTGGAACCCAGTCGGGCCTGCACGATGGCCACAGTTTTGCCGAGCGCATGTTCGGGCATGATTCAGTCCTTTATGTCACCCAGCAGGTCCAGCATGAGCCGGACAACGCGGGCCTTGTTACGGGTAAAATCAAGAGCCGCCTGCCGGGCGAAGAGCGTCGCGCGCAGGGGGCCGTCCAGCAGAGAACGAAACGCCTCGTCAATGGCGGCGTCGCTTATCCGCGCGGCAACGCCAAGGAAGAGAAAACCGTTGTTTTCTCTGGCAAAGGTATGGCTGGCCTCGCGATCATGCTGGGCAATCACAATGGCGGGGACCCGCATATGCGCCAGCTCGTAGACGGTGCGTCCGGCAGCGCATATGGCCATGTCCGCGCCTTCCATCATGCGGCTCATGACATTGGTCGCCCAGGTAAACTCTACCAGCGGATTACCCAGAGCCGCAATATGGCGTTCCATGTTTTCCTTGTGCGCATAGCCCGGCCCCGCCACCACGCGAATGGTGATGCCGCGCTCCCGGCACAGGGGTTCCACGATATTCAGAACCCGCAGAGTACAGTCCGAGGCATCCGTGCCGCCGAAGGTAATCAGCAGCGTTTTCACTTCCGGTTGCAAGGCGCAGCGACGCGCTCCGGCAAATTCGTCGCGCAGGCAGAAATAGTCCGGCCCGCAGCAGACGCGAGGATCATTGGGATCGCCGTGCTCGTACAGCGCATTGATTACAAGATGCGCCAGCTTCGCGCCGGGGCCGTCATCCTCGAAATTGACAATCCGGCAGCCGGATTCCCGCAGGCGCTCCATATACGCCGGTTCCGTATTGAGCATGTCGTTGATGACCAGATCCGGCCGCAGGCGCAGCACCGTATCAGCGAGTTCCTCTCCTCCCTGCCGCACCATGCGATAATCCCGGCGGGCGATGCTTTCCACAGCCAGCTCGCTCTCGCGCGTGCAGACAAAGGTAATCTTGTGATCGGTGATTTCATGGGCCAGCATGAGCGCCCGGAAAACGTGCCCCATGCCGATGGCGGGGTATCCCGCCACCACAAAGACAACGTGACGCCGCAACAGCAGGCGTTCGCAAATCCACCAGTCCTGATAGCCCTGAATTTCTATGGCGCGATCATTGAGGAAATAGGGAATAGTCTTGCCCATGACCGCCGTGCGCCCCGCATGCACCGCCCGCAGAAAAGCCGCCGAACGCAGGATGATCAGCGCCCGGCTTTCCAGCACAAGCGCCTGCTCGCCGTCGTCGCGCAGGAGATTTTCCAGCGTGTCGCCCTGCACATTCCAGATCCGCTGGCGGACGCTCTTCACCGTCACCAGACTGTCCGCGTCGGCTTCCCGATAGCGTTTCCAGGCGTCCTCCACATCCACCCACGTCATCAGCGGACAGGAGGCGCGCAGAATCAGACAGTGCTCGTATTCCTGCGCCAGCTCTTCCAGCAAATCCCGCATTTCCGCCACGATATTCAGCGTAGTGAAGCGAAAGGCGGGATTGCAGCGCGCTCTGACTCCGGCCCGCTCGCAAATAAGCGTAATCTCCTGACTGTCTGTCAGAACAATAATATCGTCGGCGGCAGCCACGCCCCGCGCCGTATGCAGGGCGCGCTCCATGAGCGTCACCCCCGCCAGCCGCTTGACCAGCTGATCCGGAATAACGGCGTTCTTCTTCAACGCGGGAATGATGATGCAACGCTCCTTCACACGGGCTCCTTTGCAATAGGATTATTTTTGAGGGGGAGAGGGAAACTTTTCCTTGCGGAAAAAAGTTTCCCTCTCCCCCTCAAGCTCCCCCTCTCCCTTCAAAAGCCGCTTGTCTGGTCGCCCGGCATTGCAGCGCCGCAACCGCCCTGCAACGCTCGCCGTCCCCCGGATACGCAGCCGGTCCTTCCTGGAAACAGGACCCAAAACACAGACGGAGATCTGCCGCGCCGAAATTCTTACAGGAGAGGAATTCTCTTCTCCCGGCACAACCTGCTACGAAGAAAAATGCCGAGAAAAGAGCACAGGTACGGGATTCCCCTTATTTGCCTGCGTTCATGAGCGGCGTTTTTTGGGGGAAAGATGGAAGAGTTTGCGGGGGAACTACAAGAATGCCTTTCCTCGCTTCGCTGCGGAAAGGTCGAGCCCCTTTTTGCCGTAAACAACGCGCCCCGACGGAGTCAAAGAGCGCAAAACCTGCAAGTTCTTCAAGCACATGTGTCAGCTACACATGCTCATGCAGAATACTCGCCACAAACGCCTGTCCTTCTCTGAAAAAGCGCGCTGGGGAAAGGATGGGGGGCCAGGGGGGAAGGGAAACACCTCTCGCGCGAGCAGAGGGGTTTCCCTTCCCCCCAACAACCTATGGATAATTTAGCGAATCTTCTTCAGCACGTCGCGGGTGGCTTCGAGCATATACGTAAACTCGTCTTCGCTCAGCCAGTGCTGGAAGGGGAAGGAAACCATGCTGTCGAAGAAGGCGTCGGCATTGGGGCAATGGGCGTTGCCCATGCCGAGGCGCTTATAGAAATCGTAGCGATCCAGCGGGATATACTGGACGACGCATTTCACGCCCTTTTCGTCGTGCATGGCGCGCATGAACTTGTCGCGCTGTTCGGGACCGGTCGTGAAGCGGGCCGCCAGCAGGTGATAGTTGTGGCGGGGAGAGGCTTCGCGATGAAATTCCAGTTCCGGGAAATCGGCCAGCGCGTCAATGAATTGCAGAGCGCGCTGCCGCTTTTCGGCATTGATCTGATCGATACGGTCCAGCAGCTTTGCGCCCAGCGCGCATTCCACTTCGCCGAGGGAATAGTTGTTGGGCATGAGCATCTCGCCGTGAAGCATGGGGATGTCCACATTGCCCATGGCGGGTTTCCAGTAGTCGGGACGCTCGAAGGTATAGGCGCAGTGACCGTTATGGCGCAGCGCGGGCAGGATGGCCTGCATTTCCGGATCGCGCAGATACAGCATGCCGCCTTCGCCCAGCGTGGTCAGATTCTTGTGCGAATGGAAGCTGAAGGTCGCCATATCGCCGAAGCTGCCCGCCTTGCGGCCGTCCAGCTCCGAACCGATGGACTGGGCCGCGTCTTCGATGCACAGGATGCCCTTATCCTTACAAAGAGCGGCAATGGCGGGCATGTCGGCAACATAGCCGTAAAGATGCACCACGACCACGGCCTTCGTACGGGGGGTTATGGCGCGCTCAATGGTTTCGGCCGTGACGACGCGGGTATGCAGGTCGATGTCGGCCCAGGCCATGACGGCCCCTTTTTTAACATAGGGATAGGCGGAGGCCGTAAAGGTATGCGACGGCATAACCACTTCGTCGCCGGGCTTGAGCAGGCAGAGCTGCGCGGACATTTCCAGCGCGGACGCGCCATTCATGGCCGTAAAGCAGGACCCCTGCGCGACGCCCTGATAACGGGCGAACTTGCTTTCAAATTCCTGCATGTAGCGGCTTTGGGTAAGCGGATCGGCATTGCGCATGGCCTCCACGACCACGGCAATTTCCTCTTCGGTATAGCGAATGGCACGACCGCTGAAATTGACTTTGATGTCCATGCGTTCTCCTTGCGGACAAGGCGGCGGCACGCCCGAAAGCAGGCCGCCGCCCGGCAATTTACATGCGCTTGAAGCGCTCGATAACATTTTCCTTGGTCAGAATCTTCTTGAAATCCGGGCCAAGGCGGTTGGAAAGCGGTTTTTCATGCACAATGCTGGCCTCGTACAGGGCGGTATACTGGTCGTCCGTCAGGCCCTGGCAGATGCCGGGCTTCAGGGAAATGCCCTGCTTTTCCATCATCTTGTGCATTTCGCGGTATTCGTCGGGATAGATGTCTTCCTGCACGGACAGAGCGTAGCAGTTGGCGATGTTGTGGTGCATATGCAGCACCATGCTCAGACCGGCGGAAATGGGATGCACCACGCCCACAAAACCGGCGGCCATACCGCCGAGATAGGAGGCGATCATCATCTTTTCCCGGTTTTCGTCGCTCATCATGTCCCCGTTCAGGAACACGTCGCGGCAGAGATCGATAGCCTTGGAGGCCAGCGCATCCACAACCACGTTGCGATAGGAGCCGGACAGACTCTCAAAGCAATGCATGTAGGTGTCGATACCCGTGAAGAAATAGGTCTCGCGGGGAACGCTGGCCGTCAGGGCCGGATCAAGCAGGACCTGATCGAACATGGTGTAGTCGCTGTTCATGCCCAGCTTAAGATTCTTGGCCTCGTTGCAGATAATGCCCGTGCGCGACGTTTCGGAGCCCGTGCCCGCCAGCGTCGGCACCGCGAACTTGTAGGGGGCGGGATGCTGCACCAGCTCCCAGCCCTGATAGTCCTCGGCCTTGCCGGGGTTGGTCAGGAGGTTGCCCACGCATTTGCAGGTGTCCATGGTGGAGCCGCCGCCAAAGGCCAGCAGGGCGCAGGGCAGCTTGCCGTCAAGGAAAGTCTTCACCTGAGCGGTGTAGCCGTCCACGCTGTCTGTCGTGGGTTCTTCGGTCGTGTCCACATACACGACGAGGTCCTTGTCTTCCACCGGCAGGCGGGAAGCAAGATCATGATCCTTGAAGAAGTGATCCAGGAAGAAAATGGCCGGGCCGCCCTGAGCGCGCCGGGGAGCCAGCAGATCGCCCAGCTGGGCAAGCGCGCCCAGGCCTATCATATAATGACCGACATTTTTTGCATTGCGGTACATGATATTCCTCATTGGTTGAAGGGGGGAATAAATCGCACATACGCCATCGCCGCGATTCTGGCAAGCGAGCCGGATTGCACGGTTCCCGCAGGAAAAAGCGCGTTTTTCGCGGGGCGTTTCCCTGCCTGCGCGCCCGCTTTTCCGGGGCCGAATGACGCGACGCCCCTCCCGGACACAGCGCGTCAGAAGAAAAGGAAAAGAAGAGAATCCCTTCCCCGTCCGCTCTTACGTCCTGGCCTTCCAGGCATCCACGGTATTCTTAAGAAGCATGGCGATGGTCATGGGCCCCACGCCGCCGGGAACAGGCGTAATGGCGGACGCCTGCGGAAAAACGCTGTCATAGTCGGCGTCGCCGCACAGCCCGCTGTCCGTGCGATTGATGCCCACGTCAATGACGACGGCGCCCTTTTTGACCATATCGCCTGTCACCATGCGCGGACGCCCCACGGCAAGGAACAGGAAATCGGCACTGCGGCATTCGTCGGCAAGGTTGGCCGTCCGCGAATGGCACAGCGTCACTGTGGCGTCGCCAAATTCGCCGGAACGGGCCAGCAGCAGAGCCAGCGGCTTGCCCACGATATCGGAACGCCCCACGACCACGGCCTTTTTGCCGCGTGTGGGCAGATTGTAGCGGCGCAGCAGCTCGATAACGCCCGCGGGCGTGCAGGAAACCATGCCCGGCAGACCGAGGGAGAGCCGTCCCACGTTTTCGGGATGGAAGCCGTCCACATCCTTAGCGGGATCAATGGCCAGCAGGCAGCGGGAAGCGTCCAGCCCGGAGGGCAGAGGAAGCTGCAGCAGGATGCCGTCCACATCGGGCCGGGCATTCAGTTCGGCAATCAGGGCGAGCAGCGCCTCCTGCGAAGTGTCGGCAGGCAGGCGATAAGGCAGCGAGAGAATGCCCGTATCCTGGCAGGCCCGTTCCTTGTTGCGGACATAGACCTGCGACGCGGGGTCCTCTCCTACCAGAATAACGGCAAGTCCGGGAGCGCGCAGACCGTCCTTGCAGCGGGCGGCGATTTCTTCCTTGAGTTCGGCGCGCACGGCCTGCGCCGTGGCCTTTCCATCAATAATCGTCGTCATGACAAACCTCTTTGTCTGGAGTGAGTTCGTCGCACAACCATAGCCCGCCCGCCTCCGTACCACAAGGGCGGACAGACGCTCGATCTTTGGGGCGACTTGGCATGCTGAGGTTGCGAAAACGCCCCGGCGTCGTTCCATCAGAGCGGGTTGGCACACTCAATCGTTCTTCCAGGGGAAAACTCCCATTCTTCCCCCAACGCGTTTTTTCAGAGGGGACAGGGGCATGCGGTAAGTATTCTTTAATGGTATCTCATTTGATACGTTCTATTTTAGATATGTTAACAGGCTCTGGAGCATTTTCAGTTTGACACGCTTTGCATTTCAAACAACCATACGGCTGTCGCTTCCGGAAAAAGCGTGTTTTCCGTTCATTTAAGGATAAAGCGCTCTATCATAAGGAGACAGCATGTTGCAGGAACGAATCACAGGCGAAGGCAAAGTGCTGCTGCTGGCGGGCGGCGGCAAGATATATACGGATGTGGCGGCCCGCTTTGTCCGCAGCGAACGCAGCCTCGAAGACATCGCGGCTTCCCCCTACTCGCGCGAAATCGTGCGCAACATTCTCTCCAGCGGCCACAGAGCCGCGCTGGAGTTCGACTTTTTTCTCTTTGCCGTGGAAGGCTATTCGCGCGTGACGGAAACCCAGCTCGTGCGCAAGCGCCTTGCCTCCTACCTTATTAAATCCGGGCGGGCGGAGCTCAACGGCAAGCGGGCCTTCTCCGTGGTCTACCCGGAAAATGCGCGCAATTTTGCGGCTCCCGTCACCCTGCCCGACGGGCATACCGTCACGCTGACAGGGCATGATCTGGCCGATATTTCCCGCCAATGGTACGAAGCGGGCGTGGATCAGGGGCTGCCGGAAGAAGATCTGCGCTATCTCAAACCGCAGGCCACGGAATTCAAGGCTATCATCGGCATGAACGCCCATGCCCTGCACGACTGGTTCTCCATCCGCTGCTGCCGCAACGCCCAGCATGAAATCCGCCATCTGGCCCGCACCATGCTCCGGCTGTGCCGCGAAGCCGCTCCCGACCTCTTTGTCGGGGCCGGTCCCAGCTGCGTGCAGCTGGGCTACTGCCCCGAAAACCGCCTTCAGAATCCTCGCTGCAAAGGGCGCGTTCCCACCAAGGACGAAGCGCTGGAAATCCTGCGCGCTCACGGCAGGGGCATGACCGCCGATCCGACTCTGGACGACTAGAGCGTTTCGCCTTTGAAAAAGGCGAAACGCGAGGCGGCTGCACCGCGCTTCAAACTAAAAATGCGCTGATACCCGCCGCCCCTTCCCGCCCGCCAAAGCCCGGCCTGCCGGGATTGTCAGGGGCGCAGGAATTGCATATAACCAGCCTGCGACGCGCCTCCGGGGATTTTTCCAGGCGCGTCGGGCAACGTTCTTTAGCGATACCGTGCAGCGCGGTGTCATGGAGGTTATACGATGGAACAAGGCTCCCTTCGCCTGAAGACCGGTCTGGCTGAAATGTTGAAAGGCGGCGTGATCATGGACGTGACCACGCCCGAACAGGCGAAGATCGCCCAGGATGCGGGCGCTTGCGCCGTTATGGCGCTGGAGCGCGTGCCCGCCGACATCCGTGCCGCCGGCGGCGTGGCCCGCATGGCCGATCCTACCATTGTGGAACGCATCATGAAGGCCGTGACCATCCCCGTGATGGCCAAGGCGCGCATCGGGCACTTTGTGGAAGCCCGCATTCTTGAAGCCATGGGCGTGGACTATATCGACGAAAGCGAAGTACTGACGCCCGCCGACGACAAATATCATATTAATAAGCGCGAATTTACGGTGCCCTTTGTGTGCGGCTGCCGCAATCTGGGCGAAGCCCTGCGCCGCATTGCCGAAGGCGCGGCCATGATCCGCACCAAGGGCGAACCCGGCACGGGCAACGTCATTGAAGCCGTGCGCCATTGCCGTCAGGTGCTGGACGACATCCGTCGCCTGTGCTGCCTGCCCGAAGACGAAGTGGCCAATTACGCCAAGGAAATCGGCGCGCCGCTGGAAGTCTGCATGCTGGTGCGCAAGGAAGGTCGTCTGCCTGTGGTGAACTTCGCCGCGGGCGGCATTGCCACCCCTGCCGACGCCGCCATGATGATGCAGCTCGGCTGCGACGGCGTGTTTGTGGGTTCGGGCATCTTCAAGTCCGGCGATCCCGCCAAGCGCGCCAAGGCCATCGTGCAGGCCGTGACCAACTACAACGACTATAAGCTGCTGGCCGAGATCTCCAAGGATCTGGGCGAGCCCATGGTCGGCATCGACATTTCCACCATTCCGGCTGCCGAACGCATGCAGGAACGGGGCTGGTAGAAATGGCGCTCATCGGCGTTCTGGCATTGCAGGGGGCCTTCCGCGAACATGCGCGGGCTCTGACATCCCTGGGGGCGGACGTGCGCGAACTGCGCCAGCTGCCGCACCTCGACGGGATAGAAGGGCTTGTTATTCCCGGAGGCGAAAGCACCACCATCGGCAAGCTGCTGATGGATCTCGGCATGATGGACCCCCTCCGGCAGCGCATTCTCGACGGCATGCCGGTTTACGGCAGCTGCGCCGGGCTGATCCTGCTCTGCAAGGATATTGAAGACTCCGAACAGCCGCGTCTGGGCGTTCTGGATGCCACCGTGCGCCGCAATGCCTTCGGCCGTCAGGTGGACAGCTTTGAAACAACGCTGCCGGTCAAAGGGCTGAACGAACCCGTTCAGGGCGTGTTCATCCGCGCGCCGCTGATCACGCGCGTGGGTGCTGATGTCGATGTGCTGGCCCGCGTGGACATGGCGCCCCACGGCGGCACAGGCGAAGAAATCGTGGCCGTCCGGCAGGGCCGGATTCTGGCAACTTCCTTCCATCCCGAACTGACGCCGGACACGCGCCTGCATCGCTACTTTCTGGATATGCTCGCCTAGGGGGCGGCGGATTGTGACGGGACAACCGGGGAAAGGGGAACCCCCTCCGCCAGTGCGGGAGGGGGTTCCCCTTCCCCCGGCCCCATCCCCTCCCCCAGCGCACTTCTTTCGGGAGGATGCGGCGTCGCGGTTCCTCCGCGGCTTTCCCTGTGGCAACCGTCCCCCGAAATAACAAAACCGAGAAAAAAGGCCGCGTTGAAAGCGGCCTTTTTTCTCGGTTTTCGTTTTCCGCATCCTGAAAAATTTATCGGCAGCCCCTGCGTCCCTTATGTAGAACGTTTTCAGTTTGAAACGCGGTGCGTTTCAAACCATACAGCCTGTCACTTCGCAAAAAACGCAGTTTTTCCGCTAAGTTCTGACAGGGAAGACACTATGCCGCCGTCTTGCGTTTTACCTTTTTCAAAGGTGAAACGCTCTAAGATATGACAAGCTGCCCGCATTCCTTCTTATTGCTCCCCAAACAACACCACAAAACACGGCAATATTTTCGTCCCTCAGCAGTATCGGGGGACGAGTGCCGCAAAAAGGGCGTCAGCAGCCAGACTCCGTTTATCTTTCTGAATAAAACGCGCTGGGGGAAGGATGGGGGGCTTGGGGGGGAAGGGAACCCCCTCTCGCGTTAGCAGCGACCGAATGGCGGCCGCAGGCCGTGCCCGTTGCGACGAAGGAAGCTACGGGCATCGACAGCAGAGATGAGGGGGTTCCCTTCCCCCCAACAACCAATACTTCTCTAAAATTCCAGACTGCCGGGCGTGCGCGGGAAGGGGATCACGTCGCGGATGTTCGCGATGCCAGTAAGCAGCATCAGCAGACGCTCGAAGCCAAGGCCGAAACCGGCATGGGGCACGCTGCCGAAGCGCCGCAGATCCAGATACCACCAGTAATCTTCGGGATTTTGTCCCAGTTCCTCAATGCGGGCCGTCAGTTTTTGCAGATCGTCTTCGCGCTGGGAGCCGCCGATCAACTCGCCGATGCGCGGCACGAGCATGTCCGTGGCGGCGACGGTGCGGCCGTCATCATTGGCCTTCATGTAGAACGCCTTGATTTTCTTAGGATAGTCATAGACGAACACAGGCCGCTTGAAATGCTCTTCGGCAAGATGACGTTCGTGCTCTGTCTGCAAATCCGTGCCGAAGGCGACAGGATAGGCAAAATCCTTACCGGATTTTTGCAGAATATCGACGGCTTCGGCATAGGAAACCCGCGCAAAGGGCTGCGCGAGCATATCCAGCAGCCGCTGATGCAGGCCTTTGTCCACAAAGGCGTCGAAGAGCTTGATGTCGGCCTCGCAGTGCGTCAGGGCATGATCGAGCACGTGACGGGTCAGACTTTCGCCAAGCTCCATGATGTCTTCGAGATCGGCAAAGGCCATTTCCGGCTCAATCATCCAGAATTCGGCGGCATGGCGCGGCGTGTTGGAGTTTTCGGCGCGGAAGGTCGGGCCGAAGGTATAGACGCGCCCCAGCCCCAGCGCCAGCGCTTCGGCTTCCAGCTGCCCGGAAACCGTCAGATGCGCCGGACGGCCGAAAAAGTCCTCGGCGGTATTCCCCGCGCCGGGGGCCAGCGTGGTCACGCGGAACATCTCGCCCGCGCCCTCACAGTCGGCCCCCGTCAAAATGGGCGTGTGCACCCAGGTAAAACGCCGCTGATGGAAAAAGTCATGGACGGCCCTGGCCGCCTCGCCGCGCAGACGAAAAGCCGCGCCGTACTTGTTGGTGCGGGCCCGCAAATGGGCGATGGTGCGCAGAAATTCGTCGGAATGACGTTTTTTCTGGAGAGGGAAGCGATCATGATCCGCCGTGCCGAAAACGCGAATCTCGGCAGCGCGAAGTTCCCACGCCTGCCCCTTGCCCGGAGAAGACACCAGCTCGCCGGTGACGGCAAGGGAAGCGCCGGTGGAAGCATCGCCGAGCGCGGCATGGGCGGGAGTGCCCTCGTCAACGATACATTGCAGGTTCGCGAGGCAGGAGCCGTCGTTAAGCTCCACAAAACAAAAACCCTTGGCATCGCGCCGGGTGCGTATCCAGCCGCAGACGGTAAGGGAGGCCTGGGGCTGGGCGGAAGCCAGCGCATCGACAATGAGCGTGCGTTGCATGAGGATTCCTTTCTGATAACGGACGAAACAAAACCGCCCTGTTTGCATGAGCGCCAGCGTAAGGGGAAGAGGGGGGATCTGTCCAGCGGGCAACCCTTTATTTTTATACTATTTATATGACAGCACGATTTTAGAACATGTCACATAAAAATATTTATATATTTAAAAAAATAATCATTCATTGAGTTTTAAAAATATCATAACAATAATATAAATATTGTCATATTCTACAAACTAATCCTTGCCTAAAATATAAATTTTATCTATTCTTAAGCAAAGGAGTTTATCATGGGCGCACCGAGAGCACTGAAAGGCGTAGGCATAAATGTTTTTATTACAAACTTTGAGTCTTTTGCAAAATTAAAAACAAAAAGTAATATAATTGAATTTTGCATAAGCAACGGCATATCAGACATAGCTGGCGCCCGCATCCGAGGTGGATATGCGGAACAGATTCTTAACAACCCAAGCCTATTAAAAGAATGCCTAAACTATATAATCTATCAATCAAAAAAAATAAACAACAACACAAAACAAAAGGCAGCATATATACTTAACAATTTTGAAAAACAATAAATATATTAGTTTGACAATATTTTTTTAATATCGTAAACAACTCAAAAAATACAATTAGATTTTTCTACCCTCATAGATAAAAATCCGCGAGAACAGCCTCCGGGCTGAAGACTCATTCTGTTCTTTTACACAGCATAAGGAGAACTGCCATGAAAATACTGCGTATTGCGGCTGTGGCTGCCCTGCTGGCGAGCCTGTCCACGCCTGTCGTCGCGGCCGAAGCCGCGCGTCAGACCGCGATCCCGGACAAGCCGGCCAAGAGCGACGCGCTGGTGACGCCCATCAACGTGGAGCTGGAAGGAACAGACAGCATCGGCGCGCGTCTTGGCATGCGCCTGAAAGAACGCTTCAACCAGAGCAATCTGTTCCGGCTTATGGAAGCCAACGAGCGCAAAATGCGCGTTCTCGTGAGCACCCGTTCCGAATTCCCCGAACGCCCCAACGTGGGGTCGGTCTACTCCGTCTGCTGGGTCTTTACCGAACGCGACGATCTGCTGAGCTTCCTGCTGGCGCGCGAACTGGGCACCGTCAACTATGAAGACGTGGACGCGCTGGCCGACAAGATTGTGGAACGCTCCGACGGCATCGCCGTCAAGTATCGCAATCTCTGGAAGTAAACGCCCATGCGCCTGACGTTCAGGGGGCCGGTGCTGCTGAGCGGCGGCGGCTGCGAACTGGGGCGTCTGCTGGCGGCGGCCCTGCGGGCGGAAGGCGCGCAAACCTGCTCCGACTGCCGGAGCGAGGAGGGGCGCGCCGCCTGCGAGGCCGAAGGGCTTGTTACGCTGCCGCCAGATTCGGACATGACGCCGGAACGCCTGCCGGAACGCTGCCGGGCCGTCTGCGGCGCGTACCCCGCTCACTTTGTGGATTTGCGCCATTCGCGCCGGGAAGCCCTGCTGGCTGGAGCCGCGCCGGAAGAACTGGACCGCTGGGCCGCTGAAGACATGGCCGATCGGGCGCGCACGCTGCGAGCCGTGACGCGCGCCATGCTGGGGAAGCGTTTCGGACGCTGCGTCTTTGTCTCCTCGGCCGCAACGGAACGCCCCGCGCCGGGACAGACCCTCTACGCCGCCGCCAAAGCCGCTGGCGAAGCCCTGTTTCGCGGGGTCGGCATCGAGCTCGCGGGCAAGGGCATCACGACCTGCGCCGCCCGCCTGCCCTGGCTCCCCCTGGGGCGCGGACGCCTCTTTCTGGAAGCTCACGAAGCGGAGGCGCAACGCGCCATGCCCGCAGGCAAACTGGCCGATACCGATGCCGTCGTGCGGGCCCTGTGCTGGCTTATCTCGGCGGAGGCCGCAGTCATCAACGCGGCCGTCGTTCCGCTGGACGGCGGCCTGTCCTCCCGCAAGGCGGGCTCCTGACGCGACGCTTTGCGAACGTCCAGAGCATTTTCAGTTTGAAACGCTGCGCGTTTCAAACCATACGGTCTGTCGTTTCGCGGAAAAAGCGCTGTTTTTCCGCTCACTTTGGGCCGGGCTGCGCTGTGCCGCCGCCTCGCGTTTCACCTTTTTTCAAAGGTGAAACGCTCTGGTAACAGCCCGTTAAGAAAATGCGTGAGCGTCTTTTTATCGGAAAGGTCGGGGCCCCTGTGCGCCGGTCTGGAAATCCCCTTCCCTCTGTATCAAGTAGTTGTCCCCCCGAAAAAGGAGCAGTATGGAGACGGAACAAGCAGTCTGGTCGCGCGTGCAGACCATTATTGCCGACATTTTTGATCGTGACCCGGAAGATATTGCGCCGGGGACGCGAATTATGGCTGATCTGGGCGGCGAATCCGTAGATCTGCTGGAAATTGCGGTTCGCCTTAATGCGGACTTCGGTATCCCAGTAGACGAAGATACGGTATTTCTGAAAAGTCTCCGCTATCTGCTGGCCGAAAGCCGCGCCGCAGGACGTCAGCCGGAGGTCGCTCTGCGGGAAACCTATCCCTATCTGACGCCGGAACGGCGGGAGACGCTGGCGCGGGAGGCCGCGCAACCGCAGGTCATGCCCCTGCTGTGCGCCGGCGATATCGCCGCCTATGTGGCGGCAGCTGTGCGGAGGCAGGGCTAAGGCGATGCGCGTTGTGCTGACAGGCGCGGGCATCTGCTCCGCCGCGGGACACAACTTTGCCGAGGTCGCGGCCTTTCTTGGGGGGAACAGCTCCCCCTTTGAGCCTTCAGACGCATTTGGCCTGCCGGGCTATGCCGTGTGCCCCGCAGCCCCTCCCGACGCGGACGGACTGGGCGCGGATGAAGTCGCCGCGCGTCTGCGGGCATGGCGTCGCCGGGCCTGCGTCCAGCGCGGCGGACGTTTTGCTCTGGCGGCGGCCTTACGCGCCGTAAGCCATGCCGGATTTTCTCCTTCCTGCCCGCTGCCGCCGGAAACCCCCGTGCTGGCGGCGCTAGGCCCCATGCTGGATGCGGCGGGCGAACCCGGCCTGTTTCCACTTCAACAGGCAGACGCACACAGCGTCGGGGAACCCGCCGACGATGCCGCGCCAGGTCTTGCGGCCCTGTGGCTGCTGCGCTGGTTGCCGAATACGGCCTGCGCCGCCCTGAATCAGCTTCTGGGCCTGCATGGCGAGGCCCTGACCGTCAATGCCGCCTGCGCTTCGGCAACGCAAGCGCTGGGGCTGGCTTTTCGCCGCATTGCTACAGGCGAAGCGGAACGCCTGCTGGTCATGGCCGGGGATTCCCGTTTATCCGCCCACGGGCTGCTGGGCTATGCCAAGGCCCGCGCCCTGTGCCGCCGAGACGCCGCTGCGGCGAGCCGGGGTCCGCGCCCCTTTGCTCTCGACGGCGACGGCTTTGCCCCCGGCGAGGGCGGCGCGGCCTTTGTTCTGGAATCCCTTGCGGCGGCGCGGGCTCGCGGCGCTCTCATTCTGGCGGAAGTGCTGGGCTACGGCGCCAGCTGCGACGGCGGTTCGCTGACGGCCCCGGATCCGTCGGGACGCTATGCGGAAGCCGCCGTACGCGCGGCCCTGAAACAGGCAACGCTGACGCCGGACGCCATCGACTGGATTGCCGCGCACGGGACGGGCACGCCCCTGAATGACCCCGTAGAGGCCGCGCTGCTGGCGCGTCTCTTCGGCAACGGTCCGGCGGTTCTGGCGCTCAAGTCCTGGCTGGGGCACACCTCCGCCGCCTGCGGCGCGCTGGAACTGGCCTGCGTGCTGGCCTGCCGGGAAGCCGGATATATGCCGCCAATTCGCGACGCGGTCTCCTTTCTGCGCTCGGACGTGCGCTTTGTACGAACAGCCGCGCCCTTTCCCGGTCCTGTGGGGCTGGTGGAAAGTTTCGGTTTCGGCGGCCAGAATGCCGCCCTGGTTCTGCGCCTGGGAGATCCGAAAGAATGAGTCCTGCTCCCGTAGATGTGGTGCGGGAGGCCCCCGTACCCTTTGCCCTGCTGGACGGCATCGCTCACGTAACGGAAACCGATCTTGTCGGCTGGCGGCACTTCTCGGAGCAGCCTTTCTGGCTGGCTCTGGAAGCCGCCGCGCAGGCCGCGGCCCTGCATCAGCGCTGGCTGACGGATTTTGACGCGCATGCCTTTCTACTCTCGCTAGGGACCTGCCGCTGGTCAGAGCAGCCCCTGACAGGCCGCATGGAGCTGCGGGCCCGCCTTCTGGGGCAGACCGCCGGAGCCGCCGCCTATGATGTCCAGCTCAGTCTGCCGGACACCCTCGCCCTCTCCCTGCCCGTCCATGTGGGGCTGAGGCCCTATGACGACACCTTTCGACGGGACAAGTTGCAGGAACGCTATCGCGCGCTTTTCCGGCAATTGTACGCACACTCAGTTAGATGACTGTTTGGGGGAGAGGGAACCCCTCTGCTAGGGGCTGTTTCTAAAAAGTTTATTGCGGCCAAATCAGACAGGCCGCTAATATGACGTTTGCCCGAAATGTCACGGCCAGTTTATCATAGCGAGTTGCAATGCGTCGAAATGACTTGAGCTTTGCAAAAAAGCATTCGACCAGATGACGCTCCTTGTACACATGGGCATCATACTCCCGCTGATGCCGTCTGCATTTGCGGGAGGGAATAACCACTTCCATCTTTTGTTGTCGTGCCTGTTCCAGCACTGCATCACTATCATAGGCACGATCTGCAAGGAGCTTGTCCGCGGACAAATCCGCAAGCAATTCTCCGGCGGGTACCGTATCGTTTACGTTGCCCGCCGTGAGAAATATACGCAAGGGATTTCCAAGAGCGTCAACAACCGCATGAATTTTGCTTGTCAGCCCACCTCTTGTACGTCCGATTTCCTGTCGAAAGTGCTCCCTTTTGCGCCGGTGGCGTGCTGATGCACTCTGACAAAGGTTGCATCAATAATAAGGGCATCCCGATCCGCTTTTATGGACAGCATGCGCAGGATATCATCCCAAACTTCGAGTCGTGTCCATTCGAGAAAACGTTTATGGACGGTATTCCATGGTCCGAATTCCGCAGGTAAATCCCTCCAGGGAGCCCCGGTTTTCAGAATCCACAAAATACCATTGAACATGAGGCGATCATCTTTGCGCTTTCGTCCTCTGGTTTCAGTCTTTTTCTTTTCCAGCATAGGACAGATGACCGCCCACTTTTTATCTGAAATGTCATGTCTGCTCATGACAAACAGGAAAGCAGGAGTCATTCAAGATGTCCAGCTTTTTTAGAAACAACCCCTAGAGCGTTTCAACTTTGAAAAAGATGAAACGCGAGGCGGCGCGGCACAGCGCCGTTCGGCCCAAAGTGAGCGGAAAAACCGCGTTTTTTCCGCGAAACGACAGGCCGTATGGTTTGAAACGCACAGCGTTTCAAACTGAAAATGCTCTAGCAGAGGAGGGCCCTTCCCCCCTCAAACAATATTCACATGCCCTTAATCAGGCTTTGCCCATGACGTCGCGGACGGCTTCGAGGTAGCGCAGGCCGTAGTGGGTATCGGGTTCGAGGCAGCAGCCTTCGCCCCATTCGTTCCAGGCGTTGATGAACACGTAGTGCAGGGAGGGAGGGAGTACCTTGCGGGTATAGAGGGACATGGCTTCGAGGGCCAGACGGAAGAGAGCGGGGCTTTCTCCGGTGCAGGCGAGACCGTATTCGCCGCGTCGGGGGGTATTGTCCCATCCGGGAAAGACGCAGCGCAGACGGGTATAGGGGGGCACCGGCTTAGAGAGCATAAAGCGGATTGTGGACTGATAGTCGTAGCGGCGGGGCTGTTCGCCGGGGGCGGAGAGCATGCTTTGAGGGACCCAGCTCGGCGCGAATTCCACCATGAAATCCAGCCCCCAGCGCTGGGGCGCGCTGGGGCCGTAGGCTTCCACTCCGGCGAGACAGAGGGACAGTCCGGCGCGGGCGGCCTCTTCCCGCAGGATGGCGGTGCAGGCAACGATATTAGGATGTCGTTCCGGGGCAAAGATCAGGAAGAATGGCTTGCCTTCGATGCGGATATAGCGGGGATGCTTGAAGTAACGCAGCAGATCGCGCGCCAGCAGCCGGGCCGCGTCTTCGGAATAATCCTGCTCCAGAAAGACCGGCCGCTCTTTTCGGCGATTGTCGCACCAGCTTACATGAGGCCAGCAGAGGCAGAACTCGTTTTCGATGGCGGAAGTGCGGCAGATGATGTCCAGCGGCTTTTCCAGCAGCCGACGCCCGCCGAAGTTATAATAGTAATAGCAGAAGGCGCTGACGCCGTAGTCGCGGGCCAGCTGATGCTGCAACAGGAGAGTACGCTTGTTCTCCAGAGAGTAGTACCCCAACATTTTGTGCGGGACACGGGGCTGGCGGTGGCCGGGAAAGAGGGGACGCGCATTGCGCACATTGTCCCATTCCGTAAAGCCGGGGCCGTAGACGGCCTCGTTTTCGGGGATAACGTGAAACTGGGGCAGATAGAAGGCAATGGCTTTCATATGTCCGGCCTGACTCCAGACAGCCGCTCTGGTACGGTCCCGCCGGGAGACGATGACCCGGAGGAAAACCTGCGTGCCGTGACAGCGCGGAGCGACCGAATCGAAAGTTTGAGGAAGGGAGAGGGGGAGCTTGAGGGGGAGAGGGAGAACCCTTTTTCAAAAGGGTTTCCCTCTCCCCCTCAATAATACACGCTCAGCACACGCGGAGCGGACGGAAGTCGTCTAGAGTTCCGGCGGCAGCTCCTGCAACTGGGCCAGGGTGAAGACCGGGCCATCGACGCAGACGTAATGGCTGCCGATATTGCAGCGGCCGCAGATACCGATGCCGCACTTCATGCGTTTTTCCAGCGTGGTCACGATGTTCTCCGGCGCAAAGCCCAGCTTTTCGAGGGCCTGCAGGGTGAACTTGATCATGATCGGCGGGCCGCAGAGGACGGCCACGGTATTGTCGGGGCTGGGTTGCAGCTCCGTCAGCACATTGGGGATCAGGCCGACCTTGTGCTGCCAGCCCTCAAAGGGGTTGTCGATGCACAGGGTGCAGTCCAGATCGGGATTGTCCAGCCAGCCCTGCAATTCATAGCTATACGCCATATCGCGGGGGCTGCGGGCGCCGTAGAGCAGGCTGATCTTGCCGTAGTCCTTTTTGTTTTCCAGCAGATGCAGCATGATGGTGCGGATGGGAGCCATGCCGATGCCGCCGCCCACAAAGAAGACGTTCTTGCCCTTCCACTGCTCATAGGGGAAGTAGTTGCCGAGAGGGGCGCGCACGCCCACCTTGTCGCCGGGATTAAGGCGATGGATGGCGGCTGTCACTTCCCCGGCCTGCATGACGGAGAACTGGAGGTAATCCTTGCAGGACGGCGGGGAATTGATGACGAACGTGGATTCCCCCGCGCCGAACACGGAGAGCTGACCGACCTGACCCGGTTCGTAACGGAAGTTTTTCATGGTCTCGGCATCGTCAAGCACGACGCGCAGGGTCCGGATATTGCCGGTTTCCTGAATCACTTCCAGCACGGTTGCGGGCATGGGGGCATAGGGGTTGCCCTGGGGCTGCGGACGGGCCGTCAGCTCGCGGAGCATGCCGCCGCCCGCTTTGGGCTTCATGGGGGCCGCGGCCTTGGGAGCGGCAGCCTTGGCCGGAGCCTTGGCCGGAGCCTTGGGCGCGGCTTCCGGCGCAGGCGCGGCCGGAGCGGCTTCCGTCACGGGAGCCGCCGCGGGCGCAGCCGCCGGAGCGCTGGCTTCGGGAGCCGCAGGGGCCGCATCCTGAGCCTTGGCGGCTTTGGAGGCAACCTTTCTGGTCTTTTCTTCCGTGGCTTCCTTGGCGGCGGCAGGCTTGGCGGTTCTGGGCTTGCTTGCGGTTTTCTTCGTTGCCATGTGTCAGTTCCTCTCTACTCTGCGTTGACGGCATCCAGCACGATGGCGCGGATATCAAGGCATACGGGGCAATTACTGATGCAGCGGCCGCAGCCGTTGCAGGAGAAGGCCCCCCAGTTTTCGGGATAGGTGGCGAACTTGTGCGACACCCGGTTGCGCATGCGCAACGCCTTGGCCGTGCGCGGATTGTGCCCGCTGGCTTCACGGGTGAAGAGGGGGGACATGCAGTTGTCCCAGGTCCGCAGACGGCGGCCGGGCTTCAGGTAGCCGTCGCCCTCATCCGTGATATTGAAGCAGTAGCAGGTGGGGCAGAAGTAGGTGCAGGCCCCGCAGGAAAGGCAGCGATCCGTTTCCTTTTCCCAGAAGTCCACATCGGTGAAACGGGCGGCCACCTTTGCGGGAGCTTCCTTGAGATCGGGAGCCTTGTTCAGCGTGGCCCAGGCCGCCTTGCGGGCGGCTTCGGCATCGGGGAAGCGGGCCGCGCCGTCTTCAAGGCCGGAGCCTTCCAGCAGGGCGTCGCCGCGAGGCGTCAGGCCCTGCAGGACAATGCCGCCTTCCACTTCGGTCATCAGAACGTCGGAGCCCTCCGGCGAGGAAGGACCGCCGCCGACCCAGTGACAGAAGCAGGTGGAGCAGCCGCGCGGACAGGTCAGCGTCAGCACGGTCAGCTGCTCGCGGCGGGCCTTGTAGTAGGGATCGACCATAGGTCCCTGAAGATAGGGGCGATCCAGCGTCACATAACCGCGGGCGTCGCAGGGGCGGCAGGCAAAGACCACCGTGGGCACGGCCTGCGGGATGTCGTCCAGCTTCAGGCTGACGCGCGACGGATCTTCGGGGTCCTTGTCGCGTTTGTAGGTCAGCAGGGTCTCGCACTGGGGCAGCACGGCTTCCTTGGCGGGCACGGTGGCCTTTTCCAGCGTAAAGGGCTTGCCCTGCGTCCACTCCTCGAAGACCACGGACTTCTTGTCGGCGGGCTTTTCCACCGGCGCAAGCACGCGCGCATCCTTGGAGAGGTACGCCAGAAAGGCGGGCAGGCCGTCGGTATTGACGAAACGGATGATGCTCATTTCCACTCCCTCTCATGGATGTTCTTTTCCTCAAGCTCGTAGCCCAGCAGGGGCGGCACGGCTTCAGGATCAAGACCGGGCTTGTAGCCGTCAAAGAGCTGCGCCACGGCGCGGGCAATCTGCTGCCGCAGGGCCAGAATCGGAATGCCCACGGGGCAGGCCCGCTGACACTCGCCGCAGCCCGTGCAGCGTCCGGCAAGGTGCATGGCGTGTATGGTCTGGAAGAAGAGCTTTTCCTTGGCCGTGGCTTCCTGCGTCATCCACTGCGGTTCGCGGCTTTCGGCAATGCAGTAGTCGCGGCAGACGCACATGGGGCAGGCGTTGCGGCAGGCGTAGCAGCGCAGGCAGCGTTCCATCTGGCCTTTCCAGAAGCTGAGGCGTTCTTCCAGCGTCATGGCGTCGAGCATGGCCAGTTCCGGCGGCGTGTACGCGCCGGGCTGCACGGCTTCGGGCGTGCCGAGGCGGGTGTCCGCCAGCACGGCGGAGGGCGTGGTGCAGCCGTAGCACTTGCCCTGCGCGTAGTCGTTCATGCAGAAGCGGTGCTCTTTGCCGTCGGCAACGATGGTCACGCCCGCTTCGTCATAGCTCACGCTGTCGATGGCGGAATAGCGGCCCAGTTCCTGATTGACGCGGGCCATATCCAGCGTGCCCTGACAGGGCATGGCAAAGATGGTCACGTCTTCGCGTTTGATCAGGTTTTCCTGAAGCAGTTCCACCACGGAGCGGGAATCGCAGCCCTTGACCACGATGCCTACCTTCTTGCCCTTGAAGGAGGGGAGGTAGGTCGCGGGATTGTTGACGTTGAAGGGGCCCCAGACCAGCTTGTCCACGTCTTCGGGCGTGCGCATGAAGAGCGGCACGGTATGGGCGGCGTCGTAGCCCTGCTGCCAGCCGATGACGCAGTCCAGTTCCGGCAGCTTGGCCTTGATGGCGGCCTTGAGATCGTCCAGAGCGGCGTTCTGTCCCGTGCCCAGCGGACGCAGGGAGGTCAGGGCCATGTCCGCGATCTTGAGCAGCGGTTCGGCGTCTTCCAGACGGGGCGCGGGGCCCAGCTTATGGATGCGATCCGTAAAGGTCGTGACCACATGCTGCCAGCGCTGGCCTTCGGAGGCCGACACCCAGGTGTACTCGAAGCGGCGGTCGTCGATGCCCAGCACGGGAAGGAACTGTTTGAGCACTTCCAGGCGGCGACGGGCATAGTAGTTGCCCGCCGAATAGTGGCAGTCGCGCGGGTGACAGCCGGACACGAGCACGCCGTCGGCGCCGTTGAGCAGCGCTTTTACGATGAAAAGCGGGTCAATGCGCCCCGAACAGGGCACGCGGATGATGCGCAGGTCGGTAGGCTGACCGGCGCGGGCCACGCCCGCCGTGTCCGCGCCCCCGTAGGAGCACCAGTTACAGAGAAAGCCTACGATCCGCAGTTCTTTGCCGTTCAGCACTGGCATAACGCGTTCACCTCCGCGAGAATCTGATTGTCGGTCGCATGCGCAAGCTGGATGGCCCCCTGCGGACAGGTGGACGTGCAGACGCCGCAGCCCTGACACACGGTTTCAATGACCTGCGCCTTGACCTCGCCCCGGAATTCCACTTCCTTGATGGCGCCGAACGGGCAGCAGCGGATGCACTTGCCGCAGGCCACGCAGCGCTTGACGTCCACGGCGGCGATCTGCGGATCATTTTCGAGCTTGTCGCGGGCAAAGAGGGCCAGCACCTTGGCGGCGGCGGCCGAACCCTGCGCCACCGAAGCGGGGATGTCCTTCACGCCCTGACACACGCCGGCAAGGAAGACGCCGGCGGTATTGGTTTCCACGGGCTTCAGCTTGACGTGGCTTTCCATGAAGAAACCATAGCTGTCATAGGAAATGCGCAGTTTTTCGGCCAGCTGCGGCGAACCCTTGCTGGCTTCCACGCCCACGGCCAGCACCACGAGGTCGGCGAGGATTTCCACCTGCTCGCCCATGAGCGTGTCGGCTCCGCGCACCACCAGATGCCCGTTGCCGTCGGGGTAAATCTTGGAAACGCGGCCGCGGATGTATTCCGTGCCGTATTCCTCGATGGCCCGGCGGGTGAACTCGTCGTACATCTTGCCCGGCGCGCGCACGTCCATGTAGAAGACGTAAGACTGCGAATCCGGGATGTGGTCCTTGGTCAGAACGGCCTGCTTGGCGGTGTACATGCAGCAGAAGCCCGAACAGTAGGGCCGCCCGATGGAGCGGTCGCGCGAGCCCACGCACTGGATGAAGACCACGTTGCGCGGTTCCTTACCGTCGGAGGGACGCAGAATGTGCCCTTCGGTGGGGCCGGAGGCGGACAGCAGGCGCTCGTACTGAAGCGAGGTGATTACGTCGGGGTATTTGCCGCCGCCGTATTCCTCGTAAACGGTCCAGTCCATGAGATCATAGCCCGTGGCGGCCACGATGCAGCCCACTTCCTCGGTCACGATCTCTTCCTGCATTTCGTAATTGATGGCCCCGGTGGGGCACACCTTGGCGCAGACGCCGCACTTGCCCTTGACCAGCTGGCGGCAGTGTTCGGGATTGATCACGGCCTTCTTGGGAATGGCCTGCGGGAAAGCGATGTTGATGGCCGTGGTGGGGCCGGTGAATTCGTTGAAGGCGTCCGGCGTCTTCTTGCTGGGGCACTTTTCGGTGCACGCGCCGCAGCCCGTGCACTTGCTCCAGTCCACATAGGTGGGACGCTTGCGGATTTTCACCGTGAAGTTGCCCACGTAGCCGGAGATGTCTTCCACTTCGGAATAGGCATAGAGCGTGATGTTGGGATGCTGGGCCACGTCCACCATCTTGGGGCCGAGGATACAGGCCGAGCAGTCCACGGTGGGGAAGGTCTTGTCGAGCTTCGCCATTTTGCCGCCGATGGTGGCCTCGCGTTCCACCAGCACCACGGGCACGCCGCCGTCGGCGCAGTCCAGAGCGGCCTGAATGCCCGCCACGCCGCCGCCGATAATCAGCACGCGCTTGTTGATGTCAAAGGATTTGGCGGACAGCGGTTTGTCGCGGCGCAGCTTTTCCACGGCAATCTGCACCAGCTCGGCGGCCTTGTTGGTGTTGGCCTCCTTGTCCTTGCCGATCCACGACACATGCTCGCGGATGTTGGCCATTTCGAACATGTAGCGGTTCAGGCCCGCGCGTTCCACCGTGCGGCGGAAGGTCGGCTCGTGCATGCGCGGCGTACAGGACGCCACCACCACGCCGTCGAGTTTGTGTTCGTGAATGGCGGCCTCGATGGCGGCCTGCCCCGGCTCGGCGCAGGAATACATCAGGTCGGTCGCATAGGCCACGTCGGGGAAGGCGCGGGCCAGCTCCGCCACCTTGGCGCAGTCCACGGTGCCGGCGATATTGCTGCCGCAATGGCAGATAAAGACGCCTATTCTCATGCGTTGCCTCCTTCGGCGGCCTTGGCCTTAGCCTCGGCAAGAGCTTCTTCCCGACGCAGGCCATCAAGTTTCTGCAGCAGCGGATCGGCGCTGACGCACAGCTTGTGCAAACCGAGCTCCCTGGGATCAAAACCGAAGGCCAGGCCCATGAGCTGGGTGTAATACAGCACGGGCATGTTGAAGAAGACGTTGACCGCCTTGCTGGCCTGCTTCTGCCGCAGGTCAAGATTCATCTGGCACAGCGGGCAGGCCACGGCGATGGCGTCCACGCCCATGTTGGAAGCCACTTCCAGAATGCGGCCGGAGTTGATGGCCGTCATGGGGCGTTCGGGGATGCCGAACGACGCGCCGCAGCATTCCGTCTTGAGCGGGAAGTCCACCATTTCCGCGCCGCAGGCGGCCAGCAGGCTTTCCATCAGGGTCGGATTTTCCGGGTCGCCGAACTGCATCAGCCCGGCGGGGCGGCTCATGAGGCAGCCGTAATAGGCGGCGATTTTCAGCCCTTTGAGCGGCTTGCAGACATTGGCGGCAATATCCGCCGCCGAGCGACAGGACGCGATCCCCTGCATGACGGAGGTCACTTCAGGCAGCGTTTCCGCCGCGGGATTATCCAGCAGCTCGTTCACCCGCGCGCGGAAGTCAGGATTTTCCATCCGTTTGCCCGCGTGCTTCAGATTGGAAAGGCAGCTGGGGCAGGGCGTCACTACCGTCGCGGCGTCCATGCGCGCGGCAAGATCGAGATTGCGCACGCACAGGGCGGCCGAAAGTTCCGTATCCACGGCATGGGCCGGAGTCGAGCCGCAGCAGTTCCAGTCGGGGATTTCCTGCAGGCCGATTTTCAGCGCGCGGCAGACGGCGCGCGTGGACATTTCATAGTCGGCGGAAGAGCCCGCCGCGGAACAGCCGGGATAATAGGCGAAATTCATGGACGCACCCCCTCGCGCTTGGCGCGTTCTTCGTAGCGCTTCAGAATGCGGCCCACAGCCTCAGCCCCGCCGTTGGGCGTCACATGCGGCTTGAAGCCCAGCTTCTGCTTGGCCAGCGCCGTAGGCGCAAGATCCACGTCGGTGAAGACGCGCATGCTGCGCAGCATGTACAGGGCCATGGTGCCGATTTCATAGGTGCGGCCAAAGCGGCGCACGGTATCGAGGAAGGAGAACCAGAACTTTTCCACCTTGGGAACAGTCACGCGTCCCTCCTTGCGCGCCATGTGCCGCAAGGTCTCCATCACTGCCGCCACGTCTATATCGTTGGGGCAGCGCAGGCTGCAGGTGGAACAGGAGAGGCACATCCAGAGGGAACGCGAATTCAGAACCTGATCCTTCAGACCAAGCTGCACGCCCCTCATTATCTGGTTGACCTGTCTGTCATACACGAAGCTGGCGGGGCAGCCCGCCGTACAGTTGCCGCATTGGTAGCAGGTGGAGACTTTCTGTCCGCTCTGCGCCTCTACCTCCGCCGTAAAGGACGGGTCGCGCATCCTGCTGATATCAATGGCATTGTTCATGGAAACTCACAGGGTTGAGGTCTGCAAGAACGGGCTGCGCCCGATGGAATGCTATTCAAGCTAGCACATTGCCCTGTCAAACGCCAGAGTAGAAGCTACAATTCGGCTGCACCGGCCAGTTCATGCGCCGCCCGCAGGCCCAGTTCGTAGCTCAAGGGACCGAATCCCGCAATGCTGCCCGTGCATACCGAAGACAGGACGGAGTGATGTCGGAAGGCTTCGCGCGCGTGCACATTGGACATGTGCACCTCAATAATCGGCATATGCAGCATGGCCAGCGCATCCATAATGGCATAACTGTAATGCGTCCATGCGCCCGCATTGATGACGATAGCCCGCGTGCCGTCGTCCAGGGCAGCATGAATGCGCTCCACCATTTCCCCTTCGTGATTGGTCTGGAAGATGTCGAGGCGCACGCCCAGTTCCGTCGCCAGCGATTCCAGACGCGCGTTGATTTGCGCCAGACTTTCGTGGCCGTACTGTGCCGGATCGCGTCGTCCGAACATGTTGAGATTGACGCCGTGCAATATCAGATAATCGTGCATGGTTGTGCCTTGTGGAAAAAGATTGGCGAAAATACCGTTCGCGTGACAGGGCGTGTGTTAGGTTTAAAGCGTTTTTCCGGGGGGAAGGGAACCCCCTTATCTCTGCTGTCGATGCCCGTAGCTTCCTTCGTCGCAACGGGCACGGCCTGCGGCCGCCTTCGGTCGCGGCTGGCGCACAAGGGTGTTTCCTTCCCCCCGTGCCCCCCATCCTTCCCCCAACGCGCTTATTCAGAGGGGATACACGCCATGTGTACTGTATTTATTTGAAAAATTTGTGTTAATGGGCTTTGAAACCTTTTTAGCTTGAAAGGCTGTGCGTTTAAACCTCACGGCCTGTTCCACTGCTTTGTGTTCTGCCTTTTTTCAATGGTAAAACCTTTTAAAGACAACTTTACAATTTTTTTCAAATAAATAGGCTGCGTCAGCTCCGCACATCCATTGAAAAGGACTATTGCATGTTTCTGCATCCGTCTGAAAAAGCGCACTGGGGAAGGGATGGGGGGCTTGGGGGAAGGGAAACACCTCTTGCGCTAGTAGAGGGGTTTCCCTTCCCCCCAACCAACTTACGAAAAACTCTATTGCAGAGCGGCATGCAGCGCCGCGCGTGCGGCCGGAGGCAGATGCTGTCCTGTCCAGTGCAGGAACTGGGCGTCGCCCTGACCGAAGAACATTTCGTCGCCGGAGATGCAGCGATGTCCGTGCGCTTCGGCGTCGGCCAGAAAGGCGGTCTTCAGGGGATTATAGACGATATCGTAGGCCAGCGCCGGACAGTTTTCCGTCGGGCGCAGCAGGGAGAAGTCGCAGGGGTTTTCTCCCTCGTGCTTGCCGCGCATGCCCAGCGGCGTAGTATTGATCACCAGTCCTGCGGGCGCGTCATGGCGGGTATTCCAGGGCACGGCTTCCAGTCCGAAGCGCTCGGCCAGCGGCTGATGCGATTTGTCCGAAGGCGTCGCAATACGAATCTGCCGGAAGCCCGCCAGCGTGAGCCCCGCGGCCACGGCGCGCGCCGCGCCTCCCGCTCCCAGCAGCAGAATCGGCAGATCTGTCGGAAGAGCCAGTGCCTTCAGCGGCGCCATGAAGCCCGTCACGTCCGTATTGTCGCCCCGGAGTTTGCCGTCTTCCCAGAACAGGGTGTTGACCGCGCCCACGGCTTCGGCTTCCCGCGTGAGACCGTCCAGCAGCGGCATGACGGCGACCTTGTGAGGAATAGTCACGCTCAGGCCGCGTATGGGCAAGGCGCGCACGGCGTCCAGAAAGCGCGGCAGATTGTCGGGAGCCACTTCCCAGCGCAGATAGACGCCGGGCAGATTGAGGGTCTGGAAGCCGGTGTTGTGAATGAGCGGGCTCAGACTCTGAGCCAGCGGCCAGCCGATGACCCCGTAAATATCCTGGGGCATAAAGGGAACGGACACGGCATATCTCCTAGAGCATTTTCAGTTTGAAATGCTGTGCATTTCAAACCATACGGCCTGCCGTTTCGCGGAAAAAACGCGGTTTTCCGCTCACTTTGGGCCGGGCGGCGCTGTGCTGCCGCCTTCGCGTTTCACCTTTTTCAAAGTTGAAACGCTCTAATGCGTTGACGGGGCAGAGGCGCGGGCGCGGGGAAGACCGGCGCGGCCGAGCGCCTGCCGAAAAAAAAGAGGAAAGCCCGGCAGCACGAGAAGGCGAACGCCTTCGTGCCCCTGTAAAGGGCTTTCCTCTCCTCCCTGGCGCGCACGCAAGCGGCGCTCTGTCGCAAGAGCAACTATGTCCGCTTGATCTCCATCGCCTTGCGCAGCATTTCGTCCGCAGTAGTGATAACCTTGCTGTTGGACTGGAAGCCGCGCTGCGTGATAATCAGATTAACCATTTCCGTCGCCATGTCCACATTGGACATTTCGAGGCTGTAGGAATTGATGGTGCCGAAGTTTTCCGTGCCGGCAACGCCCATTGTCATATTGCCGCTGTCTTCGGTGGCGCTGTAAAGGTTGCCGCCCTGGCGATAAAGTCCGTCTTCGCTGGTGAAGCGGCACACCGGAATCTGCCAGAGCTTCTGGTTCTGGCCGTTGCTGTAGTAGCCGATGATATCGCCGTTTTCGTCAATATCGTAAGAGCTCATTTGGCCTTCGGCGTAGCCGTCCTGAGAAACCTTGCCGGTGGGGTTGCCGGCAAAGGCCGTCGAGGAGGAGGGCAGCGCCTCTCCGGTAAGGCCGCCGAGCAGCGTCGCATCGGTGCCCACTTCGGCGGCTGTCGCCGCGCCGCCCGCGGCGGTGGGATTGCCGAGACCGAAGTCAATCGTCACCGGCGAGCCGTTAATTTCGCACTGGAAGCCGCCGCCGACTGCCGTGGCCGCCTGCCATTGCGAAAGATCCTGGCTTCCGGCTTCGCCGGGCACAAAGGCCGACATGCCCTGCAGCTTGCCCGCGGCATCGAACGTAAGAACGCCGCTCATCACCAGACCGTCGCCGGGATTTTCGCTCGCGGTTTCCTGATCCAGCGCAAGCAGGAATTCCACCTGCCGCTTGGAATTGTCGGAAGAGGGCGCGCCGTCGAAATAGGCCGTCAGGGTGTGCTTGTTGCCTTCGGCGTCGTAGACGGTCACGCTCTGCTGATAGCTGGAGGCATTGCCGGCCAGAGGCGGCTTGGCTGTGGCATTATACGTTGTCAGCAGAGAAAAATAGGGGTTGTCGCCGTCAACGGTATTGTCCTCGACGCTGCCGAGGTTCATCTGGAAGTTGATGGAAGACGTGGCCTTTGCCGGCATCGTGCCGAAGCGATCCAGCTGAATCTTTGTCAGGCCGCCGAGGTTGCCTTCTGTGTCGTACTGGTAGCCCATGAGATTCATGCCCGTGGGCGTGGTCATGAAGCCTTCCTCATCCAGAATGAAATCGCCGGTGCGCGTATAAAACTCTTCGCCGAATTCGTCCGTGACCTGGAAGAAGCCCTTGCCGTTGAGCGCCAGGTCCGACACCGTATTGGTGCTTTCAATGCTTCCCTGAAGGAAGAAACTCCGTACCGAGTCAACGGCCATGCCGTGGCCGATTTCGCCGGTCGTTACGAAGGAGTCTTCCTGCGAGCCCCAGCCGCTGCCGAGATTGCCCTGGGAAGAATAAATAAGGTCCGAATACTGAATATTCTGCTGCTTGAAGCCGTAGGTGCTCACGTTCGCAAGGTTGTTGCCGATGACGCCCATCCCTTGCGAAAGGCCCTTCAGGCCCGTAGCGCCGATAAAAAGAGAAGAATTCATATATGCTCCTCGCCGAAAAGAATGTCGCCCTCCCCACGAAGGCGAAAAGCCCCGGCAAGTTCTGCCAGGCCTGCCCTCAACAAAGCACAAGCTGTGCCAGAGGGGCATCTGTCTCGATTTTTTTCTTTAATATGCTATAATTATTAAATTTATAGAATGTGTTTCATACATGGATGCCCGCAGCCCCCCAGGACAAATTTTCCCGGTCGGACACAAAAAAGCCCTCCTTCCGAGGAAGGAGGGCAAGGAATGGCCGCTTTTGTGCGCCGGAAGCGCTTCCGGCCTTTTTTAGAGCATTTTAAGTTTGAACTGTTTCGCATTTCAAACCATACGGCCTGTCGTTTCGCGGAAAAAGTGTGGTTTTTCCGCTCAATTCGGGCCGGGCGGCGTTGTGCCGCCGCCTCGCTTTTTACCATTTTCAAAGGTGAAACGCTCTAGTTTTAAACGCTGCGTCGTCTGGTAAAAGCGCGTTGGGGGAAGGATGGGGGCCTGGGGGGAAGGAAACAGCCCTTGCGCGCTAGCCAAGGGGGTTTCCTTCCCCCCAGAAGAACAATTTCGTGGTAACACGCTCTAGCGTGCGCCCTTGGGGAAGAGCACCACGCCCACGGTCTTGAAGATGATGTGGATGTCCAGCAGGATGGACATGTTCTTGATGTAGTAGAGATCGTACTCCAGCTTGCGGCGGGCGTCGTCTTCCGAAGCCCCGTAGGGGTAGCAGACCTGCGCCCAGCCGGTGAGACCCGGCTTCACCATGTGGCGCATGCCGTAGTAGGGGATGCTTTCCTTGAGCTGGCGCACAAAGGTCATGCGTTCGGGACGGGGCCCGATGAAACTCATATCGCCCTTGAGGATGTTCCAGATTTGAGGCAGCTCGTCGATGCGCACCTTGCGGATGATACGGCCCACGCGCGTTACGCGGTCGTCATGCGCCTTGGCCCAGACGGCGCCGTTCTTTTCCGCATCGGTCCGCATGGAGCGGAATTTGTAAACCGTGAATTCCTTTTCGAACAGGCCGACGCGACTCTGGGTGTAGATGACCGGCCCCGGCGATTCCAGCCGGATCAGCAGGGCGGTGATCAGCATGACCGGCCCGGCGGGAATGAGCAGCAGCAGGGAAATCATCACGTCGAGCGCGCGCTTGAGGCGGCGCAGGGAACCCCGCGTATTGAGGGAGAAGCCTTCGGACTGCAGCAGCCATTCGTCGGTGATGAGCCCTATGGGCAGACGGTGCGCCACGTGTTCATAGAAGGCGCGAATGTCCACAATCATGGCGCCGCGCAGCTTGGCGTCGAGGAGATCGCGGGCAATGTCGTCGTCAATGGGCGCGTCGGGGAGAAGCACGATGATGGTCGCGCCCTTTTCCCGCGCAATGGACAGGGCCTGAAAGGGGGCGCCGAGGCAGGGGCCGGCGTCCGGGGCCTGACCGGGCTCGCCCACATAGCCGAGAATGGTTGCCTTGGGCAGGCTTTCCGCTAGCATCTGACGCACCTTGCCCGCCCTGTCGACGCCGATGAACAGGACGCGCAGCGGATGCGTTACCTTGTCGGCGTTAAGGTAGTAGAGGAAGCGCCATCCCAGACAGAAGAGCATGGACAGGCAGAAGAGCAGCAGGGCCGTTTCTCTGTCGAAGCGCCAGTGATCAAAGGAATAGGACGCCGTTGCGGAACTGATGATGGCCAGCACGCAGGCCACCAGCACGCGGCCGCAGGTTTCCTTGAAGTCTTCCATACCGACGCTGTAGGCGTCGAGAATGTAGAAGAACAGCAGGTAGAAGAAAACGGTAAACAGCGAGGCCCCGGTGTAGTCGTCAAAGACGTTCAGGCCGGGTTCGATAGTGGTCAGCCCCGATATAGTCAGGGCAACCACCAGACAGAGAATGTCCAGTACCTGCAAGAGGGCCATGCGGTAGAAACTGATCATACAAGCTCCTTGGAGCGGGACGAGGGATCAACAGCGGGGTTTCAGCCCCATGTCGCGGATAATGCCGGAGGCCACCACCTCGGCGTCGAACTCTTCCAGCGCCAGACGTCGCCCGGCCGCGCCCATGCGGGCGACTTCCGAAGGACGCTTCAAAAAATGCTCCAGCGCATCGGCCAGAGATCGGGGATCGCGCACGCGGCACAGCAGGCCGTTATCGCCGTCGCGCACCACCTCGCGGCAGCCCGGCACGTCGGTAACCACGGCGGGGCGCCCCATGCTCATGCCTTCCATGATGGCCGTCGGCGTGCCTTCCCGCCATGACGGCAGCACGAGCACATGGGCATCGGCCACATGGGGGCGCACGTCGCGGGTTTCGCCGAGGTATTCGATCAGCCCCTGTTCCTGCCAGCGCGTCACGGTTTCCGCGGGAACGCCGCCCAAACCGGTTTCCGCGGGCCCCAGCAGACGGAAAACCGCCGCCGGATACTGTTCCCGCAGCAGGCGGGCGGCTTCGGCGTATTCTTCGAGTCCCTTGGCTTCCAGCAGACGCGCCACCAGCAGAAAGACGATGCGCTTTTCTCCCGGAGCGGCGTCGTCGGCAGGCAGCGGCGGCAGGGGGCGGGGCGCAAAGCGGCTTACGTCCACGCCGGTGCCGCGGGCCATCAGGACGCGGGCGTCGGAGGCCAGAATGCCGCATTGCCGGAAGAGGGCGGCGTCGTCGTGATTCTGAAAGAAGACGCCTTCCACCTTTGCCAGCGCCTGAGAATAGAGAAAGACGCTCAGTTTATTGATGCAGCGTTTGAACAGGGTGTCGGTTTCAAAAGCGTAGCCCAGGCCGGTAATGGTGGCGTAGGCATGGGGCACGCAGGCGCGGCGCGCGGCCAGACAGCCATAAATGACGGGCTTGATAGTGGTCGCAAACAGGTAGTCGGGGCGCTCCGTGCGCATCAGCCGCACAAGGGCGAGCAGACTGCGGGCATCCTCCAGCGGATTCAGCCCTTTGCGTTCCAGAGGATAGTGCACGACGCGCGGCGCGCCGGTGACCACGAGGTCATGCCCCACGCTGCGCAGGGCGGCGTCCGCCTGCGGATCGCCGGGCGGCACGGCAAAGACGACGTCATGTCCGTCCCGCAGCATCCGACGTGCCAGCACTGTCCAGAAATTGGCCGTAGAGCGGCCCTGATTGCCGAGAACAAGGACTTTCACTGTGACAAGGCCTCCTTCCGGGAAACGTACTGCGGCCCCGGAACGGGTTCATTCATGTTGGGATGCGGGATTGCAGGAGAGACAGCCGTTTTCGGCGCGGGGACAGGAACGGCGCGACGGTAGCGTTTCCGCCGTCCGCGGGTGACGCTCTTCCTGTCTTGTCATGGCTATAGCAGGTAGGCGCACGCCTGAAAAGTCCCTTTTTCCTCTGGGCGCGCCGGCTTTTGACAGACGCCCCTCCCTGACGTAAAAACGCGGAACACGGCTTCCGTGTCACCCAACCGCAAACTTTGACGGAGAACGCTATGAGCGCCTATTCCGATCTCTGCGCCACCATGCAGGCCGCGCCTTCCCGCTGGCTTGTGACGGGCGTTGCCGGCTTTATCGGCTCCAATCTGCTGGAGCGCCTGCTGACCCTCGGTCAGACGGTGGTCGGCCTTGACAACTTCCTGACCGGCTATCAGAAAAACCTCGATATGGTGCGGGCCATCGTGGGCGAAGAAGCATGGCAGCGCTTTACCTTCATTGAAGGCGACATTCGCGATCTGGAAACCTGCCGCAAGGCGTGCGACGGCGCGCAGCACGTGCTGCATGAGGCCGCGCTGGGCTCGGTCCCCCGTTCCATCGACGATCCGCTGCTTTCCAACAGTTGCAATATCGACGGCTTCGTCAATATGCTGGTCGCGGCCCGCGACGCCAAGGTTGAGAGTTTCGTCTACGCTGCTTCTTCCTCCACGTATGGCGATTCGCCTGAACTGCCCAAGGTGGAAGACAAGATCGGCAGCCCGCTTTCGCCCTATGCCGTCACCAAGTACGTCAACGAGCTCTATGCCGATGTCTTTGCCCGCTGCTACGGCTTCACTACCGTCGGCCTGCGCTACTTCAACGTCTTCGGGCAGCGGCAGGACCCCTACGGCGCCTATGCCGCCGTTATCCCTCAGTGGTTTGCCAGCCTGATCAAGGGCGAAACCGTCTTTGTCAACGGCGACGGCGAAACCAGCCGGGACTTCTGCTATATCGACAATGTGGTGCAGGCTAATCTGCTGGCCAGCTTTGCCGCCGACAATGCCCGCAACAAAATCTACAATGTGGCTTTTGGCCAGCGCACCACGCTGAACGAGCTGTTTGATTTGATTAAGGAAGAAGTCGTTCGGCACAAGCCGGAAGCCGCGTCGGCCACGGCCACGCACCGCGACTTCCGCGCCGGGGATGTGCGCCATTCGCTGGCGGATATCACCCGCGCCCGCACCCTGCTGGGCTACGAGCCTGCCTTTGACGTGCGTCAGGGGCTGAGACTGGCTGGCGACTGGTACGCGGCCAATCTGTAATTCTTTTTTGGACAGGGGAGCGCAAGGGCGCTCCCCTGTTTCCGGAGCCGTCATGAAACATCTGTCCCTTCTCCTTCTGACCGCCGCCCTGCTGCTGTCCGCTTCCGCCCCTGCCGCCGCCGTCGATTTCAAGGCCAGGGGGCAATGGCTGATGAATTTTGATTACGGGCAGCACGGCGCCTTTACCGGCGGTTCCGGTTCCTATGGATACGGCGTGCAGCAGGAAGATAACTTCGAGGCGCGTCAGCGCCTGCGTCTGCAGCTGGAGGCCGTGGCCTCCGAATCGCTTTCCGGCACGCTGGCGCTGGAAATCGGCGATCAGCTCTGGGGGCGCGGAACTGACGGCGCGGCCATGGGGGCGGACGGCACTGTTGTTGAAGTCAAGCATGCCTATCTCGACTGGATGATTCCCGCGACGGATATTCGGGTTCGCATGGGGATTCAGCCGCTGGAGCTGCCGGGCATGACTGCCGGTTCGCAGGTGCTGGCCGATGATGTGGCGGCTGTCAGTCTGACGGCGCATCTTGCCGAGTCTGCCGATCTCACCGCCTTCTGGGCGCGTCCCTACAACGACAACTTTGCCGGAACCACGCAGGGGAGCCGCAACGGCGTCAGGGCGTCCCTGCTGGATAACATGGATCTGTTCGGTCTGGCGCTGCCCCTGCGTTTTGAGGGGGTGAACCTCACGCCGTGGGGCGTGTACGGCATGATCGGCCCCAATACCTTCCGCAGCGCGGGAGATTTCGACCGTTACGGCGCGTCCTTCGACATGTACCGGGGCGGCATGCTGCCCGTTGGCGGCGCGTCGCACCGTGAAAGCCTTACGTCCTGGGGGAGTGTCTGGTGGGCCGGTCTGACAGGCGAGATCGTTCTCTGGGACCCGTTCCGTCTGGCGTGGGATGCCGTCTATGGCAGCGTGCGGCATGACGATGCTTCGGCCTCCCGTCGCGGCTGGATAGCCTCGCTGCTGGCCGAATACAAGCTGGACTGGGTGACGCCCGGCATTTACGGCTGGTATGCCTCCGGCGATAACGGTAACCGGGGCGACGGCTCGGAGCGTCTGCCCGTGCTTTCCCTGAGCGGCAGCGACAACGACTTTTCCCATTTTGCCTTTTCCGGGAATCCGAATATCGGCCGGGAATGCGCCGTGGGCTGGAGCATGGCCGGAACATGGGGCGTGGGGCTGCGCCTTAAGGATATTTCCGTTATTGAGGACGTGAAGCAGAGTCTGCGCGTCAATGTCATCGGCGGCACCAACAGCCCCCGAATGGCCCGCTGGCTGAGCAGCGAAGGGCTGGCCGCCAATAGCGGCTCGTTCGGCGTTCCCGGTATGGAAGGCCTGTATCTCACCACACGGGACGTGGCTCTGGAAGTGGGCTTGTCCAGCTACACGAAGATTTATGAAAATATGACCGTCGGCATAGAGGCCGCCTATATGGCCCTGTGGCTGGACAAGAGCAACAGCGTCTGGGGGAACAGCCGCATGAACGGCTACCGTGATGATGTGCGCGACGCCTGGAATATCAATTTCTTCTATGCGTATAATTTTTAGAGCGTTTTATCTTTGACAAAGGTACAACGCGAGGTGCGGCCCAGCGCCGTCCGGCCTGAAGCGAGCGGAACAACACTCTTTTTTCGCGAAACGACAGGCCGTATGGTTTGAACTGCAACGCGGTTCAAACTAAAAAAGCTCAGGAAGCGGAAAGTATCGCTTTTTTGAGGGGGAAGATACTCCGGTCATATGTGTGCGACGCCGCCGGGGGCGGGAGGCGTATCCCGGCGTTAAGCCTAGATGAAAACGCTTCAACCATCTTCAGGAGGCATCATGCAGCGTTCAGTTCTTCTTACTCTTGCCGGTCTTCTCGTTCTTACACCTGCTGTCAGCGCCGAAGCCGCTTCCGGTTGTGCGTCCAAGGAAGCGCATATTCAGGCCAAGATAGCCGCCGCCAAGCAGCAGGACAACGACGCGGCCCTTGCGGGGCTGGAAACGGCTCTGAGCGAGGTTCGGCGCTGGTGCCGGGATGACTCGCTGCTCGGCAAGGCGGAAATGCGCGTGCAGGAAAAGCGGGCCGAAGTGGCCGAACAGGAACTGGAACTCCGGGAAGCGCAGGCGACCGGCAAGGCGGACAAGATCGCCAAGCGGGAACGCAAGCTCCGGGAAGCCAGGGAAGAACTGCAAGAGGCCATTGCCGAGCGCGACGCCCTCAGGAAGTAGCATGGAACGCCCGGAGCCTTCCTCCATTCCTCTTTCGCCGGGAGTCTATCTTTACAAGGATGCCCGCGGGCAGGTCATCTACGTGGGCAAGGCCCGTATTCTTCGCCGCCGCGTCCTTTCCTATTTTCGCCCTGAGGGGCTGCCCGCCAAGACTCGCGCCATGCTGGCGCATGCCGTGTCGCTGGACTATCTGACCACGACCACGGAAAAGGAAGCTCTGCTGCTGGAAGCGGGGCTGATCAAACGCTACCGTCCGCACTACAATATTGTGCTGCGCGACGACAAGCAGTATGCGCTGTTCCGCATCAATATCCGGCATTCCTTCCCGCGTCTGGAGGTGGTGCGGCAGGCCCGCAAGGACGGCGCGCGTTACTTCGGCCCCTTTACTTCGGCGCTTTCCGCCAGGGAAACATGGAAGCTGTTGCATCGCGCCTTTGCTCTGCGGCGTTGTTCCGACAAGGCCATGCGCAACCGCGTGCGTCCCTGTCTGTATCATCACATGGGGCAATGTCCCGCGCCCTGCATGGGGCTGATCACGCCCGAAGGCTATCACGAATCCGTCAAAAAAATTATTGAGCTGCTGGAAGGCAAATCCGATGCTCTGACGGCGCGTCTGCATGCCGAAATGGAGCAGGCCGCGGAAGCGCTGGAGTTTGAAACCGCCGCCCGGCTGCGCGATCAGATTCGCGCCGTGGAGCGCACGGTGGAGCGGCAGGCGGCAGTCCTGCCCGGCGGCGGCGACATGGATGCTCTCGGTATTTTCCCTGCCGAACGCGGTCTTGCTCTGGGCATCATCTTTGTGCGCGGCGGCGCAGTGACGGACGGGCGCGCCTTTTACTGGCCGGGGCTGGCTTTTGAGGATGCGCCGGAGCTGCTCTGGTCGTTTCTGGGACAGTATTATGCGCAGGCCATGCCGCCGCCGCGTATTCTCCTGCCGTGGCTGCCGCCTGACGGCGGCGACGAAGAAGCGGCAGAAGACAGCGCGTCTGAACCGGGAGAGCGTCTTCTGCTGGAGCAGACGTTGAGCGAGCGGCGCAACGGCGCTGTGCGTATTGTCGCGCCGCAGCATGCCGCCGACAATCAGCTGGTGGATGTGGCCCAGTCCAACGCCAGGGAAGAAGCCCGGCGTCGGGAAAGTCGGGAGGAGACGCCTTTGCTGGAACGTCTCGCCCGTGCCCTGCATTTGCCCGGACCGCCGCGCCGTATCGAGTGCGTGGACATTTCTCATACCGGCGGCAGGCAGACGCGGGCGGGCGTGGTTGTCTTTGAGGATGCCCGTCCTCTGCCTCCTGCCTATCGCAGTTATGCCATGCCCGACGGCGGCGACGATTACGGCACCCTGCACGACTGGATGCTGCGGCGTCTGGAAAGCGGCCCGCCGTGGCCGGATTTGCTGCTGGTGGATGGCGGGCGCGGCCAGCTGGCCGCCATTGGCAGGGCGTTGGAGGAAGCGGGGCAGAAGGATTTGTTCGCCATTGCCGGCATTGCCAAGGCGCGCGATGAGCAGGGGCATGCCGACCGCCGCGCCGGTAATGTGGCGGACCGCATTTTTCTTCCCAATCGCAGCAATCCGTTGCCGTTGCGGGAAGGCTGCCCGGAGTTGCTCTTTTTGCAGCACGTGCGCGATACCACGCATCGTTTTGCCATCGGGCGGCATCGCAAGGCGCGCGGCGGCGCGGCCCTTTCCGGCGAGCTTATGCGTCTGCCGGGCATCGGCCCTGCAACGGCGCGCATGCTCTGGGAGCACTTCGGCAGCATCGAGGCCATGCGCGCCGCGGATGAAAAGGAATTGCAGTCCCTGCCTGGTATCGGCAAGGCAAAGGCGGCGCTGCTGCGCGCCCGGCTTCAGGCATTGTAGCGTAATTTTTCTGGGGGAAGGGGAACCCCTTTGGCTCGCGCGCAAAGGGGTTCCCCTTCCCCCAGACCCCCAACCCCTCCCCAAACGCGCTTTATTCTGGAGAATGAGCGAAAACGGAAACGCGGACGGCATGCCGAGACTCGCCGTCCCCCGGTTATGCGGGGTGCTTTGTCGTCAGCTCTTTCTTCTCGACCGAACAAAGCAAAAAGAAGTAACAAGAGCCCCTGTGCCGGATTCTGGCTCAGGGGCTTTTTTAGAGCATTTCAACTTTGAAAAAGGTGAAACGCGAGGCGGCGGCACAGCGCCGCCCGGCCCGAATTGAGCGGAAAATTGTGTTTTTCCGCGAAACGACAGGCCGTATGGTTGGAATGCGAAGCATTTCAAACTGAAAATGTTCTAGAGCAATTCAACTTTGAGATGTAAAAAAATATGTTATTATGCCGTCATGAAAATAGCGAGCCAAGAAATACGAACACTAGCGATTAAGGCATATGACTCAGGCGTTTCCCCTCAGCAGATTGCTGAGACTCTTGGGTATCATCTCAATACTATCAACAGATGGCTTCGTGCTTATCAGACGGAGGGAAGAGTCGAAGAGCTTCCCCGTGGTCACAGAATTTCCATGTTTTCGGCAGAAGAACGAAAACAGCTTGTTGAACTACTTGAGAAAAGACCAGATATAACTCTGGATGAAATCCGTACGCACTTCGGCAAGCAATGCTCTCTGAATGCTGTTCACAAGATTGTCAAAGCTCTTGGTTTTGTGTTTAAAAAAACTCTCAGAGCGAAGGAACAGGATCGCGCGGACATCGTACGCACACGACAACGATGGAAAATCTTTCAGCAAAATAAAGATATGAAACATCTCGTCTTTCTTGACGAGTCCGGCGTAAGAAACAACATGACACGTCGTTATGGACGAGCCCGCGGAGGTTCCCGCTGTTGTGATGCTGTCATAGCTGGCCGTGTCCTTTCAATAACAATCGTGTCTTCCATTCGTCTTGATGGGACAACAGAGAGTTTTGTTTTTGAAGGAGCGCTCACAAAAAGCATTTTTGAAGTGTACGTCCAAAAAATTCTGGCGCCATCTCTGCGTGAAGGAGATATTGTCATCATGGATAATCTCTCTTCTCACAAGTCACAGGTAGCGGAAGAAGCGATTCGCAGCAGGAAGGCAAAAGTGTTATTCCTTCCAGCGTACAGCCCGGATTTGAATCCTATAGAAAAGATGTGGAGCAAGGTGAAACAGCTCATTCGAGGAATCAGGGCAAAGACTATCGAAGAAATATATTCAGGAATAAAAAGAGCCTTGAGCGCCGTGTCGGCTCGCGACGCTCAAGGCTGGTTTATTTCTTGTGGATACAAATCATTTCAAAGGTGAAACGCTCTAAAATATCTTTCATTAGCGTATACATATCTCTATTATTTCCCAGCTGATCCAGCGTAAAAGTAATATCTCTTTTTGTCCCGTCTGCTTTCGCAAGCGGGAGCGCAATTCTGTTCACGCTTATATCCCTTGCGATATAGAGGATGCATCTCCCTGCAGGATTGCTGTTAAAAACTTCCCAGTGCAACATATATCCAGCCTCTTTTGTTATCTGTCGCGTAAAACTTCTTAACGCCCTGCTGTTTCCATCCATAAAAGGATGTATATAGTCAAGTTCAATATATAATTCTGCCATATATTTTGAAAATGTTTTTTTCATCCAGCATCGAAATCTTTTGTATATCAATTGCAGAAAGAATTTTGTTCAATCTATTTTGAACATCACAAGACATGCTTGAATATGCGACATTTGAAATAGCATTAACACTTTCAAGCTGGCGCGTTTTTACCCAGTCAAGATTTTTTCCTGAAGGATGTCTAAATTCTCCGGGGGAAAAGTCTTCACATTTGAAAGGCAAATTCTGGAATATTCTTCGATGAATTTCTTTTAAATGGTCAGCGTCAAATTTTCCTTGTACCGGACAAAATTCAAGTTCAACAATCCTGCGAGACAGAACTGTTGCGTTAATTTCAGTTTTACAAGGAGCAGTTATAAACTCTTCCAGAGTTATTTCACCAGATATAAAACGTTCCGCATGCTGTTTTTCCTGATCCGGGATCTGCAAGCCTTCAAGAACGACAGAAGCATGTCCAAATTCGACAGCCTCCCTTCTTTTTTCCTGCTCCTCTGGCAAAATCTGTACGCCAGACTTCTTTTGATTATGATGAACAAAGTCTTGTATAAGCATACGCAATACGTCTGAGGCAGACATATTTTTATTTTTTGCAGCAGCTATGAATTGTTTTTTCAAATCAGCATCGAGATGAAAAGTTAGCGTTACCTCTTTACGCATGCTTCCTCCCAGCCAGAGCAATTTCAGTTTGAAATGCTTCGCATTTCAAGCCATACGGTTTGTCGCTTCGCGGAAAAACTCGATTTTTCTCTCTTTGGGCCGGGCGGCGCTGCGCCAGCCTCGCGTTTTGCCTTTTTCAAAGGTGAAACGCGCTGTCACCAAAACGCACGCCCTCAAAAGCAGCCCCCGGCAGCGGCAGAACATGCGCACAATCGGGGGACGGCGACACAGGGGACGAAGCTTGCGGCCGGATGACCGCGAGCAACCCAGAGCAATTTCAGTTTGAAATGCTTCGCATTTCAAACCATACGGCTTGTCGCTTCGTGGAAAAACACGATTTTTCCTCTCTCTCTTTGGGCCGGGCGGCGCTGCGCCCGCCTCGCGTTTTGCCATTTTCAAAGGTGAAACGCTCTGTCACCAAAACGCACGCCCTCAAAAGCAGCCCCCGGCAGCGGCAGAACATGCGCGCAACCGGGGGACGGCGACACAGGAGACGAAGCTTGCGGCCGGATGACCGCGAACAATCAGACGAGCGATTTTTGAAGGGAGAGGGGGAGTTTGAGGGGGAGAGGGAAACTTTTTTTCGCAAGAAAAAGTTTCCCTCTCCCCCTCAACATATACCCTCTAAAACCCTTCTTCCAGCGGCGGCCAGACGAACCAGTCGTCATCGGGAGCGCGCCGGGCGCGGGGGGTGTCGGAAGGCGCGAGAAAGACCTGCCGCCCCTCAACGCGGATGCGTCCCTGAGCGAGCCACTGGAGCGCCTGCGGGTAGATGCGATGCTCCAGCGGATGAATGCGGTTCATGAGGTCGTCTTCGGGCTCGCCGGCATTGACGGGCACGGCAGCCTGAATGATGACGGGACCGCTGTCCATGACTTCTTCCACAAAATGCACGGTGCAGCCCGTGAGCTTAACGCCATAGGCCAACGCGTCCGCGCCGCCGTGAATACCGGGAAAGCTCGGCAGGATGGCGGGATGAATATTGATGATTTTTCCGGCAAAGGCGGAGAGGAAAACCCGCGAAAGCAAACGCATATAACCCGCCAGCACGACATATTCCGCGCCGGACTGACGAATGGCGGCGACCATTTCGGCATCAAAGGCTTCGCGGCTTTCAAAGGCCTTGTGATCAAGCTCCAGATAGGGGATGCCCGCGGCGCGGGCTCTGTCAAAAACCTTCGCCCCGGGTCTGTTGCCGGCAATAAGGCGGATGTCCACATCCAGAAGCCCGGCGGCGGCCTTGTCGATCATGGACTGGGCGTTGGTGCCGCTGCCGGAAGCAAGAATGGCGATATTCAAAGGCATGGTAGACTCTCTCCGTCAAGGGCTGAAGGGGAAAAGACGTTCTCGGAGGGCCGGGAACGGGAGGCGCAGTCCCGCCGCCTCGCGTTTTACCTTTTTCAAAGATATTTCTATTTATTTCAAATAAACAGAAAATGAAGACTACACATGACCTTTGAAAGCTACTTGCCACATGGCCTGTGTCCCCTTTGAAAAAGCGCGTTGGGGGAAGGATGGGGGGCCTGGGGGGAAGGAAACCACCTTGCGCGCTAGCCAAGGGGGTTTCCTTCCCCCCAGAAGAACGATTTAACGTTACCCCCTAGTCTTTTGCAAAGGCTTCGGCAACGGCGGCCACAAGCGCCGGAATGGTGAATTCCGACGGCTGGATGTGGCAGGGAAGCCCCCGCCGGGCCAGGGTTGCGGCCGTGATGGGGCCGATGGCGGCAATGCGCGCGCCGGATGTGGCCAGCGTTTCCGCGGGGAAGATGGACAGGAAGTTCTCCACGGTGGACGAGGAGCCGAAGGTCACGCAATCGATGCTCCTGTCGCGCAGACCGGCCAGCACTTCATCTTTGAGCACAGCGGCAGGCACCGTTTCATAGGCGGAAATGACATCCACGGTAGCGCCGGCCTTGCGGAGTTCTTCGGGCAGGATTTCGCGGGCCTTAGCGGCGCGGGGCAACAGCATGCGCATGCCGCTTACGGGGCCCTGCGCCTGCAAACCGGCAATAACGCCCTCGGCCATGTATTTTTCGGGCACGAGATCGGGAACGATACCGCGGATGCGCAGAGCTTCCGCCGTGGCCGGGCCGATGGCCGCCACCTTGCAGGAGCCCAGAGCGCGGGCGTCGCGCCCGGCCAGCTCCAGCCGCTGCCAGAAGTATTTCACGCCGTTGACGGACGTGAAAATCAGCCACTGATACTCGCCAAGGGCGGCAATGGCCCGATCCAGAGGCGCATAGTCGTCCAGAGGCTTGATTTCAATGGTGGGGCACTGGATGACGCGCGCGCCGAGCTCCGCCAGCTGCGCGGCAAGACCGCTGGCCTGCTCGCGAGCGCGGGTAACGACCACGGTTTTTCCGTACAGGGGGCGCTGCTCAAACCAGCCAAGCGTCTCGCGCAGGGCGCAGACCTTGCCCACGACAATAACGGAAGGATTGGTGAATCCGGCATCGACGGCGGCCTGCGGCAACTGGCCCAGCGGCGCGACAAGGCTGCGCTGCCGCGGCGTGGTGCCGCGATAGACGAGCGCCGCGGGCGTGGCCGGGTCCATGCCCGCATCCATAAGATTGCGGGCGATATCCGGCAGATTCTTCATGCCCATGACAAAGACCAGCGTGGACGCGCTGGCGGCAAGAGCCTTCCAGTTGTGCACGGAACCGGGCTTGTCGGGGTTTTCGTGGCCGGCGATAATGGTCACGGACGAGGCGTAGTCCCGATGCGTGAGCGGAATCCCCGCATAGGCGGGCGCGGCAATGGTGGAGCTGATGCCGGGAACTTCCTCAAAAGGAACCCCAGCGGCCCGCAGTTCTTCGGCTTCTTCGCCGCCGCGGCCAAAGATGTAAGGATCGCCGCCCTTAAGGCGGGCAACGACCTTGCCTTCCTTCGCCTTGCGGATCAGCAGCGCATTGATTTCCTGCTGCGGCAGGGCATGATTGCCCGCCACCTTGCCCACATAGATGCACTCGGCATCGGGGCGGGCGTATGCAAGCAGGTCCTCGTTGGCCAGCGCGTCATAGACCACGACATCGGCGGAAGCCAGCATGTCACGGCCTTTGATGGTCAGCAGACCGGCGTCGCCGGGACCTGCGCCGATAAGATACACTTTCATTTACACGCCTCCTCGAGCCAGTTCCAGCAGGGTTCGCGCGCCAAAGGCGGTTCCGCCGATGACGGTCAGGGGGCCGGGCTTGGACGCCCAGTCCACGCCGGCAATATCCAGATGGGCCCAGCGCACGCCGTCCTGAATAAAATGCTGGAGGAACAGGGCCGCATGAATGGCGCCGCCCTCGCGCGGGCCGATGTGGCAGATGTCGGCCACTTCGCTTTTCAGATTTTCCTTGTAACCCTTCCAGAGAGGCAGGGGCCAGAGGGCCTCTCCGCCCAGGGTGGCGGAGGCTTGCAGACGTTCGCGCAGGGCGTCGTCATCGCAGAAAAGACCGGCCACTTCCGAACCGAGGGCCACCGCGCAGGCGCCGGTCAGCGTGGCAATATCCACAATGGCGGCAGGCGTCCACTCTTTCTGGGCATAGGCGAGAGCGTCACACAGGGCAAGACGGCCCTCGGCGTCGGTATTCTGAATTTCCACACTGTCGCCGTTGGCGGCAATGACCACGTCGCCGGGGCGCGTGGCGCGTCCGTCGGGCATGTTATCGGCGCAGGCCATGATGCCGACAACGCGGCGGGGCAGCTGTTCTTCCGCAACAGCGGCCAGCACGGAAAGAACAATGGCCGCGCCTGTCATGTCGCACTTCATGGCGTGCATGTTGGCGCCGGGCTTGAGGCTGATGCCGCCGCTGTCAAAGGTTATGCCCTTACCCACAAGGATCAGGGGCTTTTCCTGCTCATGGCCTTCCGGAGCGTGTTCCAGCACCACAAGACGCGGCGGACGGACGGAGCCCTGCCCCACGGCCAGCAGGCAGTGCATGCCCTGTTCGCGCAGATCGTCTTCTTCCATCACGGTGCAGGACAGGCCGCGTTCTGCAGCCAGCGCGCGGGCCTTTTCGGCCAGATCGGCGGGACCAAGCAGATTGGCCGGGGTATTGGCCAGCGTGCGGGCAAGCGCCACAGCCTCGGCGGCGCGCTCGCCGCGCCGCGCCGCGGCCTGTCCGCCGTCCGGCACGAAATCCCCCTCAAAGCCGATGGCCAGCCATTCAGGATCCTTGTGTTCTTCCTTGTCCGCTTTTTTCAGACCGGAAAAACGGTAGAGGCCCAGCAGGGAGGCGTACACCGCCTCTTCCACAAGGCGTTCCCGCCCGCCGGGCAGAGCGGCCAGCATGGGTTCGGGGATGAGCACGCTGCCGATACCGGCGGCCCGGCAGCGGCGCAGGGCGGAGCCGAGAGCCTTGCGGACAGCGGACACATCAATATCTTCGCGCGCGCCGAGGCCAACGGCCAGCACGCGGGGAATATTGAGTTCGGGATGCCCGTGCAGCATGGTCAGCTCGTCCTTGTCGCCGCGGGCATCGCGCAGGGCCGGAGCAATGGCCAGCCAGGGAGCGGCGGCATCCACGCAGGGGGCGACATCGGGCAGTCGTTCCCCCTTGCAGAACAGAACCACCATGACATCGGCCTTCCACTGGGCAGGGCCGTTGCACTGAAAACGTATATCCATGGACTTCTCCTGTCTGAGAGAAAAATGCTCGTGAGAAGTGCAATATACGCAAGGCGTCCTTCTTTGCCAAGGCGGCTCCGGGCCCCGGCATGCGCCGCCGCGGCGGAAAACGGGCGCTTGCTGCGCCGGCCCGGACAGTCTCGAACCAGCGAGAGAACGCGCGTTTTCGGGAGAAAGGCCCCGGAAGATATTGTCTTTGGTTCTCTTTTTGCATAATGAGGAGCGCTGGCCAGAGAGTCATTTTCCTGTCATCAAGGTTCGCCATGCTGATTTATATTCATGTCCCCTTCTGTCGCATCCGGTGCAGTTACTGCGCCTTCCATTCCACGGCCCTTGGCCGCGGCATCAATCCGCGCACGTCCGAGCGCCTGCAGGCCTATGCCGATACGCTGCTCATGGAGCTGGCCCACTGGGGGGATCGCTTCGGCGGCACGCCGGTGGAATCCGTCTTTTTTGGCGGCGGCACGCCGAGCCTGCTGTCGCCCTCCTTTATTCACGCTGTCCTTGACCGCATCGGGCGCTATTTTTCGCTGCATCCCAAGGCGGAAATAACGCTGGAAGCCAATCCCGAATCCCTGCGCACGCAGCAGGATGTGGCGGACTTTCTGGCTGCCGGGGTGAACCGTCTCTCCATCGGCCTGCAAAGCCTGGACGAAAACACGCTGCGCATGCTGGGGCGCGCGCACAAAGCGTCGGACAGCCTGCACACGGTGTTCAATGCCCGCGAAGCCGGCTGCACCAACGTCAGCGTGGATCTGATGTGGGGGCTTCCCGGCCAGAGCATGCGCCAGTGGTTGCAGACGCTCAAGGACATCTGCCGGATAGGCCCCGATCACATTTCGGCCTACGGCCTGACTCTGGAGCCGGGCACGCCGCTGGAACTGGAATGCTCCGAAGGGCGGCTTGCCCTGCCGCCGGAACGGGATCAGAATCTGATGTACATGGAAGGCTCGGCCCTGCTGGAGTCGCAGGGGTATATGCACTACGAAATTTCCAATTATGCGCGCATGGGCTTTCAGTGCCATCACAATCTGGGCTACTGGGAAGGCCGCGACTATATTGGTCTGGGGCCTTCGGCCACGTCGACCATGCTCCATACCCGCTGGACCAATCCCGCCAGCCAGCGGGCATGGGACGCGCAGGTGCGCGGCGGCACGCTGGGGCAGGACCCGGAAGTGCTGACCCCCCGCGTGCGCGTGCTTGAGCTGATCATGCTGCGTCTGCGCACGGCGCGCGGCCTGCGGCTCAAGGCTTACAAAACTCTGACCGGCCGGGACTTCGTCAAAGACAATCAGCGCATGATTCAGGCCCTGTATGACAACGGGCTCGTGCGCATGCGCGAGGGCTACCTGCGCCTGACGCGCAAGGGCATGCTGGTTTCCAATGCCATTCTGCGCAATCTGTTCGAGAATACGGACAAGATGCTGGCGCTGCCCCAGACCCAGCCGCTGACCATGCCGTCGGCGGCGGACTTTGACGAGGAGGATCTGGCCGATCTGGATCGCACCCTGGTACGGGCTGCCGTATTTCCGAGCGCGTAGCGCGGGCTCCGCCTGCGGCATCGCGAGTGCTTCGGGTGCGGGGAGGCCCCGGAGCATGAACGGAACACGCCGTCTTTCCGCACTGCGGAAAGACGGCGTGATGCGTTTGAAAACTCTGCAAAAAAGGCGCGCCTACGAAGAAAACGGGCTCGCGGTAAAGGGACTGGAGGCAAAGGGGCTGGCCGTGCGATTCTTCTGTTCCACAGGCGCGGGCTTGGGCTGAATCCAGGTTTCCTTAATCAGCATATCCAGCTTGTCGGACAGCGCTTTCAGGTCCGGCTTGGTAAACTGGGCGTCCGCCCCCACGGAAGCGCACTTGCGCGCCAGCGGCTCATTAATCATGGATGAGAAAATAGCCACGGGAATACGCTTGAGGATCGGGTCTTCCTTGATATGCTTGCACAGGGCCAGACCGTCCATGGACGGCATTTCAATATCGGAAATAATACCCGCGCAGTACTTGGCGATGGGCTCTCCGCTTTCCTCGCAGTGCTGCTTCAGTTCCAGCAGGTAGTGCCACGCTTCCTCGCCGTTGACCTTCTGAGTCAAGGTAAAGCGCCCTTCCTTGGCGAGCAGATGCGCCACCAGGCCGCGAATACTGGAGGAGTCGTCCACGTGCAGCACTTCCTGCGGGCTGCCTTCCTTGAGGAAATGCTGATCTTCCTCAGGATAGCGGATGGCCATGCTCGGATTAAGCTCCGCCACAATGGCTTCCAGATCCAGCAGGAAGATGACGCGATCCTCCAGCCGCACCACGCCGGTAATGGAACTCTTGCTGATATTCTGCAGGAAGTTGCCGGGGGCTTCCACATCCGTCCAGCTCAGACGATAGATGCGGTTGACGCCGGAAACAAGAAAGCCGGTGTAGACAGTGTTAAATTCCGTGACAATGACCTTGGCGTCTTCATTGGCAATGGGAGTGCTGCCGAGATATTTCGCCATGTCAATCATCGGAACGATACGCCCGTTGCGATGGGAAAAAGCGCCGAGCACGGCCGGATGTCGCATTTCCGGCATGGCCGTAATGGACTGGCGACGGATAATTTCCACTACCTTGGCCACATTGAGCCCGTAGTGGCCTTCGTATCCGTCCTGATTGACGTAGAATTCCACAATCTCCAGCTCGTTTGTGCCGGTTTCCAGCAGAATATTCGTTTGCGACATACTGTCTCCAAACATGGCCGATGGCGGCAAGAGCACGCCGGGCGTATTTCCAGAGCAGCTCTCCGATGCAATGACGCCGGTTTCCGGGGGGCATACTGTCTCCTGTTGCCGTGGTTTCCCGACGTCTTCCCGGAGGAGAGCATCTGCGGAGGAACAAGGTTCCGCTTCAGGGGAGAATCTTTTTCACGTCGATGCGCTCTGGAGCCTTATCTGTTAAAAATAAAGAAACATCAGGCGCGCCTCTCAGCCACGGGAAAGAAGCGCAGCGTCTCTCTAGAGCATTTTCAGTTTGAAACGCTGTGCGTTTCAAACCATACGGCCTGTCGTTTCGCGGAAAAAGCGCAGTTTTTCCGCTCACTTTGGGCCGGGCGGCGCTGTGCCGCCGCCTCGCGCTTCACCTTTTTCAAAGTTGAAACGCTCTAAGCAAAAATAAAACAACGTGTTGCGTCATTGTAACTGCAATTCGGGCTTCAGCCACTGAAACCCGGATATAGTCTTTTCGGCCGGAAACGCAAAATGTTTAGCGCAGGCGCGGCATGCGGCCCGCGCGCAGCGGCCTTTAGAGCATTTTCAGTTTAAAATGCTTCGCATTTCAAACCATACGGCCTGTCGTTTCGCGGAAAAACCGAGTTTTTCCGCTCACTTTGGGCCGGACGGCGCTGTGCCGCCGCCTCGCGTTTCATCTTTTTCAAAGGTAAAACGCTCTAGCGCCCCTCGGAAAACAGCCCCGTGGACAGATAGCGCTCTCCGGTATCGCAGGCAAAAGTGACAATATTCTTGCCGCTCATTTCCGGCCGGGCCGCAATGCGCAGGGCCGCCGCAAGGTTGGCCCCTGTGGAAATACCCGCGCAGACGCCTTCCGCGGACATGAGCCTGCGCGCGGTTTCGCGGGCCTCGTCCGTGGTCACCGTCACGACTTCATCCACAATATTCCGATTCAGATTCCGGGGGATAAAACCCGCGCCGATGCCCTGAATGCCGTGCGGACCGGCCTTGCCGCCGGACAGCACAGGCGATTCGGCAGGCTCCACGGCAATGATCCGGCAGTCGGGCACAAGCCCCTTGAGATACAAGCCGGTGCCGGACAACGTCGCCCCGGAACCGACGCCGGACACCAGCGCATCCACGGCGCCGTTGCTGTCGTGCAGAATCTCCGGCCCGGTGGTCGTGTAGTGGGCCTCGATGGCGTCGGCATTATCGAACTGGCGGGGACGAAAGGCCCTGCGCTCGACGGCGATGTTTTCGGCCATCTCCACGGCGCCGCCCATGCCCTTGTCTGCCGGAGTAAGTATCAGTTCCGCCCCCAGCGAGGCAAGCAGCTGACGCCGCTCAACGCTCATGGATTCGGGCATGGCGAGCACGCAGCGCAGGCCGCGGACGGCGCAGGTCATGGCCAGGCCGATGCCCATATTGCCGCTGGTGGCCTCTACGACTGTGCCGCCGGGAGCCAGCTCGCCGCGCTGCATGGCGCGATCCAGAATATGGAAGGCCGCGCGATCCTTGATGGAGCCTCCGGGATTCTGATTTTCAAGTTTAAGCAGCAGCATACCCGGCAAACCGGCTGCAAGACGGGAAAGACGCAGCAAAGGCGTGCGTCCGATGCTTTGAAGTAAAGTCGTGAGCATGGTTCCCTCGCAATATCGTTAATGGGGGAATGCGCCACGGCATGCTGCAATGCGCATGTGCGCCATATGCAGGGGCGCGAGGAAGCGGGATAGGCAATAGTTAGGTGATTTTCCCCTTGTTGGCAATCCCGGCCACTTTTGTCACAAGCGCTTGACGAAGTTTCGGCTGCAGTGCATGCAGGAAAGAGCATTACTGTCCGCAAGGAGGGGAATATGAGACTATTGATTGCCGCGGTATGCTGCGCCCTGCTGCTGACGGCGGGAAGCGGCGCCCAGGCCCGGCCGGATCTGGTGGAACTGTACGCCGAAGCCGTGCGCACGGCCGACGCCGACGAACTGAACCGCCTGCTTGCGCCCAATTACTGGCATATCAGCGCCAACGGGCACATTCAGGACAAGGAACACTTTATCGCCGCCATCAAGGGCGGCAAAATGGTCATCAAGACGCTGCATATCCGCAATGTCCGCGCCTCTATGGTCGGCAAGACCATTGTGGTCACAGGAAACGGCATCATGCAGGGCACCAGCGAACCGCCGCTGCCGGAAGGGCTGATGCGCTACACTCTGGTGCTGGGAGATAATGACGGACGGCAGCAGGTCGTCCTGTTCCAGGCGACCCCCGTCGTGCCGTCCACCGACTGCAAGGACGGCAACTGCGCCCTGCGCTGATCCGCCTCCGCCTGGGGAAAGACCTTTTCCCCGCGCTACGGCGGCAGAACTATTGCGAATATATCTCTAGGGGCTGTTAACACTATTCGTAAGTTGTTTGGGGGGGAAGGGAACCCCCTCTACTCGCGCGAGAGGTGTTTCCCTTCCCCAGCGCGCTTTTATCGGGGAAGAGTCAGGAATACGAGGTGACCCCGCCACGAAAGACAAGTGGCGCGTGTACAGTCTATTTATTTTATCTATTGAAATTATTTGTAAAATCTACGTTAACAGGCACTGGAGCATTTTCAGTTTGAAACGCTGTGCGTTTCAAACCATACGGTCTGTCGTTTCGCGAAAAAACGCGGCTTTTCCGCTCGCTTTGGGCCGGGCGGCGCTGTGCCGCCAACGCGCCGGGGAGAACGGGATCGGGAGAAGGAAAAGATTGTGAGCGTACGGAGGCATCCCCAAACGGCCGTCCGGCCGATGTCTCCTCTACCGGGCCTCGTGACGGGCCCACCACGGCAACGCGCCCCAGGCTTCGGTCAGGGCGCGTTCCTTTTTTTCGCTGCCCGGCGAACAGGCTTCCAGCGCCGCGCGATAGGCGGGAGAGTGCCCCCGGCGCCCTATATGGCAGAGCTCATGCAGGCAAAGATGCCGCGCCAGCTCCGCCGGGAGCAGCACCGCCCGCCAGTTAAGACTGATGCGCGCACGGAGTTGTCCGCCCTGCCGTCCTGCGGGGCGGATACAGCGGCAGCTTCCCCAGAGCGTGCGCTGATCCCGGCACTGCACCGCGTCCACAGCAAGTCCCAGCGTCGCCGCCAGCTCCAGCAGCAGCGGAGGCAGCAGCACATCCGCCGCATGCCGCCCCCAGCGCCGCAAAAGGGCCGCCACCGCAGGCAGGTCTGCCTCGCCGACATCTCCATAAAAAAGCAGCTCCTGTTCCCGCTCCAGCAACAGCAAACGCCGCGGGCCTGCGCCAAGCAGCAAAGGACCGGTTCCTGTCAGCCGCCCGCGCGGGGCAAGGCTTGCCGCCTTGCGCCCCTCGGCCAGCGTCCCGGCATGCCGCACGGCAAAATTTGCCGCAAGCAACGGAAGGGAAATTTGCGTCGGCAATACCGGCACCGGACGCCGCAAACAGTGTCGCCGCCATGCCTTTTCCAACCAGGGCAGCATATTACGCAAAACGTCTTCCACGTTTGCCGTCTCCCCCGGCGGCAGGGTCAGCCGCAGCGCGCCTTCCGGCGTCAGTACGAGGCGCAGACGCCGCGCTCTGGGAGACACGCGCACTGACGCTGTGAGTCGCGTGCCGTCTTCCAGAATGAAAACAGCATGTTGTCCTGTGAAGCAAAGCGTATGGCACGGGGCGGCAGACATGGGCATGTCATAAAAATATCCCTTTGCCGTCGTCAAGCCGACAGGTTTGGATCCCTTTTTGCAAAAGAGGGCGCGACGAGAGATCACGGAAATTTTTTCGTGGAGCCGCAAAAATCCTTTTTGCGCCTTCAACCTCAGAGGACACAGCAATGCAGATTACCAATGACTACGCTTCGACGCTTGACCTGTTCGCTACGGAATCCACTTCTGCCAACAAGACTGAGGAAGAACAGTCCAGCACGACGCTGTTCGGTTCGGACGGCGACAGTGTGACCATTTCCGATGAAGCTCGTCAGCTGTACGCGCAGCAGAGCGCTTCCGGCGAAGCCTCTGCGCCTGCGGCGCAGGGCGGCGGCTCCGCGTCCGGCAGCAGCGACAGCGAAGACAGCAACGACAGCCAGATTGAAAGCCAGATTCAGAACCTGCAGGGTCAGCTTGCCGCCCTGCAGTCTTCCGGCGACAGCAGCAGCGGCGAAATTGCCGCCCTGCAGGCCCAGATCGCCTCTCTGAAGGCGCAGCTGAGCTAGTCGTCCGGACCGTGCCGGAAAGACGCGCCGCGCGAGGGAGGACCGGCGCGCCGGGATAGCTGCCCTGATCCCGGAACTTTTCGACATTCGCTGTTCACATACTTTCCATCGGGAGACACCGCTGTTGCCGTGGCGGTGTTTTCCTCCCCTCCCCACAGAGGCGCGCCTTTGCCGTGGCGCGCCTCTTTTTATTCCGAAAAAACGTCCGGATGCCCGCGGTCCACCCTTGCGGCCAAACCGGCTTTTCCGAAGCCTTCTCAGTTTGCGATTGTTTGCATTTCAAACCATACGGCCCCAGCAGTGCGGGAAAAACACAATTTTCCGCACCGTTGGGGCCGCCTCGCGTTTCACTTTTTTCAAAGGCAAAACGTTCTGAAAAGAAATAGCACCAAAAAACGCTTGACTTTTTATTAGGAATCATTACTATCAATTTCAGCGATAAGAACTTCAACCGGCATCATGCCAAAGGATGACTCATGAAATCTCTGAAAGGCACGCAGACCGAAAAGAATATTCTCACCGCCTTTGCCGGTGAATCCCAGGCTCGCAACCGCTACGACTTCTTTGCCGGCGCCGCCAAGAAAGATGGCTTCGTTCTGGTGAGCGACATCTTTACCGAGACGGCCCTGCAGGAAAAAGAACACGCTAAGCGCCTGTTCAAGTTCCTTGAAGGCGGCGAAGTGGAAATTGCCGCCGCGTTCCCTGCCGGCGTCATTGCCGACAGCCACACCAACCTGATTGCCTCCGCCGCCGGCGAAAATCACGAGCATACGGAAATGTACCCCTCCTTTGCGGCTACCGCCGAAAAGGAAGGCTTTGCTGAAATCGCTGCCGTCATGCGCAATATCGCCATCGCCGAAGCCTACCACGAGCGTCGCTTCCTGGCTCTGGCCAAGGACATCAAGGAAGGCCGCATGTTCCTGCGCGAAAAGCCCGTCATCTGGCGTTGCCGTAACTGCGGCTGTCTGGTGGAAGGCACCCACGCTCCCGATCTCTGCCCCGCCTGCGCCCATCCCAAGGCGCACTTTGAAGAACTGAACTACAGCTTCTAGTTTCAGCCTTTCCTGTCGGGAAGAGGGAGTGCCGGTTCCACAAGAGAGATGTGTCGCAGGCCCACGCCCTCCGGGCCTCGCCGAGATTCCCTCGCCCCTCCCTCTCCCGACATTTCGCGCCGCGCCGCGGCGACGCCGACATAACGCCGAGCCCTGGGTATCATGCCCAGGGCTCTTTGGCGTAGGGGGTAGGCTTTTCGCGCATTCGCCGTTACATTGCTTCCGGCGGCCGTCCGCTTCACCTGGAGGCCGCGCCATGCGGGGGCGGCACAGTTTTCGGGAACGCGCGCAGGAAACGGCCTTCATCCGCCCCGCGACGGCAAAGCGCGCAATTCATCTTTAAACTCTCTGGTGCCTATGATTGCATATCTTGAAGGGCGGCTTGCGGAAACATGGGACGATGCCTGCCTGCTGGTGACGGAAAGCGGCGTGGGCTATGAAGTCGGGCTCCCCACGCATACCTGCGCGGCACTGCCTGAACGGGGGCAGCACGCCGCCTTTTACATCTGCCACGTTATCCGCGAAGACGCGCAGGAGCTATACGGCTTTGCGACGTTTGAGGAGCGGCAGACCTTTCGGACGCTGCTGTCCATCTCAAAGGTGGGAGCGCGCACGGCCCTGTCCATTCTGTCTCTGTACCGCCCCGACGAACTGCGGCGCGTGGCGGCGGACGAAGACATAACAGCCCTGACGCGCGTGCCGGGCATCGGCAAAAAAACGGCGCAGCATATCCTTCTGGAATTGAAATACAAACTCAAGGCCGCGGGTCTGCCCGCGTCCCCGACGGCGGCAACGCGGCCTTCGGCAGTCTTTCGCGACGCCGTGGACGGGCTGCTCAATCTTGGCTATCCCGAAGAAGAATGCGCGGCGCTGGTGCACGAGCTGTTGCAGGAAAGCCCGGATCTTGATGTCAGCGAAGTGCTGCGCGCGGCACTCAAAACACTGGGCAAGGGGAGGATGTAATGCCGGATTTCCCGACTGCGGAAGAAATGTTTCCGCCCCAGGCCGACGCCTGCGCCGCCGGAGACGACAGCGTCCGCCCGCGGCGTCTCGACGACTTCATAGGGCAGGACGAACTGCGCGCCAATCTGCGCGTCTATCTCGAAGCGGCCAAAGAGCGCGGCAAGGCGCTGGATCACACCCTGTTCTACGGCAATCCAGGACTGGGCAAGACAACCCTGGCCCAGATCATGGCGGCGGAACTGGGCGTCAATCTGGTGTGCACTTCGGGACCCGTTCTGGAACGCAGCGGGGATCTGGCGGCTATTCTGACCAACCTTTCGCGGCATGATCTTCTGTTTGTCGATGAAATTCACCGCATGCCCATTGTGGTGGAGGAAGTCCTTTATCCCGCCATGGAGGACTTCAAGCTCGATCTTGTCATCGGCCAGGGGCCAGCCGCGCGAACGGTCAAAATAGATATCGAGCCCTTCACGCTGGTGGGGGCCACCACGCGCATGGGGCTTATTTCCTCCCCGCTGCGCGATCGCTTCGGTATTGTGGCCCGGCTGGAGTATTACGAGCCGGAAGATCTGGCCCGCATCGTCGAACGCACGGCCCGGATTCTCGGCGTGCCCATCAGTCCCGCCGGGGCGCTGGAAATCGGCCGCCGTTCCCGGGGAACGCCGCGTATTGCCAACCGCCTTCTGCGCCGCGTCCGCGACTTCGCTCTCGTACACGGCAACGGCGAAATCTGCGAAGAACAGGCCGCGGCAGCCCTGCAACGCATGGACGTGGACACCTCCGGCCTGGATCTCATGGACCGGAAAATCCTCGGCGTGCTGATCGAGCACTACGACGGCGGCCCCGTGGGCGTGCGCACGCTGGCCGTGGCCTGCGGCGAAGAAGTCCGCACCCTGGAAGACATTTACGAACCCTATCTGATCCAGTGCGGCTTTCTCAAACGGACGCCGCGCGGGCGCATGGCCACAGCCAAGGCCTACAAGCATCTTGGTCTGACCTTGCGCTAGGGCGTGTTTACGCTAGGGCCTGTTAATACAAATTTTACAAATAATTTCAATAGATAAAATAAACAGACTGTACACGCGCCACTTGTCTTTGGTGGCGGGATCGCCTCGTATTCCTGACTTTCCCCGATAAAAGCGCGCTGGGGAAGGGATGGGGGGCTTGGGGGGAAGGACTACAAGAACGCCTTTCCTTCGGAAAGGCTGGGCCCTCTCGCGCGAGCAGCGACCGAATGTCGGCCGCAGGCCGTGCCCGTTGCGACGAAGGAATGGCATCGACAGCAGAATGAGGGGTTTCCCTTCCCCCCAAACAACTTACGAATAGTGTTAACAGCCCCCTGCGTGCTATGCGCGGGGGGCTGTTTATTGCCAGACGAAAACGCCGTCAAAAGGTTATGCAAAGGCCTTGCGCGCCTTTGCGAAGCCTTCGGCGGCATTGCGGATGACGCTTTCATCCACGCAGAAGGCCAGACGGAAATAGCCGGGGCAGCCGAAGCCAGAACCGGGAACGGCCAGCACGCGCTCCTTGAGCAGTTCGTTGACAAAACGCACGTCGTCGCCGCCGGGAGCCTTCGGGAAGAAGTAGAACGCCCCGCGCGGCATCAGGTACTCGTAGCCGCCCGCGTCCAGCACCTCGGCCATGGCCTTGCGCCGGGCCGCATAGACGCCGAGATCGACCTGGCTTCCCAGCGCGGCGACCATGATATGCTGTCCGATGACCGGGGGATTGACGAAGCCCAGAATACGGTTGGTCAGCGTCAGGGCCGCCATGAGCTCTTCCTTTTCCGCCAGCATGGGCGAAACGACCACGTAGCCGACACGCTCGCCCGGCAGCGACATATTTTTGGAGAAGGAACTCACGACAACGCCGTAGGGATAAATGCCCAGCACGGAAGGCACTTCCGCGCCGTCATACGCCAGAAAACGATAGGGCTCGTCGGCAACCAGCCAGATGGGCTTGCCAAATTCGCGGCTCTTGCGCTCCAGCAGAGCGGCAAGGGCTTCGACGGTTTCGCGGCTGTAAATGACCCCGGTGGGATTGTGGGGCGAATTGTACAGGACCACGCGAGTCTTTGCGCTGATAGCGCTTTCCAGCGCCGCCAGATCCGGCTCAAAGGTGTCGGGATGGCTCATAATGGCCCGGAATGTGCCGCCATGATTGGCAACGTAAAAACCGTATTCCACAAAATACGGCGCAAAGGTCAGCACCTCTTCACCCGGATTGAGCACCGCCCGCAAAAAGGCATTGAAGCCGCCCGCGGCCCCGCAGGAAAGCAGCACTTCGCCCGCGCCGATGTTCACGCCCTGTTCCTTGCTCAGATGGGCCGCCAGTTTTTCCCGCGCCCACGGGAAACCGCTGTTGGGCATGTAGCCGAAAGCAAAGGGCTCTCCGGCATGCTCCGCAAAGGCGCGCAGCCCTTCGCCGACAGCCGGAGGCGCCGGAAGATCGGGATTGCCGATGCTGAAATCATAGACCTTGTCTGCGCCGTAACGGGCCTTAAGCTGCCCTCCGGCTTCAAACATGCGCCGAATCCATGACGCGTTTTGCAAATATCCGGCAACGCTGTCGGCAAGAATGGACATAGTGACTCTGACTCCTTCTGCGTGTTGGCAGACATATCGCGCCCCGCGGCCCATGCCGGAAGGGACGCCCGTGCGCGGCGCACGACATGAACGACAGCCGCTTTTCCCGCAGCGGGAACGCTCGACAGTCGCCCACGGGTGTTGTCTTACCTGTGACTCTCGTCTATAGCTTGGGAAGGATACAAATTGCAAATAGCTTTGGAGGCACTCCATGCAGTATCGTTCGTCGTTCCCGCCCTGTCGGCACGCGCTCCTTCTTCTGTCCCTGTGCGTCACAGGCGCCACGCTGACTGGCGGCTGCTCCCTGCTGGACTCCGGGAGCGACGCTGCGACTGCTGACAACGAGCAGAACAGCATGAGCATCGAAGTCAAATATAGCGACAACATGCACCGCTGCTCGCGGGTATCCCCCGAAATAAACGTGCAGAATATTCCAGATGGCACGGACACATTCATGGTCCGTCTCATTGAAGTCGATGCGCAGGAACGCTTCTGCGGCGGCGGCAACTGGCGCAACGACGGTTCGGGCATCATACCGGAAGGCGCCCTGACCCAGCATTATCAGGGCCCCTGCCCGCAGGCAGGGCGGGAAAGCACCTATCATTATGTGGTGTCGGCCATGAAGAATGGCAATCCGCAACCTCTCATGGTTCGCGTTTTCCCTGTCACTCCCGAAGTCCGCTAACAGCCTCTCCTGAGGCCTGTTACCACTCTCGTAGAATGTCGGGGGGAAGGGCCCGTCTCCGCGCTGGCGATGCCATCCCTGCGTCGCAGCGGCACGGCCTGCGGCCGCCATCCGGTCGCTGCCAGCGCGAGAGGGCCAGCCTTTCCGCCGGAAAGGCTTCCCGAAATCCTTCCTCCCGATCCCTCCCCCCTTCCCCAGCGCGCTTTTTCAGACGGATGCAGAAGCAGGCGGAGAGCTTCCTTTAATAGCTCGTGTAGCCTGCTTGTTCTATTTATGGGAAATTACTTCTAACTTCGCGTTAGAGCGTTTTACCTTATTACGTTCTCTCCCGTCTCCGCCAGCCAGCCGCCCCCTGAACAGCGGGGACAGAATTTTTTACAGCCTCCGCCCTCTTCTCCCGCATCTGCCGACGCGCCGCCCGGCCCAAAGTGAGCGGAAAAACCGCGTTTTTTCCGCGAAACGACAGGCCGTATGGTTTGAAACGTACAGCGTTTCAAACTGAAAATGCTCTAGAAGGCGCGTCTGTCATCCCTGTGACACGCCGCAGACGCAACAAACAACGCGCCGCCGCAAAAAACTTTTTCTGTCGTCCTGCCGCCGGAGAAACGACATCCGCTGACGTCAAAAAAACGGCAAGTGGACAAGCATATAAATATAAAACATTGATTTTTAATGTATAATTTATTTTGGCAAGCCGTTTGCATTATGAAGGGCATTCAAAAGGATTTGTCCCGCATATGCGGGTTGTATGGAGGTTGGTCATGCTGTTTTTACTCGGTGGCGACAAGAAGACCCGCAAGCAGGATAAGCAAGGCAAGCTGTCGGACATCAGCGCCCAGGCGCGCGAAATTTTTCTGGCCGGTCGTTTCCCTGTCGTGACGACATCCCACATGGAAGATCGCAAGATCGCCAAGGTTCTCGGACTGGTGGCCTGCCGCGGCTTTGACTCCGACGAGGCATTTTTCGGCATGGCCGGCCGCGCTATGAGCAAAGGTGCTCAGGCCATTGTGGGCTATCAGGAAAACGTGGCCTTCCATCCTGACGGCAGCAAATATTTCTCCTGCTACGGCACTGCCGTCATGTTTGAATATGATCCCAACGACCCCGACGCCATGCCGCTCATGCTCCAGCAGCGCGTGGGCCGCCTGCCGCAGAAGGACGTCGTCCCCTATATGTAAACCCACTTCTGCCGGGCTCGTCCCGGCTGATTCCTGACGGTGAGAGCCCCCTTCATGTGAAGGGGGCTCTCTTTTTTGGCGAACGTTCCGACGCCGAATATACAACCACAAATAACTGGCGTTTTTTGAGAAAGAAGGGGAAGTTAACTACTCTCCCGCTCGATCGCGGCACAGGGCACAACCCATAGCCGCAAGGTTGAACAGGCCGAACAGCAGCAAATCCCAGCGCAGCGCCGTCATGAAACCGTCCAGCGTTTCCCGGCTGACGGGCTGATGCCCCAGCACCAGCGCCAGCGTCACGGTGATGATAACCATATTGCTGAGCTGGCCCCCGGTGCGTACCGCGCCGATAAGGCCGGAAGCCCTGCCGACGGCGGCATCCCCGGCCTTTTCCAGAATAATAGCCGTATTGGGCAGCACGAACACGGCAACGCCCGCCCCGACCAGCGCCTGCGCCAGCGCCAGCAGCCAGAGAGGGGTTTCAAGCGTCAAAAAGGCCGTTATCAGCAGGCCCATGCCGCAGAGCAGAATGCCCGCCGCCGCAATGCGCCCCAGCGGCCAGCGGCGACACAAACGCGCCGTCAGAGGCGTCGCCGCCGCCTGCACCAGTGATTGCAGGGCGAGAAACAGCCCGGCCTCCCGCGCGGAAAAACCGCGTCCGGTCTGAAGATAGATACTGACGAAAAACAACAGGCCAAAGAACGAGGCATAATTGATGAAGGCCGCCAGCAGCGACAGCGAAATCACGCGGCAGCGGCGCAGCATCTTCAAATCCAGCATGGGCGTGGCCGTACGCAGCTCCTTGAAACAGAACAGCCCCAGAAGCGCCAGAAAACCCGCCAGCAAAAGCATGCCCCACACGGGAGCATCCCCGATATGCGACGCCCCGAACGTCAGGCACGTCATGGCCAGGGCATAGAGGACGCAGCCGCTCCAGTCAAAGGCCGTTCCTTCGGCGGTGCGCCACTCCAGCCGGACGCGCAGCAGCATGACGCACAGGGCAAGCGCTCCGGCAATGGCATTGCCCCAGAAGAGCCAGCGCCAGCCGAACCAGTCCGCCACAAAGCCCGCAACCGGCGGCCCGCAGGCAATGCCCGAATAGACGGCGGAACTGCTAAGGCCGATGTAGGACGCCCGCATGGACGGCGGCGCGGCCGAGGCCAGCAACGCAAGACTGGAAGCGCTGTAGAGCGCCCCCCCAAGCCCCTGCACAAGGCGCAGAAAAAGAAAGAGCGTCATATTTTCCACAAAACCCAGCAACGCGCCGGACAGGGAAAAGATGGCCAACCCCACAAGAAAAATGCGCCGACGCCCCCAGATGTCGCCCCAAAGTCCGCCTGCCAGCTGAAAGATCGCCAATCCGAGCGCATAAAAAGCGCCGATGAGCCCCAGTTCGCGCGCGCTGGCGTCGAGCGAAAGACTGATGGAGGGCAATACGGCATTAACCCCGGCCATCATAAACGGCATGAAAAACTGGGCGGCGCATACGGCAAGCAGCAACCAGCGATGTTCCCGGCAGACACTCATGGACACTTCCGTTTCGCGGTCACTGCCAAAGCAGCCTTTTCCGCGACCCTGTTAGAGCATTTCAGTTTGAAACGCTGTGCGTTCAAACCATACGGCCTATCGTTTCGCGGGAAAAACGCGGTTTTTCCGCTCACTTCGGGCCGGGCGGCAGCGCCTCGCGTTTTTCCTTCAAAAAGGCAAAACGCTCTGGCATCAAAAAAAACGGCTCTCGAAGTCGAGAGCCGTAAGCCTTGGCGGAAGGGGAGGGATTTGAACCCCCGGAAGGCGCGAACCTTCAACGGTTTTCAAGACCGCCGCAATCAACCGCTCTGCCACCCTTCCGTATCCCGCAGCGGCAGCGGGAGATATGGGCACCACTTACTTGATGGCGTCTTTCAAGCCCTTGCCGGGGGTGAACTTGGCGATCTTCCCCGCAGGAATGGTGATTTCTTCTCCAGAACGAGGATTGCGACCCTTGCGGGCGGCGCGCTCCACGACCTTAAAGCTGCCGAAGCCGGTGAAGGTTACGGTCTCGCCGGCAGCCAGAGCATCGCGCAGGGCCGCGATCATGGCGTCCAGGGCTTCTTCGGCCTTGGCCTTGGTGGGAAGACCAGCTTTGACGTAAATTTGTTCAACAAGCTCAGCTTTCGTCATGATAAGTCTCCGTCTAAATTTTTCAGGAGGTCTTGCGACCGCCTGAATGACTGGCATCACGTTTACTTATGTAAGCACGGCGGGCATGTCAATGCTTGCGTCGGCATTGCCCGCCCCGCGCCGTTCCCCAGAAAAGACCCGGCTCTGCCCTGGCCCGCAACAGACGGGGACCATCGACGCCGACGCGAACAACAGGTCTGGAAATAAAGGATTTTGCAGGGAAAAAAAAGCCCCGGCAGCAAAAAAAGCGCTCCGGGGTCGAACCATTTGCGATTAGAGATCCACCAGCGCCACGTCGTCCTGGCGAATCTCCTCGCCAAGAAAATAACCGCAGGCCCGCATGAAGCGCGCAATATTGTCCGTCACAAGGAAACGGGACGTTCCCTGCGTTCCGGATTCGCACAGCAAATTACGGCGACGCAACTCTTCCTCCACGGCCTGGGCGGTGGTGGCGGCGGAATCGACTATCCGCACATCCGGGCCCACCACATGGCGCAGGGCGTCCGTAAACAGCGGAAAATGCGTGCAGCCCAGCAACAGGGTATCGGGCCTTTCCGGCCCGTCGCCAAAGATCCCCTCAAGGTAACGCGCGGCAACCCCCTCGGCAATAGGCCCGTCAGTCCAGCCCTCCTCCGCCAGCGAAACAAAAAGGGTGCAGGCCCGCCCGATAACGACCGCCTCAGGACAGCGGCGGCGAATAGCCTCCTGATAGGCCCCTCCCGCAATGGTCGCTTCCGTGGCGGTAATGACGATGCGCTTGTTGCGACTGGCGGCGACGGCCGCCGCCGCCCCCGGTTCCACCACGCCCATGACGGGCAGGGGCGCAAACTGCTCCCGCAACGTGGGCAGAGCCGCCGACGTGGCCGTATTGCAGGCAATGACAAGCATCTTGATGCCCGAATCCACCAGCTTCTGCGTGGCCCGCTGCGAATAACGGATAATGGTTTCTTTTCCCTTGGTGCCGTAAGGCAGGCGGGCCGTATCGCCAAGATAGATCAGATTCTCCTGCGGCAGGCGGCGGCGCAGGGCGTGCAGCACCGTCAGTCCGCCGATGCCGGAATCGAACAGGCCTATGGGCATATGAGCGTCGAGACTCATGAAGGCTCCTTTAGGGCGTGTTAACACTATTCGTAAGTTGTTTGGGGGGAAGGGAAACCCCTCTGCTCTGCTGTCGATGCCCATTCCTTCGACGCAACGGGTACGGCCTGCGGCCGCCATCCGGTCGCTGCTCGCGCGAGAGGACTATGAGAACGCCTTTCCTCGCTTCGCTGCGAAAAGGCTGGGCCCTTCCCCCCAAGCCCCCCATCCCTTCCCCAGCGCGCTTTTATCGGGGGAAGAGTCAGGAATACGAGGCGACCCCGCCACAAAAGACAAGTGGCGTGCGTACAGTCTGTTTTTTACATATTGAAATTATTTGTAAATTTTGTGTTAGCAGGCCCTGGAACATTTTTAGTTTGAAACGCTGCGCGTTTCAAACCATACGGCCTGTCGTTTCGCGGAAAAAGCGCGGCTTTCCGCCAACTTCGGGCCGGGCGGCGTTGTCACGCCGCCGCGCATTTTGCCGTTTTCAAAAGCAAAATGCTCGCAAGGCTTCCGTCAGGAACACCGCGCACGCCGCGTCACCGAAATATTCCGCCGGCGCGGATCTTCCTCAGGTCCACAGACCTTGGCCCAAATAACGGACGGCTGTAAAGAACAAAATAGCGACCAGCCCCCAGCCGATGGCCCTCCCGGAGACATGCTTCTGACACCGCGCGCCCAGATACATACCGCACAGCCCCCCCAGACCGAAACTCAGCCCCAGCAGCCAGTCGGGAGCCGCGGCATCGACCAGCCCCGACAACAGCACAAAGCCCAGCACGCCGAAAAGAGATGTGCCCAGCGTGCCGAGCAGCACCGCGCCCGCCACGGCATGCACAGGAAGATGGAAAAAAGCCACGAGGAAGGGAGACAGCAGCGAGCCGCCGCCCACGCCGTACATGCCGCCCGCCAGCCCGATAATCAGACAGAGCAGCCACAGGGCCCGCCGGGATACGCCGTATTCCTGCCCATCGTAGGCAAAACGCAGCTGCCGCGGCGAATCTTCCAGCACGCGCACTTCTCCAGAGGGCTTTCTTCCGCTCCGGGAGCCGCCGCGCAGAAGGCCGCGCAGAAAACGCCAGCCGACGGCAAGCAGCAGCAGACCCGCAAACAGCTTGAAACTGCGCGGATCAGGCAGCCAGTATACGCGCAGCACAGCGCCGAGCAGGGCCCCCGGCAGCGTGCCCGTCAGCACAATCCGGGCCAGCGGCCAGAGAAGCCGTCCTTCCCGCCAGAAGCGCCAGACCCCGCCAGGGCAGGCAATGACATTGAAAAGATGATTAGTGGCGCTTGCCCCCGGCGACGTATAGCCAAGAATACTCATCTGAAAGGGCAGCAGCAGAAAAGCGCCGGAAATCCCCGCCATAGAGGTGGCAAAGGAGATACACAGGGCAGCGGCAAAAGGCAAAAAGGGCGAACATTCGACGCCGGAGACGGGAAACAGCATGAAAATCCCTCCCTGGTTGAATCGCAGGCGGACGCCCCGCTGTGGGTAAATTCAACGTAGCGATTTTCGCCCTGAAAGTCACGCTTTTTTATATTATCGTGTCTTTTAGGGCTTTTTTCAGTTTGAAATACTAGAGCATTTTCAGTTTGAAATGCTGTGCATTTCAAACCATACGGCCTGTCGTTTCGCGGAAAAAACGCGGTTTTTCCGCTCACTTTGGGCAGGGCGGCGCTGTGCCGCCGCCTCGCGTTTCTCCTTTTTCAAAGTTGAAACGCTCTAGAGTAATTTAACTTTGAGATGTAAAAAGAATATCCTTATCTACCGCTATGAAAATGGTACGCAGGGAAATGCGAACGGCAACGATTGCGGCATATGAATCGGGAACTTCCTCTCATTTCAAAGCTGAAACGCTCTAGAGCGTTTCAACTTTTTCAAAAGTGAAATGATCTAACATGCCGAAAAAGTAAAAAATCTGCTCAAAGCTATCGCAGACAGCCGACGAACAGAAAAATAGAGCGTTCTGCCGTTTTCAAAGGCAAAACGCTCTGGAGTGCGCAAGTTTTGGGGAAGATGGGGGAGTTTGAGGGGGAACCCCTTTTTGCCGCGAGCAAAAAGGGGTTCTTCCCCCTCCAAAAAAGTAGTATTATTCCGGGCTGTCAGGATGCCAGTGGGGTTCGTTGCCGCGCGGGTGAATGTGGGTATGGCTGTGACGAAAATCCGGGGCGCAGGCCATCAGGCGGCCTTCCCTGATAGTCATATAGCTGTCGCAGACGCGGGAAAGAAAGTCCCAGTCGTGAGAAATGACGATACGCGCCGTCTCCAGACCGCACAGGATGTCGGTAAGGCGCTGCCGCGCCTCCATATCCAGCCCGTTGGTGGGCTCGTCCAGCAGCAGGGCTTCCGGCTGCATGGCAAGCACGGTCGCCAGCGAAACAAGTTTCTTTTCGCCGCCCGACAGACGATGCGTCTGCCGATCCTCAAAACCGGCAAGACCCAGATCGCGCAGCGTCCGCAGAGCCGTTTCCCGCGCTTCCTCAGGCGTATAGCCCAGATTGAGCGGACCGAAAGCCACATCTTCCAGAACCGTGGGAAAGAAAAGCTGATCCTCGGCATGCTGCAAAACAAAACCAACCTTGCAGCGCAGCGCGTGGAAATCGCTCCCTGTGCGCACGGCCTGCCCGTGGAAACGGACAAGCCCCTGCCGGGGTTGCAGCAGACCGGTAATGCAGCGAAAAAGCGTCGTCTTGCCGCTGCCGTTAGGACCGTACAGGCCGACATGCTGTCTGGGCTCCAGGGAGAAATCGACATCCTCCAGCACGGCGCGCAAGCCGCCTTCATGGCTATAAGCCACAGAAATATGCTCAAGGCGAAACACGGCGGAGTCCTGCGACGACATCATAAACCAACTCCCGCGTATTCTGTCCAAAGAATGCCCGCCAGACAGAGAAGAAGTCCCAGCGCAAGCGCAAGATCGGACGCGCCAACGGAAAAACGGGCCACGGAATGAAAGCGCCCCGCAAAGCCGCGCAACAGCATAGCCTCGCGCGTGCGCTGGGCCCGCTCATAGCTGCGCACCAACAGCAGCCCCAGCAGCGAGGCCAGCGTCCGATAGGTATGCATGGAGCTGCGCGGCCGAAAACCGCGCAGACGCGCCGCCGTCATGAGCGTATGCCACTCCTCCGCCAGCAGATGAATGTAGCGGCCGGTAAATAAAAAAAGGAAAACAAGCTTGTCCGGACAGCGCAGACGTTCGAGCGCATGTCCGAGCTCCGAAGGAGGCATGGTGGCAAGCAGGGCCAGAAAAGCGCAGACAACGGCATTGGACTTGAGCGTTACCAGCAGGGAAAGGCGCACCCCCTCCACAGTGGCGCATAAAAAATGCCACTGCCAGAGGGGGGCTCCCGGCGTAGTCCAGGGCGTCACCAGCCAGAGAAAGAGAATAAAGACATTGACCGCGGCCAGACGCCGCAGCAGGGGCCGGATAGGCGGACGGGCAAGCGCCAGCAACGCGCAGCCCAGTCCCAGCCCCAGCGCGGCGGAAGTCAGATGCTGCAACGGCGCCAGAGCGACGGCCAGCGCCGCCGCCAGCAGCAGCCGCAGACGCGGGTCCCGGTGACGGAGAAAAGAAGGACGTACAAAGGGCTGATCAAACATGCGCGCATGTTACGGACGACGGCGCGCAAAGTACAGCCCCATGCCCACCAGCCCCATAATCCAGCCCAGACCGCCGACAATATCCTGCAAACGCGGCCCTTCCTCGCTGCGCGCCGCCAGTTCCCGGCGCAGAGGGGCAAGCTGCCGCTCCAGAGCGCCGTTGACAATAGCGGCCAATTCTTCCCGCGTCAGAGAAACAAGCTGTTCCGGCTGCGCGTCCGTCCGCGCCGGAACAGGAGCCGCCGCAGCTGTCGGAGCGGTTACGACAGCGGGGGCAAGGCCCGCAAATTCGGCGGCATCCATGCGCCATTCGTTCTGATGCCCTTCTCCGGCATTGATACGGATACGCAGACCGTGGCCCTTGCGGACAACCTGCGACACAGGAAAGGAAAACCTGCCGTCGGCATCGGTCGTACCTCGCAGCACTTCCGCCCCGGTATCGTCAAAAACCGTAATAGTGCCGCCCTTGACCGGAGCATTGCGGCGAAAGCTGCACTCCACCGCCACAGAATCCCCTTCCAGCCAGGCAAAGATATTGACGCGATGCGCCAGGGCCACATCAGCACAGAACAGCAACAGGGCAACGGACAGCGCAACAGCGCGGCAAGCGCGTCGGGACAGAAAAGAAATGGTCGTCATACGTTAGCAACTCCGGGGCGTATCCGCGTGCGTCATGCGCAGCATTTCCGGGCGGACGCGCGCAATAAAAGATACGGTAAACATGGTAATCAGCCCTTCCACCACCATGATCGGCGCGTGCGCTCCCAGCAGCAGCCCTGCCGCCGTCTGAAAGCCTTCATCCGTAAAAGCCAGCGCCAGCGCCGTCAGCACCGCCGCCAGCGCCACGCCGAGCGCCCCGCCGCAAAAGGCCGCGACGCGCAGACCGGTCGTTCCGGGAACGAGCCGCCGGATACCGCGATACACATACCAGGAAAGGACCCCGGCAAAGCCCATGGTAAAGGTATTGACGCCCAGCACCGTAATGCCGCCGAACTGAAACAGCAGCGCCTGCAACAGCAGCGCCGCAAGAATGGAAGGAAAAGCCGCCCAGCCCAGCAGAACGCCCACCAGTCCGTTGAGCACAAGGTGCGCGCTGGCAAGCCCGATGGGAACATGGATGAGCGATCCCACAAAAAAGGCCGCCGAAAGAATGCCCACGCCAATCAGCCGATCATATTCCAGCCTGCGCAGCCCCAGCGCCGTACCGGCAACGGCCAGCACGGCTCCCGCTCCAAGAACGGCGGGAGAAAGAACGCCTTCCGCAATATGCATGATGTCCCCGTATCAATTTTGAATCCGCACCAGCATGAGGCCCGGCCGGTACGACCGGGCCCCGCATGTTGCTCTACTTGCCGCGCGGAGCGACAAATTCCATCCAAAGGACAGCGCCGAGTTCCACATCCTTAGGGCTGCCTTTGTAATCCATCTTTTCGGCGGCGGTATTCAGGGCCGCAAAGCCCCACCACCCGGCCCACGGCACGCTGTAGGAGAACACGCCGTTTTCGTCGGCCTTGACCGTCTGCGTTACAAAATAGGCATTGGGCGGCGTATGGCGCTGCCCCTTGTTGTAGCATTCCACTTCGACGAGCGCGCCGGGAACAGGCTTGCCGTCCAGCAGCACGCGCCCCTGAAAGACATTTCCGGCATAGTTGCCGAAGGGACGGGTCAGCGGTTCGATTTCCGTCTTCAAGCCCAGAGGCTCATCCCAGCCTTCCTCTTCGCCGAAGGCCGCCACAATCGTCTTGGTATAGTGGATGATGAAGCAGTCCTCGGCAGGCTCAAAATAGGGCGTCGGCTCCAGCGCAAACTGATAAACGCCGGGCTTCTTCAGCGTATAGGCGGCCTGCCAGGCCTGATGGCCCATGACCTTTGCCGGCGTGAGCAGCTTTACAAGATCCTCCTTCCTGCCGTCCACGGTGACGCTGAAAGCCTTGGGCGCGGCCATGTCCATTCCCTGCATTTCCATAGGATGCGAGAAGGAAACTTCCAGCTTCAGGGCGGCGTCCTTTTTTTCCATGACTGTGGACGAAGAAGGAATGACCATTCCAAAATGCGCCTCGGCCTGCGTGGCGAAGCAGAGCAGCAGGGCCAGCCCCGCGCAGCACGTTTTCCACATAATCCTGTCCTCCTGGAGCATTTTCAGCTTAAAACGCGAGGCGGCGGCACAGCGCCGCCCGGCCCAAAGTGAGCGGAAAAACCGTGCTTTTTCCGCGAAACGGCAGGCCGTATGATTTGAAATGCGAAGCATTTCAAACTGAAAATGCTCTAACGGTTGCGGGTGAATCGTGACGGGCCACGGGCCCGGCGGTGCATATGCAGGGCATACGTAACACGATTTTTAAAAAGATAGCAACAAGAGAAATCAGGAATCGCGGCGTCGCAAAAAACCGTGCCCCGCGCGGCAGGGAACGCGAAAAAAAGCCGCCCCCCGCAAGGCGAAAACCTCGCGGGAAGCGACAGCAGGAGCACAAAGAAATATCTGGGAACAGGCGTCAGTTTCTTAGGAAAGACGACACTTGAAGTCTTCGTAGCCGAAACGCTTCAGGAGCTGAAAAGAAGCTGTGGACAGGGGGTCTTCAGCGTCGGCCGCGGCATCCAGCACGCCGATGGAAGGCAGGCGCAAACCGTTGAACGTCGTTGTCTTGACCATGCTGTAAATGGCCATGTCGGCAAAGACAAGGCGCTGGCCGGGTTGCAACGGCGCGGCAAAGGCGTATTCCCCGATAACATCCCCCGCAAGGCAGGACTTCCCGGCGAGACGGCAGGTCCACGCCTTTTCTCCGGGCTGCCCCGCTGTCTGCCAGCCGCCGTTTTCCTGCGCCATCACATTGGGACGGTAAGGCATTTCCAGCACGTCCGGCATATGGCAGGCGGCGGAAGTGTCCAGAATGACAACGGGCATATCGGCTTCCACCACATCCAGCACGGTAGCCACAAGCCAGCCCGCATTGAGGGCCACGGCTTCGCCGGGCTCCAGATAGAGGCGATCGGCCCAGGTCTCGCGCAGGCGGGACACCGTGCGGCACAGCAGGTCAATGTCGTAGTCGGGTCTGGTGATATGATGTCCGCCGCCCAGGTTCAGCCAGCGGCAATCCCGCAGGTACGGCGCAAAATTCCGTTCCACGGCTTCCACGGTGCGGGCTGCGGCGTCGGCGTTCTGCTCGCACAACGTATGCCAGTGCAACCCCGTAATACCGTCGGGCAGCCGCTCCGGCATATGACGCAAACGGATGCCCAGACGAGACCCCGGCGAACAGGGATTATAAATGGCAACGGCCCCTTCCGAATGTTCGGGATTGATGCGCAACCCGCAGGTCAGCATTTTTTCAGGCGTCCCGGCAGCCTGCGCGGCGGCATTATGGGCCGCAATGGTCGGCGCAAAGCGCCGCCACTGGGCGACGGAGTTAAAGGTGATGTGATCCGCCAGCTGCAGCAATTCGGACATTTCCTCGTCGCTCCACGCCGCGGCAAAGGCGTGCACCTCGCCGCCGAAGCATTCGCGGCCGAGGCGGGCTTCATCCACGGAGCTGGCGCAGGTGCCGTACAGCGGCCCCTGCCCGCCGTGAGCGGGGTCCCGCGTCAGCCGGGGAAAAATCCCCCAGGCGGCAAAGCCCTTGAGGGCCAGCAGAATACGCGCTCCGCTGCGCTCCTGCACATCCCGCAGGATGGCGGCATTGGCGGCAAGACGCGGCGCGTCAATGACAAAACAGGGCGAGGGAACGCGCGCGGCGTCCTGAAGCAGTTGCAGATAGTCCATAGTTCTATGCGGTTGTGCCCGAAGCTGCGCCGCAGGCAGTTTGAATAGGCGGATTTCTGGGGGAAGGAAACCCCTTGGCTAGCGCGCAAGGGGTTTCCTTCCCCCAAGCCCCCATCCTTCCCCAACGCGCTTTTATCGGGAAAATGAACAATGCGGAGACGCAAAAATTTTCCCTGCGGCAGCCGTCCCCCGAAATCAAAATGGGAACGCCCGACAAGGGAAAATCGCGTCGCTTCCGCTTCTTTCGCCTGAACAAAGCACGCCGGAAAAGGGGCGGAGACAGGGGGGAGGCGGTCCCTCCCCCGCTGCTGTCAGAAACAGATGCTACGGCTTCTTAGGAGAGTAAACGCACTGCCAGGGCAGGCCGTAGCGATTGAGATCGGCCATGAAGGGATCGGGGTCCATCTGTTCCATGTTCCAGACGCCCGCCTGCAGCCACTGGCCGGAAAGCATCATTTTTGCGCCGATCATGGCCGGAACGCCGGTCGTATAGGAAATGGCCTGCGACCCCACTTCGGCATAGCAGGCCTCGTGATCGCAGACATTATAGATGTAAACGGTCTTTTCCTTGCCGTCCTTGACGCCCTGCATGACGTTGCCGATGCAGGTCTTGCCCTTGGTCAAAGGACCGAGGGAAGCAGGATCAGGCAGCAGAGCCCTGAGGAACTGAATGGGCACAATCTTCTGGCCCTGATAGTCCACAGGATCAATGCGGGTCATGCCCACGTTGCCGAGCACTTTCAGGTGATTGAGATAATTCTCGGAGAACGTCATCCAGAAACGCGCGCGCCGGATGCCCTTGAGATTGCGCACCAGCGACTCCAGCTCCTCATGATACATAAGGAAGCATTTCTTTTCGCCGATGCCATCGGGGAAAGAATAATTCATGGACCACGACAGCGGATCGGTTTCCACCCATTCGCCGCGTTCCCAGTAGCGGCCGCGCGCGGTCACTTCGCGGATATTGATTTCCGGGTTAAAATTCGTGGCAAAGGGCTGGCCGTGATCGCCCGCGTTGCAGTCGATGATATCCAGCACATGCACTTCATCCAGCTCGTGCTTGAGAACCCACGCGGCAAAGACATTCGTCACGCCGGGATCGAAACCGGAACCAAGCAACGCGGTCAGACCGGCCTCGCGGAAGCGATCCTGATAGGCCCACTGCCACTTGTATTCAAACTTGGCAGTATCCAGCGGCTCATAATTGGCCGTATCAAGATAATGCACGCCGCATTCAAGGCATGCATCCATGATATGCAAATCCTGATAGGGCAGGGCAATATTAGCCACCATAGCAGGTTTGACATTGCGGATAAGCTCGCACAGTTCAGGCACATTATCAGCATCCACCTGCGCCGTGGCAATCTCCACGCCGTAGCGGCTCTTCACGCTCGCGGCGATGTCTTCGCAGCGTTTCAGGGTGCGGCTGGCAAGGGTGATTTTGCCGAAAGCCCCTTCATCCCTGGCGGCCTGCGCCATCTTGTGGGCCACGACGCTACCGACGCCGCCCGCGCCGATAATCAGAATATCCTTGGACATGGCGTGCACTCCTTGTTGTCTTGCATGTTCCGGAAGGCGCGGCGCGCCGTGCGGCAACGCCGACGGGGCCGCTAAAGCATTTTCAGTTTGAATCGCTTGCGGTTCAAACCATACGGCCTGTTGTTTCGCGGAAAAAGCGCGCCTTTTCCGCTCGCGTCAGGCCGGGCGGCGCGGTGTCGCCGCCTCGCGTTCTGCCTTTTTCAAAGGCAACACGCTTTAAAGCGTTTCTTGCCGCATGTGCACGGCGTTTCTAGTTCTAGACGGCGGATGTCATTGCGTCAAGGCAAGGCACAGGCCTGTGACACAAATGAAAACGGGACGCCCCGAAGGGCGTCCCGTCCATCATCTCGCCTGCGGCAAAGCCTAGGCGTTTTCGCTTTCTTCGAACTTCTGCTTCAGCAGATCGCCAAGGCTCTGACCGGCTTCCTGAGGACCGGCATGGAATTCCTTCGGCTTGCGGCGGTCGTCGTCTTCGCTCTTGATCTGCTTGATGGAAAGACCAAGGCGGCGTTCTTCGGCGCTGACGTGGATGACCTTGGCTTCGATTTCCTGGCCTTCCTTGTACATTTCGGCAGGCGTCTTCACCTTCTTGCTGGAAAGTTCGGACACATGCACAAGGCCTTCGATGCCTTCTTCCACTTCAACAAACAGACCGAAGTCCGTGATGTTGGTCACGATGCCCTTGACGGTGCAGCCCACGGGATAGGTGGCGGGCACATGGCCCCACGGATCGTCCACCAGCTGCTTGATGCCGAGGGTGAACTTTTCGTTTTCCTGATCCACGGTCAGCACCTTGGCCTGCACGGTGTCGCCGACCTTGTAGATTTCGTTGGGATGACGAACCTTCTTGGTCCAGGAAATGTCGGACACGTGGATGAGGCCGTCGATACCGTCTTCGATACCGATGAACATACCGAATTCGGTGATGTTCTTGATGACGCCTTCAAGCACGGTGCCTTCAGGATACTTTTCGGCCACCAGTTCCCAGGGATTGGGACGCACCTGCTTCATGCCGAGGCTGATGCGCTTCTTTTCGCCGTCCACGCCGAGGATGACCACTTCAACCTCGTCGCCGGTGTGCACCATCTGGGAAGGATGACGCAGCTTGCGGGTCCAGGACATTTCAGAAATGTGCACCAGACCTTCCACGCCGGGCTCCAGTTCCACAAAGGCGCCGTAATCCACAAGATTGGTCACCTTGCCGGTCACCTTCTTGCCTTCGGGGAAGCGGGCGGAAATATCCTGCCACGGATCGGGCACGAGCTGCTTCAGACCGAGAGAAACCTTGTTGTTTTCGCGGTCGAAGGAAAGCACCTTCAGGGTCAGATCCTGACCCATGGTGATCATTTCCTTGGGATGACGGATGCGCTTCCAGCTCATGTCGGTGATGTGCAGGAGACCGTCGAGGCCGCCGAGGTCCACGAACACGCCGTATTCGGTGATGTTCTTGGCCTTGCCGTGCACAATCTGGCCCTCTTCGAGGGTGCGCAGCAGATCCTGACGCTTGGAATCGCGTTCCTCCTCAAGCAGCACGCGGCGCGAAACGATAACGTTGCTGCGACGGCGGTTGATCTTGAGCACGCGGAATTCGAATTCCTGATTGACCAGGGCGTCCATATCCGGCACGGGACGCAGATCCACGTGCGAACCGGGCAAAAACGCCTCGACGCCGCCGATATCCACCGTGTAGCCGCCCTTGATGCGGCGCACGATGTGGCCCTTGATGACCCGATTGTTCTCCTGCACGTCTTCCAGCTGATCGAAGACCTGCATGCGCTTGGCTTTTTCAAAGGAGAGAGTGATGGTGCCCTCGTTTTCATTCTTGCGCACCACGTACACGTCAACCTTGTCGCCCACCTTCACGTTGATGTTGCCGGCGGCGTCGCGGAATTCGGCGGCGGGAATCTGCCCTTCGGACTTGAAGTTCACGTCCACAAGGACATTGTCGTCATTGACGCGGACGATTTCACCTTTGACGATGGAGCCTTCTTCGAGGTCGCCAAAGTCGGGGTTGAGGTAGTTTTCAAGGGCACTTTCGAAAGAAATATCGTTATCGTGCCCGGTTGCATTGTCTGCCATGCTGCCATGCCTCCAAATAATCTGCCCCGGTAAGGGGTGGTGGTAAAAAGTAGCAGAAGGCGTGACGAAGTACAAGCGCAAAAATACGTCAGCCGGACAGCCCCGGCCAGCCTAGCCTATAGGCAGCTGCGCCTCGGCGTAGTCGTAGCGGCGTGATCGCTGAAGGCTGCGCACGGCCATGATCAACGCCAGCAGGCCCACGCGGCCGGCAAACATATTGGCGATAATGATCCCCTTGCCGAAATCTGTCAGCTCGCTGGTAAAATTGAGGGACAGGCCCACGGTTCCCAGCGCGGAAACCACCTCGAACAAAAGACGCAGCAGGGGCACATCCCCGCCGCCGCTGCGGTCGAGAATCCCGCCCTCGCTGAGGCTGAGCAGCAGCGTGGACGTCATAATCAGCAGGCAGTAGAGAAAGAAGATGGTCAGGGCCCGCGTCAGGTTTTCCGAGGGAACGCCGCGCCCCTCAAGGACAACCTGGCGCTCGTTGCGGCACTGGGCGACAATGTAGCCCACCAGCACGCGGAAGGTGACGACCTTGATACCGCCGGCGCAGGAGCCGGAACTGCCGCCAATGAACATCAGCACGCAAAGAATCAGCAGGCTGGCTTCGCTGCACGCCGTCATGTCGATGGTATTGAAACCCGCCGTGCGGGCAATGACGGAGTGAAAAACAGCCGCCATGCCCAGCGACAAGCCCTCGCCAACGCTCAGCTCGTTGCCCGGCCTGCGCCACTCGATGAGAAAGAGCAGCACGGCCCCCGCCACAATCAGCATGGCGGACGTTTTGATCACAAGCTTGCTGAAACGACTGTAGCGGGCGGTTTCCGCGCCGACGCGGCCGCGGGTAAGAATACCCAGCGTTTCCCGCAGCACCGCAAAGCCCAGCCCCCCCAGGATGACGGCCATGCAGATAACCGCATTGACCCCCGCATGATCCCGGTAACTCATAAGATTATCCGGCTTCAGAGCGAAGCCCGCGTTGCAGAAGGCGGATACGGCATGAAACAACGCCTTGAAGGGCGTAAAAAAAGCCGGATCGCAGCAATACAGCAGCACGGCTGTCAGAAGTTCGATGCCCGCGGTAATAGCGACAACTTCGCGGATGAAACGACGCAAATCGAAGGTGTCGCCCAGCAGCGCCTGACTGACCGCCTCCCGGCTGGTAAAGGGCACAGCCCGACGCCAGAGCAGAAAAATCAGGCTGGTGTACGTCATGACGCCCAGGCCGCCGGTCTGAATCAGAAACAGCAGAATCCCCTGCCCGATCGGCGAAAGGACGCTGCTGACGTCAACGGTGGAAAGCCCCGTCACGCAGACGGCGGACGTGGCAATAAAAAAGGCGTCTATCCAGGGCAGACTCTGCCCCGGCATGAGGCTTGCGGGCAGCCGCAGGGCGCACGCGCCCAGCAGAATGACGGCAAGAAAGGAATAGACGGGCCAGGTAAGAGGGCTGAAAATGCGGTGCTGTCGCATGGCTACATGCTGTAGGCCAATACGCCGGGGAATGCAAACCCTCCGGGCTTTACAGGAGGGGAAAGGGTTGCTACGCTTTTTCCTCTGAACGCGGTACGCCCGCGAAGCGCATACTGCGCGGGCGACGCATGCAAAGCTGGGGGAGCCGGGCCCGGAGCCGTTTCAATTGCTGAAACGCACTCCGGCGGGACGGCTGAGAGTTGGCAGCGCGCCCAGACCCCATGAACCTGACGCAGTTCGTACTGCCGTAGGGAAGCTTGCCGGGGCCTTCGCATCCCCTCCCCACGGTCACGGGCACGCGTCGCAACCTGCCGCGCGCCCGATGGCGCACGGCCGCGAGGCTCGTCTTCATGTCACTCCGTTCTCAGAATGCCGCCCTGAATGCCCTTCTGGGCGCACATCTTTCTTCCCTCGCCGAAGAAGAACAGCTCTCCCCTTCCCTCATTCTCGAAGCCATCGAAGCTGGCAGCATGGTTCTGCTGGGCAATCCCGCGCATGCCGGTCTGCGGCCGCTGCTCGTGGGCCAACCCTCGCGCGTCAAGGTCAACGCCAATATCGGCACGTCCCCGCTCTGCAACTGCGTGGCTACCGAGCTGCGCAAGGTTCAGGCCGCCATTGACAGCGGCGCGGACACCGTTATGGACCTGTCCATTGCCGGAGACCTCGACGCCATCCGTCAGGGCATGCTCAAGGCCTGCCCCCTGCCGCTCGGCACCGTGCCCATGTATGCCGTGGGCCAGCGTCTGCTGGACGCCGATCGCGACGTGGCATCCATGCAGCCGGACGAACTTTTTGAAGAAATCGCCCGGCAGGCCCGGCAGGGCGTGGACTTCATGACCGTGCATTGCGGCCTGTCCCTGCGCGGCGCTGAAATGGCCGTAAAACAAAAGCGCGTCATGGGCATCGTCTCGCGCGGCGGCTCCATGCTGGCCCGCTGGATGCTGGAAAACAACCGGGAAAATCCCCTGCTGGAATACTTTGATCGTCTGCTTGACGTCTGCCGCGAATACAACGTCACCCTTTCTCTGGGCGACGGTCTGCGTCCGGGCGCGGGCGTGGACGCGGGCGACGCCGCCCAGTGGGAAGAAGTCATCAACCTTGGCCGCCTTGCGGTCTACGCGCTGGAGCGCGGCGTGCAGTGCATGATTGAAGGTCCCGGACACGTGCCGCTGCATCAGGTCCGCACTCAGATTCAGGGTATCAAGCGCCTGACCAATAACGCTCCCCTCTACGTCCTCGGACCTCTGACCATCGACAGCGCGCCCGGCTATGACCACATCGCCGGGGCCATCGGCGGCGCTCTGGCCGTGGAAGCTGGCGTGGATTTCCTCTGCTACCTGACGCCCGCCGAGCACCTGACCCTGCCCAATGAAGCCGACGTGCGCGCCGGCGCGCTCGCCTCCCGCGTGGCCGCGCAGGCCGGGGAAGTGGCGCTCGGCCGCCCCCGCGCTCTGGCGCGGGAAGCCGCTATGAACGCCGCCCGCAAGGCCCTCGACTGGGACGGCATGCGCAAAGCAGCCCTCGATCCCGCCCAGCTCGACGCCCGCCGGGAAGAACACAAGCACGAGGACGTTTGCGCCATGTGCGGCAAGTTCTGCGCCGTCAAGATGCTGCAAGGGAAGTAGATAGTTGGGGGAGGGGAACCCCCTCTGCTCGCGCGAGAGGACTACGAGAACGCCTTTTCTCGCTTCGCTGCGAAAAGGCTGGGCCCTTCCCCCCCCCCCCCCCCCCCCCCCCCAGCGCGCTTTATTCAGAATAATGAAGCGTTACGGCGGCGCCGTCGCTTTCCCCGCGACAGCCGTCTCCCGAAGAATAAAAATACACCTCCTTTCTGGAATCTCTACTGGGGAAGGCCCCGAACTCATAAGAAACGGCTCCGTATGCCCTGCATGCGGAGCCGTTTCTTATGAGTATTTTCAGTTTGAAAACGCTGCGCGTCTCAAACCATACGGCCTGTCGTTCCGCGGAAAAAGCGCGGTTTTTCCACCCTGTTTTTGCCAGGGGACACTGCGCCGCCGCCTCGCCATGAAGACAGAAACAGCCCCGTTGCGGGGCTGTTTCTGCTGTTCGCGCAACCGGGGGACGCGCGGCAGAGGAAACTCGCTCGAAGCCCCGCGTTGTCGAATGACCCGAATAAAAGTTTTCGGGGGAGGGATGGG